>JABBNW010000057.1 GCA_019352115.1 Pseudomonadota bacterium
CCGAACCAATACAGAAGGGTTCCAAGGGCGAGCCCTTGGCGGGGGTCCAGGGGGCAGAGCCCCTTGGCCTTCCTTCCCGACCGCCGTGCCGTCGTGTCGGTCGAGGCCGCGTTGGCGCTGGCGCTGGTGGTGTTGCCGTTGTTGCTGGGTTTGTTCGACCTGGGCACGGCGCTCACGGTTCGTTTGCGGGTGGACCGGGCGTTGCAGGCGGGATTGTTCGGGGCTTGGGGGGTTGCGGGCGTGTCTGCGTCGCAGATCGCTGGCGCGGCGGTGGCGGGGGCGGGGAGTGGCAGCCCGGCGGTGACTGCCTCGGCGAGCGTCGCCTGTTATTGTCTGCCGCCGACGGGCACGGTGCAGGGCGCGAGCCCGACCGATTGCGACGACGACACGCCGTGTCCGACTGGCCAGGTGCTCGGGGACTGGGCGAGCGTGACGGCCAGCGCCGCGGTGCCCTTGCCCTTTCCGTTGCCGGGCGTGGCCTCGCCGCTGGTGCTGAGCGCCAGCGGCACGGCGCGCATCCAATGAGCGGATGGCGGCGGCCGGATCGGCGGGGCACGGCGGCGATCGAGTTCGCGCTGGCGTTTCCGGTGTTGTTGCTGGCCTTTCTGGCCGTGTTCGAGCTGTATCGGCTGGTGGCGGCGCAGCGGACGCTCGACTACGCGGTGGATCTGGCGTTGCGTTATGGGGCGGTGAACAGTGCCTCGGCGAGTGCCGGCCAGATCGGCCAGGTGGTCACCACCGCCGCCACGGCCCTGCTCGGCAGCGCCGACGGGGCGGTTGTCAGCACCGTGGGGTTTTCGCCCAGCTACGCGCCGGGCAACATATTGACGGTCAGCGTGCGCTACGCCTGGACCCCGGCCCTGCTCGGCACCGAGTTCCCGCCGGTGACCCTGACCGGCAGCGGGTCGATCACCGTCCAGAATTGACCTGCTTCGGGGGCAGCGGGCGATGCGGAGGAGCCCTGCCATGCAACGCCGGGGCTGGATCGCGCGCTTTTCGGCTCGCATCCGGGCGCGTACGGGCCTATGTGTGCGCCGCATCATCGATCCTTCCGGGCCGAACCGCCCCCCGAGGCCTGCCTCGGGGGCGTTTGCCGGCGGGATTGTTTCCGGCGACCTCGCCCGCAAGGACCGTCATGGACATCCGCAACATCGCCATCATCGCCCACGTCGATCATGGCAAGACCACCCTGGTCGATCAGCTCCTGCGCCAGTCGGGCGCCTACCGCGAGCACCAGGCGGTGACCGACCGCGCGCTCGACCGCAACGACCTGGAGCGGGAGCGGGGGATCACCATCCTCGCCAAATGCGCGTCGGTGGAATGGAAGGGGACCCGGATCAACCTGGTGGACACCCCTGGCCACGCCGATTTCGGCGGTGAGGTCGAGCGCATCCTGAACATGGTCGACGGCGCCCTGGTGCTGGTCGATGCCGCCGAGGGCGTGCTGCCGCAGACCAAATTCGTGGTCGGCAAGGCGCTCGCCCGCGGGCTGCACCCGATCGTGGTGGTGAACAAGATCGACCGTGCCGACGCCCGCGCCGACGAGGTGCATACCGAGGTGTTCGACCTGTTCGCCGCGCTGGGTGCCAGCGATGCGCAGCTCGATTTCCCGATGCTGTATGCCTCGGGCCGGCAGGGTTGGGCGGATGTGGAGCTGAACGGGCCGCGCAAGGATTTGTCGGCGCTGTTCGACCTGGTGCTGGCGCATGTGCCGTCGCCCACGGTCCTGCCCGATGCGCCCTTCGCGATGGTGGCGTCCATCCTCGACTACGACAATTTCCTGGGCCGGGTGCTGACCGGGCGGGTGGAGCAGGGGCGGGCGAAGCTCAACATGCCGCTCAAGGTGCTGCATGCGGACGGGCGCGTGATCGAGACCGGGCGGCTCACCAAGCTGATGTCGTTCCGCGGCCTCGATCGGGTGACGGTGGAGGAAGCCGAGGCGGGCGACATCATCGCCATTGCCGGGCTTGCCGAGGCGACGATCCCGGACACGATCGGCGCGCCCGAGCTTGCCGCGCCGTTGCCCGCGACGCCGGTCGATCCGCCGACCCTGGCCATGACCTTCCGCATCAACGACGGCCCGCTGGCCGGGCGCGAGGGCAAGAAGGTCACGTCGCGGCAGATCCGCGACCGGCTGTTCCGCGAGGCCGAGGGCAACGTCGCCATCAAGGTCACCGACAGCAACGAGACCGAGGCGTTCGAGGTTGCCGGCCGCGGCGAGCTCCAGTTGGGCGTGCTGATCGAGACCATGCGCCGCGAGGGCTTCGAGCTTTGCATCGGCCGGCCGCGCGTGCTGACCCGGCGCGATCCGGAGACGGGCGGGCGCGAGGAGCCGATGGAAGAAGCGCTGGTCGATGTCGATGAGCCCTTTTCCGGCGTCGTGGTCGAGAAGCTCAGCCGCCGGAAGGGCGAATTGCGCGACATGCGCCCCTCGGGCGGGGGCAAGGTGCGGCTCACGTTCCTCATCCCGAGTCGCGGGCTGATCGGCTATCACAACGAGTTCCTGACCGACACCCGCGGCACCGGCATTATGAACCGGCTGTTCGCCGGCTACGGGCCGTGGAAGGGGCCGATCGAGGGACGACGGACCGGATCGCTGATCTCCAACTCGGACGGGGAGGCGATCCACTACTCGCTGTTCTACCTGCAGGAGCGCGGCACCCTGTTCGTCTCCCCGGGCGACAAGGTCTATGTCGGGATGATCCTGGGCGAGCACGCCCGCGGGTCGGATCTGGATGTGAACCCGATCAAGGAGAAGAAGCTCACCAACATCCGCGCCGCCGGCAAGGACGACGCGATGCTGCTGATCCCGCCGCGGCGGATGAGCCTGGAGCAGGCGATCGCGTATGTGGAAGACGACGAGCTGGTGGAGGTGACGCCCGCCGCGGTGCGGCTGCGCAAGCGCCATCTCGACCCGAACGCGCGCAAGCGCAGCGAGCGGCGGGCCGAGTCGGACAGCGAGGCCGCCTGATCTCCCGCGGCTGATCGCCTGATCCCCTGCCCCCTGATCCCCCGGGGCAGGGGATTGCTGAACGGCAAGTAGTTGCCAGCGCCGGACGGTTTGCCTTGCACGCACCGGCCGGTCCGCCGCCTAGATGGCGCGAGGGAAACGAGGAACGCTTGGATCACGGCATGCCCGCCAGCCCACCCGGGCCGGCGGACCTGGTTTTGCATGCAGGAGGATCCACAGATGCTGCGCCATGCCGCCCTGGCCCTTGGTCTGCTCGCCGTGCCGCTTGCGCCGGCCGCGGCCAAGACGATCGACATAAGGATCGGCCACCAGTCGATGTGCACCGACACCTACCCGGCCGGGGAGGTGGTGATGCACATGGGGCTGTTGCAGAAATACCTGCCCCACACGGGCAAGTATGCCGGCGTGAAATATGATGTCGAATGGAGCGACTATTCCTCCGGCGCGCCGATCACGCAGATGATGATGGCGCGCAAGCTCGATTTCGGGGTGATGGGCGACTACCCGCTGGTGGTCAACGGCGCCCGCTTCCAGGCCACCGCGAAGGAGCGCTCCTACCTGATCGCGCTCACCAACTACAACCTGACCGGGGCCGGCAACGGCATCGTCGTGCCGGCGAATTCGCCGGTGCAGAGCATCCGCGACCTGGAAGGCAAGGCGATCTCGGTGCCGGTCGGCAGTGCCGCCTGGGGCATGCTGTTCGAGATGGCGCAGGACGCGCACATCCCGATGGACAAGTTCAAGGTCGTCAACCAGGACCCGATGGTCGGCATCGCCTCCATCGCCACGCACAAGATCGCCGCGCACGCCGATTTCTGTCCGATCTCGGAATACATGGAGTTCAACGGCACCGGCCGGATGATCTACTCCGGCTCGGCGACCGACATCCCCTATCTGCACGGCATCGTGGTCACCAAGGCGTTCGCCGACAAATACCCCGAGCTCGTGGTCGCCTATATCAAGGCGCTGATCGCCGGCCAGCAATGGATCACCGCCGATCCGGTGCGCGCGGCGACGTTGCTGTCGAAATGGACCATGATCCCGAAGGAGGTGCTGTACCTGTATTTCAGCCATGGCGGCTACCTGCATCCCGATCCGACCTTCAAGCCGCGCTGGGTGAAGACGCTCGCCTTCGATCATTCCATCCTGGCGAAATATGCCCACATCCCGCCGCTCGACATGAAGACCTGGGTGAACCCGACCTACATGGAGGCGGCGTACAAGCAGCTTGGCCTCAGTTACGCGAAGGCGCTGGCGACGCCGCCCTACAACCCGAAGGCCAACATCGATCTGCCGCCCGAGTTGTGGCTGTCCGGCCAGGGCATCAAGACCTATCCCTCGGTGCCGGCGCTGCTGGCGGCGATCAAGGCGGCGGGAAGTGCCAAGCAGAAGGTGGATGCGGCCTACGTCTATGACCACGCCACCGGGCTCAAGCTGTTCGCGCAATACGCCTACTACGTGACGCAGCCGGGCCAGCCGGTGGTCGCGTACATGACCCAGGGCGAAGCGGCACGCGATGCCAAGGGGGCTAAGGTGCAGACCTTCGCCGCCGCGATGGGTGGCGATGGGGCCATGGCCACCGCGATGATGGCGCACCCGACGTCGATGCACATGGGTCCGGGCATGCAGATGCAGCGCAACTAGTTGCTCGCCCGCAGCGGCCGCTTCCGTCACACTCGCCCAGCTTCGCAAGGAAACGAGAGATGCCAGGCGATCGGTCGGAAGCGGCCATACCGGAGACGGTGACGATCGGTGCGGGGGGCCGGGTGCTGACCTTGCAGCTCGCGGCGACGCGGCTTCATTTCGATGCGGCTGATCTACGCCGCGCCTGCCGCTGCGCCGCCTGCGCGGGGTCGCGCCTGCTGGGCACCGAGATCGTGGCGCCGCCCGGGATCCGGTTGATTTCTGCCGCGTCGATCGGTGGTTACGCATTGAACCTTAGCTTCTCCGACGGGCACGCGCGCGGCGTGTTCCCGTTCACCTATCTCGCGCAACTCGCCACGGAGACCGCGGCATGAGCACGCCCAAGACCGAGACCCTGGAGGCCGACGTGCTCGTGATCGGCGGCGGCACCGGCGGGCCGATGGCCGCGATCCGTGCCAAGCAGGCCAATCCGAACCTGCGTGTGGTGCTGCTGGAGAAAGCCAACGTGAAGCGCAGCGGCGCCATCTCCATGGGGATGGACGGGCTGAACAACGCGGTGATCCCGGGCTACGCGACGCCCGAGCAGTATGTGAAAGAGATCACCATCGCCAACGACGGCATCGTGCATCAGCAGGCGCTGATGGCCTATGCCAACGGCAGCTACGACATGATCCGCTATCTCGACAGTCTGGACGTGAAGTTCGAGAAGGACGGCGCCGGCGACTACGCGGTGCGCAAGGTGCACCACATGGGCACCTACGTGCTGCCGATGCCGCAGGGCCATCACGTGAAGAAAGTGCTGTATCGCCAGTTGCGCCGCCTGCGCATCGGCGTGATCAACCGCTACATGGCGACCCGGCTGCTGACCACGCCGGACGGGCGCATCGGCGGCGCGATCGGGGTGAACACGCGCACCAGCGAATTCCTGGTGATCCGCGCCCGGACAGTCATCATGGCGTGCGGCGCGGCCGGCAGGCTCGGGCTGCCGGCGTCGGGCTATCTGTTCGGCACGTACGAGAACGCGGCCAATTGCGGCGACGGCCACGCCATGGCCTATCATGCGGGGGCCGAGCTCGCGAACCTGGAATGCTACCAGATCAACCCGCTCATCAAGGACTACAACGGCCCGTCCTGCGCCTACGTCACCGGTCCGTTCGGCGGCTACACCGCCAACAACAAGGGCGCCCGCTTCATCGAGTGCGACTACTGGTCCGGGCAGATGATGCTGGAATTCTGGCGCGAGCTGCAAAGCGGCAACGGCCCGGTGTTCCTCAACATGACGCATCTGGCCCCCGAGACGGTGGGCGAGATCGAGACAATCCTGCACAGCAACGAACGCCCCTCGCGCGGGCGCTTCCACGCCGGGCGCGGCACCGACTACCGGCACAGGATGGTGGAGATGCACATCTCCGAGATCGGCTTCTGCGCCGGCCACAGCGCCTCCGGCGTGTGGGTGGACGAGCGCGCACGCACCTCCGTGCCCGGGCTCTACGCCGCCGGGGACATGGCGAGCGTGCCGCACAACTACATGCTGGGCGCGTTCGTCAACGGCGCGATCGCCGGCGAGGAGGCGGCCCGGTTCTGCGCCGAGGTCGATCTGCCGGAACCCGACCCGGACGCGATCGCGGCCGAGCAGGAACGGGTGCTGGCGCCAACCCGGCGCACCGACGGCCTGACGCCGCACGAGGTGGAATACAAGACCCGCCGCCTGGTCAACGACTACCTGGCCCCGCCCAAGATCACCGCCAAGATGCGCATCGCCCAGGAGCGCTTCGCCGAGATCCGCGACGACCTGAACGCGCTGGTCGCGCGCGACCCGCACGAGCTGATGCGCGCGCTGGAGGTGCAATCCATCCTCGATTGCGCCGACATGGCCGCCGCGGCGTCGCTCTATCGCACCGAAAGCCGCTGGGGCTTCTACCACTACCGTATCGACCATCCCGAGACCGACAACGACGACTGGTTCTGCCACACGATGCTGTTCAAGGATTCCGACGGCGCCATGCGGCACCGCAAGCGCGCGATCGATCCCTATGTCGTCCCGGTCGATGCGACGGAAATGACCGCCTACCAGAACCTGCGCATCGTTCCCGCCGAAGCGGCGGAATAGGCCCCGCCGGGACGGCGAAACATCGTCCTCGGGACGGCGAAAAACATCCCCGCCGGGACGGCGAAAACATAAGGACCCTTCCCCATGCCGCTTGCCGACCATGCCGCCAGCGTTCCCGTGGTGGTCGATGATGCCAAATGCATCGCCGCCAAGGGCTGCACCGTCTGCGTCGATGTCTGCCCGCTCGACGTGCTGGCGATCGACCTCGTGCGCGGCAGCGCCTACATGAAATACGACGAGTGCTGGTACTGCATGCCGTGCGAGGTTGATTGCCCGACCGGCGCGGTGACCGTCAACATCCCCTATCTGTTGCGCTGATCATGCCCCTGTTCGATTCCGAACCAGACGATCTCGAAGACCTCGGCCTGCGCGCACGCAGCGACGACGCCGGCGTACGGCGGGTGGCGATGCTGGCGCTCGCCGAAACCGCGGAGCCGGAAGCGGCCGAGCTGCTGATCGCCGGCCTCACCGATCCGGCCGCGGAGGTGCGCGCCGCCGCCGCCCAGGCGCTGGAGGAACACGCCGGCCCCGCCGTGGTCGGCGCGCTGGTCGCCGTGCTGGACGATCCGGACGCGAAGGTGCGGGAGGCGGCGGCCGCCGCGCTCGCCGAACGCCACGAGCCGGACACCGCGCCGTTGCTGATCGCACGCGCCGGGCATGGGTCCGCCTTCGCCCGCGCGGCGGCATTTCGCGCCCTGCGCGAACTCGCCGCCCCCGGTGCGGCCGGCGTGGCGCTGGACGCGCTCGCCGATCCGTGCCCGGTCGTGCGGCGCGAGGCGGTGGCGGTGCTGGGCTGGCTGCGCACCGCCGCGGCGCAGCCGGGGTTGATGCAGACCGCCTACGATCCGGAACCCGAGGTGCGGCGCGCGACCATGACCGCGCTCGTCTCCGTCGCCTCCGGTGCCCCCGGCGCGGAGGCGCTGATTGCCGGCTTGCGCGATACGGACTGGCGGGTGCGCGAGGAAGCCGCCGCCACCATTGCGCGCAACAAACTGCCGGAAGCCGAGACCGCGCTGATCCGCGGGATGGGTGATCCGGTCTGGCAGGTGCGGCTGAAATCCGCCGCCGCGCTCGGGCGCCTGGGCGCGATCGCGGCGCTGCCTGCGCTGGCCGTCGCGCTCGCCAGCGAGGTCAGCAACCTGCGCAAGGAAGCCGCCGCCGCGCTGGGGGAAATCGCCGATCCCGCAGCCCTGCCGGCGTTGCGGGCGGTCGCGGCAGACCCGGATCCCGACGTACGCAAGACCGCGCTCTGGGCGATCGGACGCTGCGGCGGCTGAACACAGGAAGGCCAGGGGGCGCTGCCCCCTGGACCCCCACCAGCACGGAACCGAACGGAAGGGTTCCAAGGGCGATGCCCTTGGCGGGGTCCAGGGGCAGCGCCCCTGGCCTTGCTTGCGGTCCCCCCGACTACACCGCCGTGCAGGCGAGGCGGGCGCCGGCGGCGAGGGCTTGGAGTTTGGCTTGGGCGATTTCGCGCGGCATGGGGGCGAGGCCGCAGTTGGTGCAGGGGAACAGGCGTTCTTTGGGGACGAATTGCAGTGCGGCGGCGATCGTGGCGGCGACTTCTTCCTTGGTTTCGATCCGGTTGTTGGCGACGTCGATGACGCCGACCATCACGTCCTTGCCTTCGAGCAGGGCCATGAGGTTGGGCGGGACGTGGGAATTGACGCATTCCAGCGACACCTGGTTGATGCGGCTGGCGGCGAGGGCGGGGAAGATCTGTTCGTATTGCCGCCATTGTTCGCCGAGGCTTTGTTTCCAGGTGATGTTCGCCTCGATTCCGTAGCCGTAGCAGATGTGCACGGCGGTGGTGCACGTCAGGCCGTCGATCGCCTGGTGCAGGGCCTCGACGCCCCAGGTGGCGGCGTCTTCCATGTAGACGTTGAAGGCGGGTTCGTCGAACTGGATGATATCGATGCCGTCCTGTTGCAGGCCGCGGGCTTCCTGGTTCAGCAGGTCGGCGAAGGCGAAGGCGAGGGTTTTACGGTCGCCGTAGTATTCGTCGGCGAGCGTATCGACGATCGTCATCGGGCCGGGCAGGGTGAATTTGGTGCGTCTGGTGGTGTGGGCGCGCAGCAGCCTGGCCTCGGTTGCGTGCACGCGGCCGGTCAGGCGCAGCTTGCCGGCGACGACGGGGACCATGGCGTCGTAGCGGTTGTTACGGATGCCCATCTTCACCTTGCGGGTGAAGTCGATCCCCTCGACCTGTTCCAGGAAGCCGTGCACGAAGTGCTGGCGGGATTGTTCGCCGTCGGTGATGATATCGAGACCGGCGTCTTCCTGTTCCTTGATCGAGAGCAGGGTGGCGTCGCGTTTGGCGGCGGCCAGCGCGGGGCCGCTCGCTTGCCAGGCGGGCCAGAGTTTCTGGGTTTCCGCGAGCCAGGCGGGTTTCGGCAGGCTGCCGGCGACGGAGGTCGGGAACAGGGTAGGCGACATGGCAACAGATCCTCCCGGGGGCGGGCGCTTGGCGGCCCGCGGGGAGTTTGCCACGGAATGGGCGTTGTCGTCTCCCCGTTGCGGTGTTCGGGGCGCTTGCCGGGTGCGGGCCGGGGCGATAGAGGCTCGGGACGGCGCAATCCGGCGCCGGCAGGCTGGTGGGAGCGGCGCATGAGCGAGCAGGATTTATTGTGGGAAGTCCGTGACGGCATCGGTTGGATCACGTTCAACCGGCCCGCTGCGCGCAACGCGATGACTTTCGCGATGTATGACCGCCTGATCGAGATCTGCGAACAGGCCGGCACCGACCGCGGCATCCGTGCCCTGGTGCTGAACGGCGCGGGGGAGAAGGCGTTCGCCTCCGGCACCGACATCTCCCAGTTCCGCGCCTTCGAGACCGAGGCCGATGCGCTGGCTTACGAAGCCCGCATCGACCGGGTGCTGGAGGCGCTGGAGCGCTGCCCGCGGCCGACCATCGCCGCGATCTCCGGCGCTTGCACCGGCGGCGGGGCGGGCATCGCGAGCGCCTGCGACCTGCGTATCGCCGCCCGCGGCGCGCGTTTCGGCTTTCCCGTCGCGCGCACCTTGGGCAATTGCCTGTCGATGGCGAACTACGCGCGCCTGGCCGCATTGCTCGGCCCGGCGCTGGTGACCGAGATCGTGTTCACCGCGCGGTTGGTGGAGGCCGACGAGGCGAAGGCGATCGGCCTCGTCTCCGAACTGCTGGACGACAAGCCGGCCTTGCTGGCGCGGGCCGAGGCGCTGGCGAAGCTGGTTGCCGGCCATGCGCCGCTGACCCTGGCCGCGACCAAGGAGGCGCTGCGCCGGCTGCGTCCGCGCGTGCCGGCGGGGCAGGACAAGGACCTGATCCTGATGTGCTACATGAGCCGCGATTTCCGCGAGGGGATGGAGGCGTTCCTGGCCAAGCGGCCGCCGGTCTGGCAGGGCGAATAGCCGGGCTTGTCGCCGCCTTGCTGGGGGGCGAGACTGCCCGCCTGCCGGAGGAAACATCCATGCGCATCGTCACCTTGGAAGAACATTTCACCGTCCCCGACCTGGTCGCCCGCATCGACCCGGCGCTCATCCGCCGTCGCGGCTTCCCGCCGCCGGACGTGGTCTGGAGCCAGGTCACGAAGCGCAACGAACTCGCCGATCTCGGCCAGGCGCGCATCGCCGACATGGACGCTGCCGGCATCACCGTGCAGGTGCTGTCGGTGGCAGGCGGCGGCGCCGACCTGGTGGCGGGGCCGGACGGCATCGCGCTGGCGCGGGACTACAACGACGCGCTGGCGAAGGGTGTCCGCGAACATCCCGGTCGGCTGGCCGGGTTCGCGCATCTGCCGATGCTGGCGCCGGAGGCGGCGGCGGACGAGTTGGAACGCGCGGTGCGCGATCTCGGCTTCCACGGCGCGTTGATCAACGGGCTGACCGATGGGCGCTGCCTCGATCATGCCTCGTTCGATCCGATCCTGGCGCGCGCCGCGGCTCTGGACGTGCCAATCTACATCCATCCCGGCATTTCCGCCGAGCCGGTGCGGCAGGCCTATTACGACGACCTGCCGGGAAACCTGAGCTTCGCGATGGCGACCTCCGCCTGGGGGTGGCATATCGAAACGGCGGTGCAGGTGCTGCGGCTCGTGCTGTCGGGCGCGCTCGATCGCCATCGCGGGCTGAAGTTGATTATCGGGCACATGGGGGAGGCGTTGCCGTTCATGCTCGCCCGCTGCGAGCAGACGTTGGCGGCGGAGGCGGCGAAGGTGCTGACGCGGACGGTGACGCAGACGATCCTGGACCAGGTGTGGATCACCAACAGCGGGTTCTTCACCACCCCGCCGTTCCTGAATGCGTTGCAGACGTTCGGGGCGGACCGGATCCTGTTCTCGGTTGACTACCCGTTCGCGGCGAACGCGGTCGGGCGGCGGTTCCTGGATACGCTGCCCGTTTCGCAGGCGGATCGGGAGAAGATCGCGCACGGCAACGCGGACCGGCTGCTGCGGCTGACCACGGCGGCGTGAGGCCGCGGCCGATGATGGCCGAGGCGAGATAGCGCAATCGGAAGCAGGCGGGCTTCCGACCGAAACTCGGCCGCCTCGCTGCGCGGGCACCCTTCCAGAACCAATCCAACGCGAAGAGGCGCCGCGTCTGCGCGGCGCGTCGGCTGCGCCCTGCCGCGGCGCGCAATGCCTTTGCCGTAGGGTCCGTCCGTATCGCCGTGATCGCCTGCCCCATCGAGCCTCCCGTTGCGACCCATCGACGCGAGGGTATCGAACCTCAGTCTGCTACCGTTGTGAATACTTGGAGAGAGTCAGGCTTCCTGGCGGCATGACATTCCGACACCGAGACGAAAACGGTGCTGTATCGCACCCACCAGATTGCCGAAGTAACAACCGCTACCTGTAACGTAAAGCCGGTCCTCCGGCATGACGCCGGGTCGGAGGCGATCCTGTCCCTGCCAGCGGGTTCCCGCGCCCGTGTGTATCGCGCATCAACTGCTACATCATTATCTTTTAGAAATCCGCCGTTCATCCGGGCTACTCGGGGATCGCAGACTTTGATCCCTAACTCCAGGAGGCGCGGATGGGTACGATCAGGAATGGACTGCTGGCGGCGAGGCTCGCTCGGATGAAGAAGAAGGTTCTGCTGCCGATTGCGACGGCATGTTCAGTGGCGATGAGTGCCCACGCCTATGCCGGGGCCGCGGTGTGGAACAATAACGGGGACGCGGGAAACAACAATCCGCCACCCTCCGGCGCGATTCTCGACCTCAATGGTCAGACGATCAACCACAACTCGGCGGCGCCGACGCTCTATACGGTGGACTTCAGCGCCGCCATCACCAGTACGGCCATTACCTTCGCCTTTCGCGAGGATCCGTCCTTCATCTTTTTTTCCGACCCTACGGTAAGTAACCTTACGACATCGAGCGGGAACCTGCTGGCGAATTCGACCTTCACCGCCGGCACCCACACCAGCAACGGCAACAGCGCCACGCCGATCGACTGGACCTACGCCAATCAATACGGAGCCACCTTCGGCGGCGTGCAGCAGTCCGGCTGCGGCGCGCTGGCCGGCAGCGGCTGCTGGGACGACGGCGCCGTGCAGGCGTATGACGCAATCAGTCAGACCATCGCCACCACGGTCGGCGACCTGTACCAGGTTTCCTTCTACGCCTGGGACAGCAGTAGTCTGACCACGTTCTCCGACCTCAGCACCAACGGCGACACGACCGATACCGGTGGCAACGGGGCCGATATTCTTGCCTATGCGCAGGCAGGGCTTCCGCCGCCCGGGAACGTGCCGGAACCGGGCGCCCTCACCTTGCTCGCAGTCGGCATTGGGGCACTCGGCATGATCCGGCGTCGCAGAACCCCCTGAGCCACGCCGACGGCCTGTACGGCAGCAGCGCCCTTCGGGGCGCTGCTTTCGTGTGTACAGCCTGCACGCGACGGCTCAGGGCCTGCGAAGAAATCGAACTCGCGAAAGAATCCCCATCGGAATGATTGCGGTTCTCTTCGAGAGTTCTTGCGCCGCAGGCATTCTTCGACAAACTCTCAGGGCTGGCGGCGTAGCAGGAACTCCCGCCCCAGCTTCACCATCGGCTCCCCGTCATAGGCGACGATATCCGCAGTCGCGTACGTCTCGTGCCAGGAATCCGGAATGAAGCTGCCGGTCCCCACCACGTCGATCGGCGCCTGCGCATCCGCCATCACCCGGCACTTGTCGACGCCGAAGCCCGACGACGCGACGATCCGCACCGCCCCGTAGCCCGCCGCGTCCAGCGCCTCCCGCAGCCGCCAGATCGCCGCGGCGGACACGCCGGTGCCGACCAGGTAGCGCAATTCCGTTTCGCTGCGGTAGCGGCGGATCGCGCCCGGCACGTGGCGTTCCAGCACCGCGTAGCTGGCCGCCGGATCGAGCCCTTCGACGAACCGCCCGCCGTGCGTATCCAGCCGGAACGACAACCCCCCGGCAGCGGCAAGCGCGGGGAAGCGGGCGCAGACTTCGAGCGAATCCGTGATCTCGCGGCCGAAGTAATCGACCAGCACGGTCATCGGTTCGTCCGGAAACGTCTCCCGATACATCTCGGCCGCGCGCAGGGTGGACCCCGCATAGCCGATCAGGGAATGCGGCATGGTCCCGAGCCCGCGCGGAGTGCCGAACCAATGCGCGGTGCCGTCGTTGGCGTTGCCGACGAAGCCGCGCGCGCCCTCCCGCTGTGCGGCGGCCGAGCCGGTGGCGGCGGCGTAGGCCATCATTTCCTGCATCTCGGCGCCGGCGCAGTGGCGCGCCTCCATCGCCAGGAACGCGACCGCCGGCAGCGCGAGGCACATCTGATAAGCGTGGTGCGCGGCGACGCAGGCCGGCCCCAGTTTCTGCAGCAGGATCGTCTCCAGCTCCGACAGCGCGAGCAGGCTGCCGCTCAGGTAGGCGATCGGCTCGCCGGCGCCGACCCAGGCGCCTTCGGGGTGCAGCAGCTCGACCGCGATCGGGCTGGACCGTGCCGCGGCCACCGCGGCCAGCCAGTCCGTCATCAGCCGCGGGGCGCAGATCACCGGGCGACGCAGGAACACCGCGTAGGTGACGCGCTTGTCGCCGAAGCGCGCCACCACCGCGCGGGTGCGGGTGAAATAGGCGTCGGTCCGTGCGGCGATGTCGGCGGCGAATGCGTCCGCGCCGGCGCGATCGTCCATCGGTCTATTGCGCGGCGAGCGCGGCTTCGCGTCCGCCTTCGCGCCGACGCTTGAGTTCGGCAGCGACCAGGAACGCAAGCTCCAGCGATTGCTCCGCATTCAGCCGCGGGTCGCAGAAGGTTTCATAGCGGGTGCCGAGGTCCGCCTCGGTCAGCCGGTGCGCCCCGCCCACGCATTCGGTCACGTCCTGCCCGGTCATTTCCACATGCACGCCGCCGGCCCAGGAGCCTTCGGCGGCATGGATGTCGAAGAAGCTGCGCACTTCGGACAGGATGGCGTCGAAGCTGCGGGTCTTCAAATTATTGGCGGTCGAGATCGTGTTGCCGTGCATCGGATCGGTGATCCAGAGCACCTTGCGGCCCTCGCGCTCCACCGCGCGCAGCAGCGGCGGCAGTTTCGTGCCGATCTTGTCGGCGCCCATCCGCGCGATCAGGGTCAGCCGGCCGGGTTCGTTGGCGGGATTGAGCCGGTCGATCAGGGCCAGCAGGTCGTCGGCCTCCTGGCTCGGGCCGACCTTCATGCCGATCGGGTTGTTGACCCCGCGCAGGAAGTCCACATGCGCGCCGTCCAGCTGGCGGGTGCGGTCGCCGATCCACAGGAAATGCGCCGAGCAGCCGTACCAGTCCCCGGTGGTGGAATCGACGCGCGTCAGCGCTTCCTCGAACCCCAGCAGCAGGGCTTCGTGGGCGACGTAGAAATCGGTCTCCCGCAGATCGCGCGTGGTGGCGCTGGTCATGCCGCAGGCGGACATGAAGGACAGGGTCTCGTCGATGCGCGCCGAGAGGTCGCGGTAGCGCTCCGCAAGTGGAGACCGTTCGACGAAGCCCAGATTCCAGCGGTGCACGTCGTGCAGGTCAGCGTACCCGCCGGAGGCGAAGGCGCGCAACAGGTTGAGCTTGGCGGCGGCCTGGAAATAGCCAAGCTCCATCCGCGCCGGATCGGGCGTGCGGGCCGCGGTGGTGAAATCCGGCCCGTTGATGATGTCGCCGCGGTAGCTCGGCAGGGTGATGCCGCCCTGGGTTTCGGTGTCCGAGGAGCGCGGCTTGGCGTACTGGCCCGCCATGCGGCCCATCTTCACCACCGGCAGGCCGGCGCCGAAGGTCAGCACGACCGACATCTGCAGCAGCACGCGGAAGGTGTCGCGCAGGATGTTGGCGGTGAACTCGGCGTAGCTTTCCGCGCAGTCCCCGCCCAGCAGGACGAAGGCGCGGCCCTCGGCGGCGAGGCCGAGGTTGGCGCGCAGCCGGCGCGCCTCGCCGGCGAACACCAGCGGGGGATAGGCGCGCAGGCGGGATTCCACGGCCTCGAGCGCGGCCCGGTCGGGATAGGTCGGCGCCTGGCGGATGGGGCGGTTGCGCCAGGCGGCGGGGGACCAGGTCTTGTCGGTGCTCATCTGGGTTCGTGCTCCTGCGTTCCCGGACCGCGCCGCGCGCGACGCGGACGGCGCGCACGACCCGGGGACGACGCTTCGCGGCGGTTATGCCGGGATATGGGGCGATTGGCTACACGCGCCACAATCCCCCGGTGCGGGGGCTGGCCGGCGCGGGCGCTGGGTTGTGTGGCGCGGCGGGCCGGGACAGGGGAGGGGGCTCACGCCGCCAGGGGCGGTCCCAGGAATTCCACGCCCCACGCGGCCCCGAACGCGTTCAGCCGCGCCGGGTCGGGCCGCCCGTCGCGCATCACCGCGCCCAGCCCGGAGAAGAACGCCTCGGCATCGAGCCCCGGCACGATCAGGATGAACTGCCGCGCCGGCCGGTCGGTGATGTTGACGAAGGCATGCGCCGAGCCGCCCGGCGCGGTCACCACGGCTCCGGTCGCGGCCTCGAACTGCATCCCGTCGACCACGAACCGGTAGGTGCCTTCCAGGACGTGGAAAATCTCCGTCTCCCGATGCCGGTGCAGCGGGGGACCGAAGCCGGGCTGGTTCGTCGTCTCGATCGCCGTGAGCGTGCCCCCTGAAGCCTCCGGGGGCACGCGCACCCGCAGGTCGAGCCCGATGGCGGGGATGGAGATCGGCGCTCCGGTCGGCTCGGAATGGAGGAAGCGGAAGGTCATGGCACGAACACTCATAGCAGGGTCCGGAGCAGGTCGCATGACCGGAGCAGGCTTTGGCGGCCTGCGGACGGATGATGGCCGACCGGAACGGGCCTCGGCCCTGCCGTCGATGGCGCGCCGGTCAGGAAGCGCGCCGGTCAGGAAGCGCGCCGGTCACGAAGCGCATCGTTCACGGAGCAGTGTCACCCCGGCACGGACACCACGTGGTACCATTCTGCCATGATGACCACTTCGCGGCGCCGCCGGCGCTGGCTTCTCGGACTGGGGCTGCCGCTGCTGCTGCTCGCGGTCATTCTCGGGGGCGGCTGGTACTGGATCACCTATCGGCTGGCGCCGGTGGTCGCGGCGCGCGCCTCGACCGCGATCGGGCGGACGGTCACGATCCGCCGGCTCCACGTCGGGCTTGGGCGGATCACGACCGCGGTCGCGACCGGGGTGGTGGTGGACAACCCCAAGGGCTGGCCGGCCGCTAGCGCCAAACTTGCCGTCGTGCCGCGGCTCGTGGTGCGGTTCGACCTTTGGCGCTACCTGTTCCACCACCAGATCGAGGTGGAAAGCATCGCGCTGCAGCGGCCGCGGATCTCGATCGCGGAACTGGCGAACCACGACACCAACTATCGCCTGCACACGGCCGGGGGCGGAGGGACGGGGACGCAGATCGGGGCGCTGCGGATCGCCGACGGCCGCATCCGCGTCGTGCTCGACCCGCTGCACGCCGACGTCACGATCGCCGTCCATACCGGTGCTGGCCATACCGGTGCTGGCCATACCGGTGCTGGCCATACCGGTGCTGGCCATACCAGTGCGGGCGCTGCCGGCGGCGCGGCAAACGGTGCGGCATCGCAAGATGGCTCCCCCGGAATCGGCCCCGGGAAGACGTTGGCCTGGACGCCCCCCAAGCCGGGGACGCCGCCGAGTGGATCCGCCGTAACGGCCTCGCCTGGGACGTCGCCAAAGGCGTCCGGCGGGGCGCCCGCCCGGGTTGCGTCCGGCGCGGCGGCACCGCCTTCGGGCGGACCCGCGGCGGCGACACCCGCAGACTCGGTGCTGGTGGCCGATGCTCACGGCACCTACGCCGGCCAGGCGATCGTGGGCCATCTGGTCGGCGGCAGCGTCCTCGCGCTCCGCAGCGCGTCGCAGCCCTGGCCGATCGACCTCCGGGTCGCGAACGGCGCCACCAAGATCCACCTGCACGGCACCATCGCCGATCCGCTGGCGCTCGCCGGCGCACGGCTGCGGCTTGCGCTCGCCGGCGCCGACCTCGGCAGCCTGAGCCGGCTCACCGGCCTCAGCCTGCCCGAGACGCCGCCCTATAGCCTGTCGGGCGCGCTCGATTTCGCCCCGGGCAAGATCGCACTGAGCGACATTCAGGGTCGGGTCGGGTCGAGCGACCTGGAAGGGACGCTCGCGATCGCGCTCGGCGGTCCGCGGCCCGTGCTGGACGCGAATCTGCAGTCGCGATCGGTCAATCTCGTCGATCTCGGCGGCTTCATAGGCGCCAAACCAGGGGGCGCCGCAGCACCGAAGACGGCGGCGGCGAAACCCGCAGCGGGGCTGCTGCCGAGCACGCCGATCAACGTGCCGCGGTTCCGCAACGCCGATGTGCACCTGCGCTACCACGCCGGGCAGATCCAGGGGCGCGGGATGCCGCTCGACAACCTGGTTGCGGCGCTCGACATCGTGGACGGCAAGATGACGGTGCATCCGGTCTCCTTCGGTGTCGGAACGGGACGGATCGCCATCACCGCGACGCTCGATCCGACCGGAAAGCTGCTGCACACCGACGCCCGGGTGGATTTCCAAAGCCTGGATGTCGCGAAGCTCATGCGGGCGACGCATACGTTCACCGGGGCCGGGACCTTGAGCGGCAGCGCGCGCGTCGTCGGCACGGGGGATTCGATGGCGGCGATCGCCGCCCACGGCAACGGCGCGCTCCTCGTCGGCATGGCAGGGGGCGATCTGAGCGCGCTGCTGGTTGATCTGTCGGGGCTCGAGTTCGGCAACGCGGTGCTGTCGGCGCTGGGCGTGCCGAAGACCACCGATGTCGAATGCATGGTCGGCAATTTCGCCTTGCAGAATGGCATCCTGCGGACCCGGGCCTTCATCATCGACACCCAGCAGGCGATCGTGGGTGGCACCGGCACGGTCAACATGGGCACCAACGCCATCGACCTGACCCTGCGGACCGCGCCCAAGCATTTCAGTATCGGGTCGTTGCCTGGTCCCATCCATATCTCGGGCACCCTGAAATCGCCGCGCATCCTGCCCAGCACGCAGACGGTGGTGCGGGCCGGGATCGCCGGCGCGCTGGCGGCGGTCTTCCCGCCGCTCGCCGCGTTGCCGACGATCCAGTTCGGCACGACCGACCACCATCGCTGCGATGCCCTGCTGGCGCAGGCCCGCCGTGCGGCGCCCGGAACGCCCCCGCCGGCACCGCACCCGCCCGCACCGCATCGCTGAGGGCGATTTTCCGCACCTCGGACCGTGCGGCGCCCGGGGGCGGCGACCGGGGGCGGCGACCGGGGCGCGGGTATCGCGGCGGCGCGGAGCGGTCGTTCCCTGTCGGCGCCCCGCCCCGCTGGCCCTCATCTTGCTTGGGCTCCCCCTATCTCGATCAGGGAGTCCCGACGCATGACCTTTCGCCGACCGCTACTCGCGGCCGCCCCGCTGCTGCTTGCCGGGCTGCTGTGCGCCCGCACCGCGCCCGCCAAGGAACTACCGCCCCTGCAGACCGGAGTGGACGCGACCTTCGCCCCGCACGCCTTCCCCAAGCTCGGGGGCGGCCTGCAGGGCTTCCAGATCGACCTGTTCAACGACGTGGCAAAGCGCATCCATCGCAAGATCATCATCCACGGCGGCAGCTTCAACGGCCTGATCCCGGCCCTGCTCGCCGGGCGCTATGACTTCCTGACCGCACCGGTGACGGTCACGCCGGAACGGGCAAAGGCGATGATCTTCACCCAGGGCTACCTCTGGACCGAGTACCAGTTCGGCTATCGGAAAGGCACGCCGCCGATCACCGGCTGGGCGGATCTGAAAGGCAAGTCGGTGTCGGTGAACAAAGGCACGCCGTACGAGCAGCTCGCCGACAAATATGCCAAGAAATACGACTTCAAGGTCGAGAGCTTCGACACCGAGCCGGATGCGGTACAGGCGGTGCTGTCCGGGCATGCGTATGCCAATCTGTCGGGCAATACCGTGGTCGAATATGCGGCAAAGAAGAACCCGATGTTCGTCGCCGGCCTGACCCTGGCCGATACCCGGCTGCCCTGGGCGACCCCGTTCCGCAAGGACGAGGTGCCGTTGCGAAACGAGATCGACAACGCGCTGAAATGCATGAAGAAGGACGGCACGATCGACAAGCTGGCGGAGAAGTGGTTCGGCGTCACGCCCGGCCCCACCGATCTGGAGAACGTGATCTATCCGGGCAACGGCATCCCCGGCGATCCCGGCTACCAGAAGAACAACCCGCCGCCCGACTGCGCCAAATACAAGTGAGCGAGCCGCCGATCATCGCCGCGCACGGGCTGCACAAGCAGTTCGGCCCGCTGCATGTGCTGAAAGGCGTCGATCTCGTAGTGGCCGAACGGGAACTCGTGTTCCTGATCGGCCCCTCGGGTTCGGGCAAATCCACCCTGCTGCGCTGCCTCAACCGGCTGGAGGAACCCTCCTCCGGCTCGGTCGTGGTGGACGGCATCGACCTGCTGGACCGGCGCACCGACATCAACCACGTACGTACCCGCATCGGCATGGTGTTCCAGTCCTTCAATCTCTATCCGCACATGACAGCGCTCGCGAATGTTACGCTCGCGCTGCGCAAGGTGGCGGGGAAGTCGCGCGCGGAGGCCGACACGATCGGGCGCGCCGCGCTCGATCGGGTGGGGCTCGCCGATCGCGCGCACCACACGCCGTTGCAGCTTTCCGGCGGCCAGCAGCAGCGGGTGGCGATCGCGCGCGCAATCGCGCTGGAACCGCGCGTGATGCTGTTCGACGAACCCACCAGCGCGCTCGACCCCGAGCTGGTGGGCGGCGTGCTGGCGGTGATGCGCGAATTGCGCGCCAGCGGAATGACGATGGTGGTGGTCTCTCACGAGATGGGCTTCGCCCGCGCCGCCGCCGACCGGGTGCTGTTCATGGACCAGGGCGTGATCGTAGAGCAGGGCACCCCCGAGCAGGTGTTCACCGCCCCCACCGAAGAACGCACCCGCGCCTTCATCGGCCAGATCCAGCGGCACTGAGCGGATGAGCGCCTGGGATCGTTTCACCGACGCGTTCTTCAACGTGCCGATCATGCTGAAATACCTGCCGTCCATCGCGCAGGGCTTCGTGCTGACGGTGGAACTCGCGGTGCTGGTGGTCATCACCGGCATCGCCGCCGGGCTGGGGGTGGCGATGCTGCGCAGCCTCGGCCTGCGGCCGCTGAACTGGGCGATCGTGTTCGTGGTCGATCTGTTCCGCGCCCTGCCGCCGCTCGTCATCATCGTGCTGATCTATTTCGGCCTGCCGTCCGCCGGGGTGTCGCCATCGGCGTTCGGCGCCACCTGGGCCAGCCTGGCGCTGGAATTGATGGCCTTCTCCGAGGAAATCTTCTGGGCCGGCATCACCGCCGTGCCGCGCGGCCAGTGGGAGGCCGCCCGCTCCACCGGGCTCTCGTTCGGCCAGACCCTGCGCGCGGTCGTGCTGCCGCAGGCGCTGCGCCTGACCGTGCCGCCGCTGACCAACCGCACCATCGCCATCACCAAAGGCACCGCCCTCGGCTCGGTGATCGGGCTCGCCGAAATCCTGTCGCAAGCCTCATCCGGCGAATCGCTGAGCTTCAACCCCTCGCCCCTGACCCTCGGCGCCGCCGCCTATCTGCTGCTGTTCCTGCCGGTGGTCGCGCTGGGGCGCTGGATCGAGACCAAATTCGCCTGGAAGCGATGATCAATACCTTCTTCAACCTCGGCATCATCGCCGCGGCCTGGCCAATCCTGCTGCGCGGCTTCGGAGCCACCCTGCTGCTGTCGGCCATCACCGTGCCGCTCGGCTGCATCGCCGGCCTGCTGCTGGCCCTGGGCTCGACCATCCGCCACCCCTGGGTGCGCTGGCCGCTGATGGTGTGGGTGGATTTCTTCCGCGCCCTGCCGCCCCTGGTGCTGCTGATCTTCATCTACGCCGGCCTGCCTTTCGCCGGCCTGCGGCTCGGCGCCTATGGCTGCGTGGCGCTGGGGTTCTTCCTCAATACCGGCGCCTACTACGGCGAAATCCTGCGCGCCGGCATCGAAAGCGTGCCGAACGGACAGGTCGAAGCCGCGCGCTCCACCGGCCTCAGCCGCCTCCAGGCCCTGGCCTTCGTCGTGCTGCCCCAAGCCGTGCGCGCCGTGCTGCCGGATCTGCTGTCGAACACAGTGGAAGTGGTCAAACTGACCTCTATCGCCAGCGTCGTGGCCCTGCCGGAACTGCTGTACGAAGCGCGCCAGGCGCAAAGCGTGACCTACAACCCAACCCCGATCGTCGCCGCCGCAGTGCTGTACTTCCTGCTGCTGTGGCCCGCCGTGCGCCTGCTGAGCCGGCTCCAGAACCAAGCCATCGCCGGCCGCGGGTGAGAGGTAGGCAAGCAAGGCCAGGGGCGCTGCCCCTGGACCCCGCCAGGGAACTCGTCCCCTGGACCCCATACTGTTTGGGTTCCGTGCGGGTG
>JABBNW010000348.1 GCA_019352115.1 Pseudomonadota bacterium
GTGAGGGTCCGTCGCCGTGCCGGGGGGGCCGGGATGGAGGCCTGGCCCGGCTATGTGGATGCGTTGTCCACGTTGCTGATGGTCATCATTTTCGTGCTGCTGGTATTCGTGCTGGCGCAGGCGTTCCTGTCGGTGGCGTTGTCGCGGCGCAATGCGGCGCTGGAGAAGGTGAACCAGACCCTGGCGCAGGTCAGTCAGGCGTTGTCGCTGGAAAAGGGCAAGGCCGCGCGGCTGGAGGTAGCGGTTTCCCAGCTTGGGCGGCAGTTGTCGGACAGCCAGGCCGCGCAGGCGGGTCTGTCGCAGCAGCTTGCCGTGTTGCGCGACGAGATTGCCAAGGCGGCGGTGGCGCGGGCGTCGTTGAAGACGCAGTTGGGCGCCGCCGAGGCGCAGGCGACCGCGAGCGAGACCCGGGCGGGCACGCTTGCCGGGCAGTTGGCCGGGGCGAAGCGGGAGCTGGCGGAATTGCGCGCGGCCGAGGCGGCGTTGAACCAGACCGTCACGGCGGACAAGGCGACGATCCAGGCCAAGCTCTCCGATCTGGCCGAGATGGCGCAGGAGGTCGCGGCGTTGAAGGCGCTGCGCGATCAGTTGCAGCAGCAGGTTGCCACCGCCGCGGCGCGGGTCACCACGACCGGACAGAAGAACGCGGCCCTCACGGCGTTGCTGGCGCAGGAGAAGGAGCTTGGCGCCTCGGCCGCGGCGCAGATCGCGTTGCTCAACCAGCAGGTGGAGCAGATGCGCGAGCAGATTGCCGCAGTGTCGCAGGCGCTCGATATCGCCCGCAAGTCGGGCCGCGACAAGGATGTGGAGATCGCCAACCTCGGCAAGCGCCTGAACGCCGCGCTGGCCGCCAAGGTGCAGGAATTGCAGCAGTACCGCAGCGAGTTCTTCGGCCGCCTGCGCCAGGTCCTCGCCGGGGAAAAGGGGATCCGGATCGTCGGCGACCGGTTCGTGATCTCGAGCGACGTGCTGTTCCCGGTCGGCAGCGCCGACCTCAGCGCGTCCGGCGTGATCGAGGTGAGCAAGCTCGGCCAGCTCGTGAAGCGGGTTGCCGGCAAGATCCCGCCGCATATCGACTGGGTTCTGGACGTGGACGGTTTCGCCGATCGCCAGCCGGTCAAAGGCGGGGCGTTCGCGTCGAACTGGGATCTGTCGGCGGCGCGCGCGATCAGCGTGGTGCGGCTGCTGATCGCCGAGGGCGTGCCGGCCGACCACCTGGCCGCG
This sequence comes from Pseudomonadota bacterium, assembly GCA_019352115.1. Taxonomy (GTDB): domain Bacteria; phylum Pseudomonadota; class Alphaproteobacteria; order Acetobacterales; family Acetobacteraceae; genus JAJZVS01. The sequence goes on from JABBNW010000348.1 coordinate 1,225, forward strand.
ACCGGTTACGGCGACCACCATCCGATCGATCCGGGCGATACGCAGGGGGCGTATGCGCGCAACCGGCGGATCGAGTTGCGGCTGACGGACTACAACAAGACCCACACGTCCTGACCGCCGCGCCGGAAATCCAGTACGGATTAAGAGCGTGGGCGCAGGTCCACGTCCGCTTGCCCCGGCAGCGCGGTTGTGGCGTTCTGGCGCAGGGAAACGCTGCCAAGGAGTCCGGGCGATGAGCATCACGTTCAAGGTCGGCGATCTGACCGTCCATCGGATCGTCGAGATGGAGATCCCGTTCACCGACCCCTACGAGTTCTTCCCCGGCCTGACCCCGGCGGCGCTGGAGGCAAACCGGCTCTGGATGCAGGAGGCCGGCGCGCTCGATCCGGCGACCGGCAAGCTGGTGCTGTGTTTCCAGTCCTACGTCGTGCGCACTCCGCACCACACCATCCTGGTGGATAGCTGCGTCGGCAACGACAAGGACCGCACGACGCGCCCGGTCTGGCACCAGAAGAAGGACGATGCTTTTTTGCGCGGCCTGGCCGCCGTCGGGCTGTCGGTCGGCGACATCGACATGGTGATGTGCACCCATCTGCACGTCGATCATGTCGGCTGGAACACGAAGCTGGAGAACGGGCGCTGGGTGCCGACGTTCCCGCGCGCGCGCTACTTGTTCTCGGACCGCGAATACGCCTACTGGACCGAGCAGAACGCCAAGACCCCGATCGCCTGCATCGAAGACAGCGTGGTCCCGATCATGGAGGCGAAGCGGGCCGACCTGGTCTCCTCCAGTCACGCGGTGGACGATCACGTGCGGCTGATCCCGACGCCCGGGCACACGCCGGATCATTTCGCGGTCGAGCTTGGCCGCGGCGAGACGGCTGCGATCCTGACCGGGGATCTGATCCATTCGCCGTTGCAGGCCCGCTATCCGGAGTTGTCGATGCGGGCCGACACCGATCCCGAGCAGGGATCGGCGACCCGGCGCAGCTTCCTGGAACGGGTGTGCGAGGGACGGACGCTCTGCTGCACGGCCCATTTCCCGTCCCCGTCGCTTGCCCGCTTCACCCGCTGGGGCGGCGGATTCCGCTGCGAGCCGGCCTGACGCGGCGCTTGCCGGGCGGCGGCTTGTTCGCGGCGGGCCGCTTCGGCATAGTCCGCCGCCTTTTGCCGTCAGGAGTTGCAATGCGCGTTTCTACCGGGCTGTTGGCCCGTCTGTCTGTTGCCTGCCTTGCGGGCGCCGTCTGCTGGCCGCTCGCTGCGCGGGCAGCCGACCCGACCACACCTCCGGCGGCGAACCCGGCGTCCGCCACTCCGGCGACCAGTGATACGGCGTCCGCTAATCCGGCGTCCGGCAATCCCGTGCTCGCCACGGTCGACGGCCATCCGATCCACCTGCAGGACGTGGAGCAGGAGGCCGCCGGCCTGCCGCCCAACCTGCGCGGCGTGCCCCCGCAGACGCTGTATCCGATGCTGCTCAACCGCATGATCGACGCCCGTGCGCTCGTGATCCAGGCGCGGCGGGAGAAGCTGGAGCAGACCCCGGCAGTGCAGAAGCAGATCGCGGCGCTGACCGACCAGGTGCTGGAGAACGCGCTGCTGACGAAAGAGGTCGCGCCGCAGATCACGGAAGCCGCGCTGAAGGCGAAATTCGACAAGACAATGGCCGGCAAGCCGGGCGCGGAGGAAGTGCACGCGCGCCATATCCTCGTGCCCACCAAGCAGGAAGCCGAGAAGATCATTGCCCAGTTGAACAAGGGTGCGAACTTCGCCGCGCTGGCGAAGAAATACAGCAAGGACCCGGGTGCGGCGGACGGCGGCGACCTCGGGTTCTTCAAAAAAGACGAGATGGTGCCGGCCTTCGCCGATGCCGCCTTCGCGCTGAAACCGGGCGAATACACCAAAACGCCGGTGCACACGCAGTTCGGCTGGCACGTGATCCAGGTGCTCGGCCGCCGCCGCGCGCCGGCGCCGACGTTCGCGCAGGCAGAACCGGCGCTGCGCCAGCAGATGCTGAAAAACGCGGTGGAAAAGGCGGTCGCCAAGGCCCGTGCAGCCGTGAAGGTGACAATGGTCGCCCCGCCAACAACCCCGGATAGCGCCACACCCGCGCCGAAGTAGGTCCGCGACCGCTGGTGGCAAAAGGCCAGGGGCTCTGCCCCTGGACCCCGCCAGGGAACTCGTCCCCTGGACCCCATACTGTTTGGGTTCCGTGCGGGTG
>JABBNW010000349.1 GCA_019352115.1 Pseudomonadota bacterium
CGCCCACGCCCGACACCCCCCACACGCGAGGAACCCCCCGAGGGGTCCAGGGGACTTGTCCCCTGGCAGGGGGTCCAGGGGGGCAGAGCCCCCCTGGCCTTGCTTCCTCCCCGCTCAGCTCGACGGGTCGCCCACGAAGTGTTCCAGCCAGTGGATGGTGTAGTCGCCGCGTTGGAAGCTGGGGTCGTCGACGATGCGGCGGTGGAGGGCGAGCGTGGTTTCGATGCCGAGCACGGCGAATTCGTCCAGTGCGCGGCGCAGGCGGGCGATGGCTTCGGCGCGGGTGGGGGCGTGCACGATGAGTTTGGCGACCATGCTGTCGTAGTAGGGGGGCACGACATAGCCGGCGTAGAGCGCCGAATCCACCCGCACGCCGAGCCCGCCGGGGGCGTGGAACGCGGTGACCCGGCCGGGGGAGGGGACGAAGGTGTCAGGGTGCTCGGCGGTGATGCGGCACTCGATCGCGTGGCCCGAAAAGCGGACGTCGGCTTGCGTGTAGCCCAGTTTCTCGCCGTCGGCGATGCGGATCTGTTCGCGCACCAGGTCGATGCCGCAGACCATTTCCGTGACTGGGTGTTCGACCTGTAGCCGCGTGTTCATCTCGATGAAGGCGAACTGCCCGTCCTGGTAAAGGAACTCCAGGGTGCCGGCGTTGCGGTAGCCGAGCTCGCGCAGCGCGGCGGTGACGGTGGCGCCCATGCGGTCGCGCGCGCCGGCGCTGAGCGCGGGGGAGCCGGCTTCCTCCAGCAGCTTCTGGTGGCGGCGCTGGAGCGAGCAGTCGCGTTCGCCGAAATGCACCACCGACCCGTGGGAATCGGCCATCACCTGGAACTCGATATGGCGCGGGCGGTCGAGGTATTTCTCCAGATAGACCTGATCGTTGCCGAACGCGGCGGCGGATTCGCTGCGCGCGGTGCGGAACGCCTCGTCCAGCTCGGCGGCGGTCTGCGCCACTTTCATCCCGCGCCCGCCGCCCCCGGCCGCGGCCTTGACCAGGACCGGGTAGCCGATTTCGCCCGCGACCGCGCGCGCGGTGGCGAGGTCGGGCACTTCGCCGTCCGATCCCGGGACCAGCGGCACGCCGAGCCCGGCCATGGCGGATTTGGCGGCGATCTTGTCGCCCATCATGCGGATATGCGCCGGCGAGGGGCCGATGAAGGTCAGGCCGTGCGCTTCCACCATTTCGGCGAAGCGGGCGTTTTCGGACAGGAATCCGTAGCCGGGGTGGATCGCGTCGGCGCCGGTGATGGCGGCGGCGGACAGGATGGCGGGAATGTTGAGGTAGCTGTCCTTGGCCGCCGGCGGGCCGATGCACACGCTCTCGTCGGCCAGGCGCACGTGCATGGCGTCCGAATCGGCGGTGGAGTGGACCGCGACGGTGCCGATGCCGAGCTCGCGGCAGGCGCGCTGGATGCGCAGCGCGATTTCGCCGCGGTTGGCGATCAGGATTTTCTGGAACAACTTGGCGGTCCCAAGGGCGCGGTCAGTCCAGGACCATCAGCACTTCGCCGTACTCCACCGGGGAGCCGGAGGCGACGAGGATACGGCCGACGGTGCCGGCTTTCGGGGCCTTGATCTGGTTGAAGGTCTTCATCGCCTCGATAAGCAGCAGGGTCTGCCCGGCGACGACGGCCTGGCCGGCGGTGACGAACGCGGGCGCGCCGGGTTCGGCGGAGAGGTAGGCGACGCCGACCATCGGGCTGAGCACGGCGCCGGGGTGGCTGGCGGCATCGACGGGCGCGGCCGCGACCGCTGCGGGGGCGGGCGCGGGGGCGGCGGAGCGGGGCGGGGCGTCTGCCGGGGCGGCGGCGCGCACGACCCGGATGCGGCTGTCCTTCTCCGCGATTTCGATCTCGGTGAGGCCGGTTTCGGTCAGGATCGCGGCCAGCGCGCGGATGGCGTCCGGGTCCATGGGCACCCGGCTCATTCGTCCGCTCCCACGATCGCGGCCATGGCGCTCAGCGCCAGTGCATAGCCCTGGATGCCGAGCCCGCAGATCACCCCGACGGCGGCCTTGGAGACGTAGGAGTGGTGGCGGAATTCCTCCCGCCGGTGGATGTTGGTGATGTGGACTTCGATGACCGGCAGCTCGACCGCCAGCAGCGCGTCCATGAGCGCGATCGAGGTGGTGGTGTAGCCGGCCGGATTGATGACGATTCCGGCCGCCCGTCCGCGGCATTCCTGCACCCAGGTCACGAGCTCGCCTTCGCCGTTCGTCTGGCGGAAATCGATCGCGAGGTCGAACTGGTCGCCGGTTTCGGCGCACAGCTGTTCCACGTCGTCGAGCGTGGCGGCGCCATACAGGCCCGGCTCGCGCAGGCCGAGCATGTTGAGGTTCGGGCCGTTGAGGACCGCGATCAGCGGGCGGGATTCGGCGTCTGACATGGGCGCCCCGGTAGCACAGCCGGTTGCCGCGGTCCATGCCGCCCCCGAGGGCCGCGCCGGGTGTGGGGTGCAGCGGGTTTGCAACCCGACGTGCCCTAGCCTCAGTCGGATATCAGCCGGACGGAGACAGCGGACATGAACAGGGTCGCATCGTATTTCCAGCGTGGATCGGAGCGGCGGGCGGCCGAGGCGGACGCGGCTGTCGCCATTCCGCCCGAGCGCATGGCGCAGGTCTATGCGGTGCTGCGCCGGCGTGTTTCGGACGCGGTGGAAGATGCGTTCCGGCGGGCCTGCCTCGCCGGCGATACGGCGACGGCGCAGGATCTGATCGTGGTGCTGGACGGCATGATCCAGCGCGGGGAGCGGATGCCGGCGGGCGAGCGGCGGCTGCTGCCGGGGCGGGTGGCTCGGCTTCGTCGCGAACTGGAGCGGTGCTTGGCCTTGCAGGCCGAGGCTGAGGGTGAGGCCGGGGCGAGCTGAGAGAGCCCGGTCGGGAGATGCGGGTTGAGAGACGCGGGCGGAGAGACCCGGGCGATTGCCGGGGATCGGTTCTCGGCCCCGGGCGGCGGCAAAACGGCAATGGCTGCCGGATACCTGCTCAGGCCGTTGGTCCGAAGCGCTGGCGGATATGGGCCGATAGGAAGACTATTTAGTTCGATATCGTAACGATTAGGGCGTGCGTAGACCGCACCGGCTCAAGCCTCGAATTTGCGTCCCACCCGACAGGCGCGGTCTCGCGCAGCCGCGCCGGCCGGGCCGCATGCTCCGCCCATCTGGGGCGGGCCAGGCACCGCAGCGCGGGGATGTCCGTAATGGAGACGTGTTTCGCCCGCGCGCCGGGCGAGCCGACGGCCACCGCGGCGGCGTCCGCGCGCCCGTCGGGCACCAGGATCGCCGGCGGGCATCGCAACCGCGCGCCGGGCAGCGGACCTTGCGGTCCACCCGGTCCGGCGGGTGCAGGATCGGCGGTCGGCAGGGCGCCCATCGCAGGGTCCTGATCGCGCTCTGCCTGATCGTCGTTCGCCGGTTCGCGCAAGGCAGCCGGTTCGC
>JABBNW010000058.1 GCA_019352115.1 Pseudomonadota bacterium
GGCAGGGACCGGGCGCAGAAGCGCCCGGTCCCTGCCGGCGCTCCAGCCACCCCTCCGCCGCACGCCCTCGCGCCACACCCCCCACACGCTCCGAACCAACGGAAGGGTTCCAAGGGCGAGCCCTTGGCGGGGTGCAGGGGCAGCGCCCCTGGCCTTGCTTGCCTTTCCCCCCTCAGGCATCTCCCGATGCTGAAGATCGGCCGTGGCGCGGCGGCGCCGCCGTTCCTGGTGATGGACGTGATCGCGGCGGCGAATGCGCGCGCCGCGTCGTTGCCGGCGGGTGCGCCAGGTGTCATCCGCATGGAGGTCGGCCAGCCCGGCACTGGCGCGCCCGCGGGCGCGGTGGCGGCGGTGCAGGCGGCGCTGCGATCGGGTGATCCGCTCGGCTACACGGAGGCGTTCGGGCGGACCTCGTTACGAGAGCGGATCGCGGCGCATTATCTCGACTGGTACGGGCTGTCGGTGCCGGCCTCGCGCATCGCGGTGACGGTGGGCGCATCGGGGGCGTTTCCGCTCGCGTTCCTGGCGGCGTTCGATCCGGGCGATACCGTGGCCTTGGCCGCTCCGTTCTATCCGCCCTACGTCAACATCCTGACCGCGCTCGGCATGCGCCCGGTCATCCTGGAGACGGGGGCTGCGAGCCGGTTCCAGCCGACCGTCGCGATGCTGGAACGGCTGGATCCGCGCCCCGACGGAGTGATCGTGGCGAGCCCGTCCAACCCGGCCGGCACGATGCTGCACCCGGAGGAACTGGCGGCCATCGCTGCCTGGTGCGACCGGTCCGGGGTACGGTTGGTCAGCGACGAGATCTACCACGGGCTGCACTACGATATCCCGATCGCGACGGCGGCGGCGTATTCGCCGCATGCGGTGGTGGTGAACAGTTTCTCCAAGTATTTCTCCATGACCGGCTGGCGGGTGGGCTGGCTTCTGCTGCCCGAGGACCTGGTGCGACCGGTGGAGTGCCTGGCGCAGAACCTGTTCATCAGCGCGCCGTATGTTTCGCAGGTGGCGGCGGAGGCGGCGTTCGATTGTTCTGTGGAGTTGGATGCGAACGTGGCGCGGTACCGGCGCTCGCGCGATCATCTGCTGGCGGCGCTGCCGGCGGCGGGGTTTGATCGGCTGAGCCCGGCGGAGGGGGCGTTCTATCTGTTCGCCGATATCGCGGAACGATCGAACGACAGCGTGGCGTTCTGCGCGCGGATGCTGGCGGAGGTAGGGGTGGCGGCGACGCCGGGGGTGGATTTCGATCGCACCCGGGGCGGCCGGTTCGTGCGGTTCAGCTATTGCGGGCCGGAGGCGGATATGGCGCAGGCGGCGGCGCGGTTGGCGGGGTGGCGGTAGGGGGGCGTCTCCCGGTGCCGGCGAGGTCATGGTCCGGTCGTGACGGAATGACAACCCTCGTGCGATCGTCTCAGGTAGAACTGAGACCGACACGGTTACCAACGCACGTGAACCAGAAAGGTGGACGCCGGCATGCAGAATCCGAACACCAAGGCGTTCGGCGGCCTTCTGTTCCTGCTCGTGGTCATGGCGGCATTGCTGTTCATTCCCGCCGGGACGCTTGACTACCGGCGGGCATGGGTATTCCTGGCAGTGTTCGGCGGGTCGGCACTGGCGATCACCCTGTATCTCATGAAGGCGGACCCGGGGCTCCTGGCGCGACGCGTGCGTGCAGGCCCGACCGCGGAGAAGGAGACCCGTCAGCAGATCATACAATCGATCGCAGCTGTCGGGTTTATCGCGACGCTCGTCGTGCCCGCACTCGATGACCGTTGGCACTGGTCCCGGGTACCTGCCGCGGTGGCGGTGGCCGGAGATGCTCTTGTCGCGTTCGGATTTCTCGTCATCTTCTTCGTGTATCGGGAAAACAGCTTCGCCTCCGCGACGGTCGAAGTCGTTGCCGGACAACGCCTGATATCGACGGGACCCTACGGGTTGATACGCCATCCGATGTATTCCGGTGCGCTGGTCATGTTGGCCGGCATGCCCCTCGCGCTCGGCTCGTGGTGGGGCTTGCTTGCGCTTGTTGTCATGCTGCCGGCGCTGATCTGGAGGCTGCTCGACGAGGAGAGCTTTCTGACAGGTCATCTGGCCGGATATTCCGCGTATCGAAGCAGGGTACCGTATCGCCTTGTGCCGTTCGCGTGGTGACTGCCTCGTCGGGTGCAGCTCGCATTTGCGCGTGAGCGGCGCCGCCTGCGATGAAAAGTGCCCTCCGGAACAAGGTGCTGCCGGTACTACCGACGTCGGTGGTGCCGAAGCGTCCTCCGCGCTGCGACGATAGCTGGCGGCGCAGCGCGGGCATCGGCATTGGCCCGCCCCGTGGTCCGACCGAAGCCGGTCGTGAACAACCGGACCGCGACATTTCCCCCCACTTGCCGCCACTCCCTAGACCTGCTCCACACCTCCCCGCAGGAGCTGCCCCGTGACCGACCGCCGCCTCGCCCGCTACGCCACCCTCGCTGCCCTGCTGCTCGCGGTCGGCGGCATGACGACGCTCGTCTCCTATTCCGTCACCCTCTACCGCCTGTTCTGCGAGGCGACCGGCGCGCTCGGTACCACCCAGCGGGTCGCCGCCGACACCGCGCAGGTCGCCGCGCGCAGCGTTACCGTCTCGTTCGACACCAACGTCGCCCCCGGGCTGCCCTGGCGCTTCACCCCGGTGCAGCGCTCCGTGCGCGTGCATCTCGGCCAGGACACCCTGGTGTTCTTCCGCGCGGAGAACCTCTCCGACCAGACCATCGTCGGCCACGCCGCCTTCAACGTTGCCCCCGGCCGGGTCGGGCTCTATTTCAAGAAGATCGAGTGCTTCTGCTTCACCGAGGAAAGCCTCGGCCCGCACCGGTCGGTGGAGATGCCGGTGCAGTTCTTCGTCGATCCGCGCATGGCGCAGGACCCGAACGCGCGCGACGTGACGAACATCACGCTGTCCTACACGTTCTTCCGCTCGATGCGCCCGCAAGGCGCGCCCAACCTCGCGCGCTTCGTCGATCGGCCGCCCGATCCCGCCGCCGGCCAGCAGGTGTTCGCGACCGCCTGCGCCGACTGCCACCTTCTGCACCACGCGAAGGTCGGCCCGCCGCTTGCCGGCGTGTTCGGGCGTCGCGCGGGCTCGGTCGCGGGCTACCCCTATTCGCCTGCGCTCGCGCGGGCGGGGTTTGCGTGGACGGCGACGCGGCTTGATGCGTGGCTGGCGGACCCGCAGAAAGCGGTGCCGGGGGCTCTGATGCCGTTCCATCTCGACGATCGGCTGCGTCGCGCCGACGTGATCGCGTATCTGCGCAGCCTGTCGCCGCCGGTGCCGTCGCGCCCGCCGAGCTGATCCGTCACGCCACCCACAGCGCCGCCGCCACCCCCGCCGCGGCCAGCAGCCCGAGCCCGACCACCGGTGCAATTCCCGTGCGTCCGCCGGAATAGGCGCTGGCGTAGATCGCCTGGAACACGTTGTTGGACGACGTCGCCACCAGCACCGCGACCACGCGCACATGCTCGGCCACCCCGCCAACCCCGTGCTGGGCCAGGCTCAGCACGAACGGATTGATGTCGGTCACACCGACAATTCCGGCCATGGTATAGATGCCGCCCGCGCCGAAGCGCTGCATCACCCAGGATGCCAGGACCGAAACGACAACGAACAGGAACGCGAAGGTCGCCGCGGTGCCGAGCCCGAGCGGGTTCGCCGCCGGCGCCACAGGGCCCGCCGGCGCGTGCGACCGCCCCCGCGCCCAGTACCATCCGCCGCCCAGCAGCATCCCGAAGGCTGCGAGCCCGGCCATGGACGGGGCCAGCGCGCCCGCCAGACCGGGATCGAACACGAAGATCACTGCCAGAAGCCGCAGGTACATCACCGCGTTCGCCAGCACGATGCCGATCTGCGCCTCCCGCCGGGTGGCCGGATCGGTGCGCGCGCGGCGTGCCAGCACCACCGTCGTGACGGTAGAGGAATAGAGGCCGCCGAGCAGCGCGACCACAATCCCCGAGCCGGAGGGCACCACGTAGCGCCGCAGCAGATAGCTCGCGTAGGACACGGTGCTGACAGCAACCATCGCGAGCCACACCTGGTAGGGCGTGATGGTGGTGAGATGCGTCACCGGCGTGTCGGGCAGAAGCGGCAACACGAGGCCGGTGATCAGCAGGAAGCGGCCGGCGTTGACGATCTCGTGCAGCGGGGTGCGCTGGGCGAAGCCGTGCAGCTCCTCCCGCGCGGTCAACAGCAGCACCGCGGCGACGGTGGTGCCGATCGCAACCCACGGCGGTTCGGCAAGCGCCACGGGGCCGAGCAGGAGGGCGAGCACGTTGCAGACCGGCACCATCAGCCCGACGTTCGGAAACCCCTCCGAATCGGTCTCGTCGATATGGCGTGCGTAATAGATCGCGAGCCAGGCACTGAGTGCCAGCAGCCCGGCGCCGAGTAGCAGCGGCGGTGCGGGGTCGAGCCGGTACAGCAGCGCGCCGGCGAGCGCGAGCAGCGGGAAGCTGCGCACCCCCCCGGGGCGCTTTTCATGCACTCGGGCGTGGAATTCCTCGAAGGCCAGGCCGAAGAAGAAGCCGAGCCCGAGCGCCAGCAGCCAGGGCAGCACCGGCACCGCGGCGAACACGGGCGGGAGGGAGGTCGGCATGTCCTAGTGTCCTGCCCCTGAAATGCCTTCCCATTTCAGGGACCAGCAGGCCGCTGAAAACAAAGAGCTAGTGTCCCGACGCATGATGACGATATTTGCGAGTCGGGACACTAGCCGGCGGCGGGCGGCGGGGCGCGATCCCCGGCCGCGTGCAGGAAGGCGCGCAGATGCGCGGCCACCGCCTCGGGTTGTTCCTGCTGCACCCAGTGCCCGGCGCCGGGGATCAGGTGGCGCCCGCGCAGGTCCGTGCAGGCGTCCGCCATCCGCTCCAACGCCCCCGGCACCTGGAACGCGCCCCAGTCGGCGGCGCCGGCGAGGAACAGCGCCGGCACGTCGATCGTGCGCCCGGCAAAAATCTGCTGCTCGGGCAGGCCGATGCCTTCGGTGCGGCACCGATACCATTGCAGCCCGCCCTGGAAACCGGTTGCCGCATAGGCGTCGGCGTAGACGCGCAGATCGGCCTCCGGCAGCCAGCGGCAGGCGGCGATCGCGGCGGCGGAGGGCATTTCGGGGGCGACGGTTTCGGCCATGGTACGGTCGCGGTCCATCACGTAGTAAGTCGGCAGGCGGGCCAGCGCCTCGGCGGTCCAGCCGGCAAGCGGGGCGGGCACGTTGGCGGCCCAATCGGCGCTCTTCACGTGGTAGTAGGCACGCAGGAAATCATGCACGCCTTGCGGCGCGGCCTGCATGTCCGCGTTCGCGTCCCGTGTCGCATAGTACCATTGATAGTGCTTGCGCGGCCGCGCCAGGCGCGCGAGCGCGGCGTGCACCGGGTCCGGCGGCGGCGGCGGGCCGGCGGGCAGGGCCGGGGGGCCGGCGAAGGGCGCGCTCAGCAGCGCCACCGCGCGGAAGATGTCGGGGCGCAGCAGCGCGCACCAGGCGGCCACCGGGGAACCGAAATCATGCCCGACGACGGCGGCGACGGAACCGATACCGAGCGCTGCCAGCAGCCCCAGCATGTCCCGCACCAGGTTGAACAGGCGGAACGAGGCAAGGTCGCCGTCGTAGGCCGGATCCCAGCCCGTGGTGGCGCCGTAGCCGCGCTGGTCGGGCGCGATGACGTGATAGCCCGCCTCGGCCAGCGCCGGCATCACGTGGCGCCAGGAGAAGGCGAGTTCGGGGAAACCGTGCAGCAGCAGAACGACCGGGCGGTGGCCCGCCGGATCGGCGCCGGCTTCGAGCACGTGCAGGCACAGGCCGTTCACATCGGAGACGAATCGCGAACGGACGCCGGGTGGAAGACGTGTGGGATCGGGGGGGCTCATGCGTGGATCCTCTGCCGATCAGCGCGCCGGGGCCGCGCCGCCGTAGCGCGGATAGACGGACGGCGCGGCGGAGGCGCCGGCGTCGACCGGCAGCACGATCCCGGTCACCCAGCGCGCCTCGTCGCTGACCAGGTACAGCACGGCGTTGCCGACGTCCCAGCCGGTGCCTTCGACTTTCAGCAACGATCGGTTGCGGCGGGCGGCGCGCACGTCCTCGCTCATCCCGCCGGCATAGACCATCGGCGTGTAGACCATCCCCGGCGCGACCGCGTTCACCCTTATGCCGTCGGCGGCATGGTGCGCCGCCATGGCGTGGGTCATGTTCACCACCGCGCCCTTGGAGGTGGGATACAGCAGGCTCGGGTGGCCGCCGAACAGCCCGGCGTAGGAGGCGAGGTTGACGATCGCCCCGCCCTGCCCGCCGCGCATCATCGCGGGGATAGCGTGTTTTGCCATCAGCATCATCGACGTGACGTTGACGCGCAACCCGTGTTCCCAGGCGGCGAGATCGACCTCCACCGCCGTGCCGGTCGGGCCTGAGATGCCGACGTTGTTCACCAGGATGTCGAGCCGGCCCCAGGTGCGCATCGCCTCGGCCACAATGCGTGCGCAATCGGCGGGATCGGTGACGTCGGCGAGGACCGTGAGGCTGGTGCCGCCCTCTTCGGCGATCATCGCTTGGGTGCGGGCCACCCATTCGGGGTTCTGGTCGACCAACGCCACCTTGGCGCCGTGGCGGGCGAGCAGGATGGCGGTGGCGCGACCGTTGCCGATGCCATCGGCGCGGGAGCCGGCGCCGGTGACGATGGCGGTCTTCTCAGCGAGGCGAGGAGCGTGTGGGGACATGGGCCGGTTCCTTGGACATTGGCGCTCGGCGCGCGGCGGACATTGGCGCTCGGCGCGCGGGGGATGGGCATCATCGCGCGCCCGGCGCCGCCGCGCCACCGGTGGGGGCATGGGGCCGTCGCCGCCGGCATCATCACCCTTCTGTTACGATGCTCATCATCGTGTGACAGCCGCGGCCCTGCGAAACAGGGCCCGTCCTTCCCAACTGATTGCTGTTCGTCGTCGGGGGACTCCCGACCAACAACCCAGGAAGGAACCACCATGCGTAAGTTCTACACGGCCGGGGCAGCGGCGGCGCTGGCGTTCGGCATGGCGATGCCTGCCCTCGCGCAGTCGTCGATGACCCACACGACCGCCACCACGCCGCCGGCCGCCTCGTCGACCGGCAGCATGACGGCCGCGCCCGGCCGCGACACCACGACCGCCGCGCCCGGCCGCGATACCACGACCGCCGATAACTCGGGCCCCAGTGGGACCTTGCACAAGGTGCAGGGCCAGTGGCGCGCGTCCTCGCTTGTCGGCGCGACGGTCTACAACAACACCGGTCACGAAATCGGCACCGTAGAGAATCTGCTGATCCGCTCCCAGGGAACGGTGTCCGGGGCAGTCCTGTCGGTGGGCGGGTTCCTCGGCATCGGCACCAAGTATGTCGAAGTTCCGTTCAGCCGGCTGCATTTCAAGGAAAGCGCCGGAACGGGCAACAACGGCAAGGCGAGCCGCATCGACTATAGCGTGGTCCTGCCGGGTGCGACGCAGGCTTCGCTGAAGAAGATGCCCGCATTCAAATACCACGCCAATAGCTGATCGCCCACGGCGACGCTGCGGCGGCCCCTCGCGCCCAGGCGCGGGGGGCCGTTTGGCCGTACGCAGCGCTCAGAGCGTGAAAAGCTATCGAACTTGCGACAGAATGCCCATTGAAACTGCTCGGGTTTTCGGGCGATTTTGGTGGCTGACGGGCATTCTCTCACAAGCTCTCAGGCCGCCGTGCGCATCTTCTGACCGGCATCCGTCGGTGCACCCGGCTCCAGTTCCAGCCGCTGCTTCGGCAATGCGTGCGGATACTCCGCTTGCAGGAAAGCGATCATTTGTTCCCGTACGAGGCAGCGCAGGTCCCACGCCTCGCTGGAATTACGCGCCGAGACCAGCGCGCGCAGTTCCATGGTCTGCGCCAGTGCGTGGGTGACCTGCAGCACGACGACCTTGCCGCTCCAGAGCTTGCTCGCGTGCACGATCTCGTCGAGCTTGCCGCGCATCGCGTCGAGCGGAGCGGTGTAGTCTACCAGCCAGTGCACTTCGCCGATCAGTTCGGCGCTGTCGCGGGTCCAGTTCTGGAACGGGTTTTCCAGCAACCAGGCGAGCGGCACCACCATCCGCTGCCAGTTCCAGATCCGCACCACGACGTAGGTGGACGTGATCTCCTCGACCCAGCCCCATTGATCGTTGATCACGACCGCATCCTCGATGCGCAGCGGCTGGGTGATCGCGATCTGGATGCCGGCGATCAGGTTCGACAGCAGCGGCCGGGCGGCAAGGCCGAGCACGAGGCCGGCGGCGCCGGCGGAGGCGAGCATGCTGACGCCGTAGGTGCGCACGCCGGGAAACGCCATCAGCGCCGCGGCGACGGTGATGATGATGGTGAGCACGTTGGCCGCCCGTCGCAGCACCTGCCACTGCGTCGCATGGCGGCGTGCCATCGGGTCGTCCTGGATGTTGCCGGTCCCGCGTCCAAGTTCGCGCCCCGCCAGGAGATCGATCGCGATCAGCGCGATCCAGCCGAGCAGCAGGACGAACGCGGCGCTGAGGATGTAGAGGATGTCAGCGTGCGCGGTTTGCCCGAGCGGCGTCGCCGGCACCACCGCACCAAGGAAGATGATGACGAGGCCGTAGAATACCGGACGCCGCGCACGCACGAGCACGAGGTCGAGCCCCGGCCGGCTGCGCCGCAACCGCCCCGGCACCACCCGGATTACGAGTGCATACAGCAGCCACGCTGCCAGCACGGCAACCCCCAGCAGCACGATCGTGACCAGGCTCGGCGGCCAGCCGGCGAGCACCAGGCGCAATTGCGTGGCGGCGTGCGCAATCGGATCGTTCGCAGCCGGACGGCCGTGGGCCTGTGACATGATCTCTCCCTGGGTCGCATCGCGCGCGCCGCACGGGGACGCGGTACCGGAACGATATCGCATCGTCGTGTGCAGCAGTGGTGGCGGTTTCGGCGTTCCTGCCCGCTCGGTGACGTAGGGACCGGCACGGCGGTTTCCAACCCGGCTGCGGGGGGATCGAAGCGACTCGGGACATGGGCTAAGCTCCGCGTCATGCCACACGCAGATTATGTCCATCTTCGCGTCCGTTCCGCCTATTCGCTCAGCGAGGGCGCCATCAAGGCCGACAAGATCCCGGTGCTCGCGCGGGACGCGCGGATGCCGGCGGTCGGCATCGCCGACACCGCGAACCTCTTCGGTGCGCTGGAGTTCAGTCAGGCCTGCGCGGGGAAGGGTGTCCAGCCGATCATCGGCTGCCAGGTGGCGCTGGCCCGACCCGATCAGCCGCGCCTGCCGCCCGACCCGCTCGTGCTGCTGGCGCAGACGCCGGCGGGGCTTGCCAATCTGCAGCGCCTGTCCTCGCGCGGGTTCCTGGAGACGGAGCCGGGGCTGAAGCCGCAGGTGCCGTTCGCGACCCTCGCCGCCCATGCGGAGGGGTTGTTCCTGCTCACCGGGGGCACCGGCGGGCCGCTCGCGCGGCTGCTGGCCGAGGGGCAAAAGCCGGAGGCGGAGCGGCTGCTCGCCGCGCTGGTCGCCGCGTTCGCCGATCGCATCGCGGTCGAGCTGCATCGCCACAACGATCCCGTCGGGCGCGCGGTGGAACCGGGGCAGATCGCGCTGGCGGATGCAGCCGGGCTGCCGCTCGTTGCCACCAACGATTGCTATTTTGCGCGGCCCGAGATGCACACGGCGCACGACGCGCTGCTGTGCATCGCCGAGGGCCGCGGGCTCGCCGATCCCGAACGCCGCCAGGTAAGCCGGGAGGCGTGGTTCAAGCCGGCGGCCGATATGCGCGTCCTGTTCGCCGACCTGCCGGATGCATGCGACAATACGCTGGCGATCGCGCGCCGCTGTGCGGTGATGGCCGAGACCCGCAAGCCGCTTTTGCCGCGTAGCCCCAAGGTACGCCCCGGCCAGACCGAGGAAGAAACCATCCGTGCCATGGCCGCCGAAGGCCTGGCGCTGCGGCTCGATGCGATGGGCGCCGATGCGGTCGCGCGTGCGCGCTACGGGGAGCGGCTGGAGTACGAGCTGGGCGTGATCGGGCGCATGGGATTTGCCGGCTACTTCCTGATCGTTGCCGATTTCATCCAATGGGCGAAGGCGCACGACATTCCGGTGGGACCCGGGCGCGGATCGGGCGCCGGTTCGCTGGTGGCCTGGGCGCTGACGATCACCGATCTCGATCCGATCCGCTTCGACCTGCTGTTCGAGCGGTTCCTGAACCCCGAGCGCGTGTCGATGCCGGATTTCGACATCGACTTCTGCCAGGAGGGGCGCGACCGGGTCATCGACTATGTGCGCGGCGAATACGGCGCCGACCGGGTGGCGCAGATCATCACGTTCGGGAAATTGCAGGCGCGCGCCGCGGTGCGCGACGTCGGCCGGGTGCTCGGCCTGCCGTTCGGCCAGGTGAACAAGATCGCCGAGCTGATCCCGAACAATCCCGCCAAGCCGGTCACCCTGGCCGAGGCGGTCGCCGGTGAACCGCGGTTGCAACAATTGCGCGACGACGACGAGGCGGTGCGCGGGGTGCTGGAGATCGCCTTGCAGATCGAGGGGCTGTATCGCCATGCCTCCACCCACGCCGCCGGCGTGGTGATCGGCGACCGGCCGCTGATCGAGCTGGTGCCGCTGTACCGCGATCCGCGCTCCGATTTCCTGGTCACCCAGTACTCGATGAAATATGTCGAGCAGGCGGGGCTGGTGAAGTTCGACTTCCTCGGTCTCACGACCTTGACGATCCTGGAACGTGCGCGCGGGTTCCTGCAGGGGCTTGGCATCGAGATCGACCTTGCGCACCTGCCGCTGGACGACGCGAAGACGTTCGAGATGCTGGCCCGCGGCGACGCCGGCGGGGTGTTCCAGTTCGAAGGCCAGGGCATGCGCGACGCGCTGCGCCAGATGCGGCCCGACCGGTTCGAGGACCTGATCGCGCTCGGCGCGCTGTACCGCCCCGGCCCGATGGCCAACATTCCCGATTATTGCAGGCGCAAGCATGGCGAAGCCTGGCAGGCACCGCACCCGTCGCTGCACGAAATCCTGAAGGAGACGAACGGAATCATCGTCTATCAGGAACAGGTGATGCAGATCGCCCAGCAGATGGGGGGCTATTCGCTGGGCGCCGCCGACCTGCTGCGCCGCGCCATGGGCAAGAAGATCCGCGCCGAGATGGAGGCGCAGCGCAAAATCTTCATCGACGGCGCGACCGCGCGCGGGATCGACGAAGCGAAGGCCATCGAGGTCTTCGACCTGATGGCCAAGTTTGCCGACTATGGCTTCAACAAATCGCACGCCGCGGCCTATGCTCTGGTGTCCTACCAGACCGCCTGGCTGAAGGCGAACCATCCGGAAGCGTTCCTGGCGGCCTGCATGAGCCTTGCGCTGACGAACACCGACCGGTTGGCGTCGTTGAAGCAGGAGGCCGAGCGGGCCTCCATCCCGATCCTGCCGCCCGACATCAACCGGTCCGGGGCGGATTTCTCGGTGGAGCGGCAGGGCGACGGGCGGCTCGCGATCCGCTACGCGCTGGCGGCGGTGAAGAAGGTCGGGTTCGCGGCCATGCAGGCGCTGGTCGCCGCGCGCCTGGATGTCCCGTTCACCGATCTCGCCGAATTCGCTGCACGGGTCGATCCGCGCCAGTTGAACAAGATGCAACTGGAGAACCTGGTGCGGGCGGGGGCATTCGATACGATCGATTCCAATCGCGCGCGGCTGTTCGGCGCGGTGGAAACCATCCTGCGCCGTGCCCAGGCGACGGCGGCGGAGGCGGGCAGCGGCCAGATCGGCCTGTTCGGCGGCGGCGCGCGGCCGGAACCGCTGCGCCTGCCCGACGCGCAGGACTGGCCGCCGCTGGAACGGCTGGGGTTCGAGGCCGAGGCAGTGGGCTTCCACCTGACCGCGCACCCGCTCGACGCCTACCGCCAGGCCCTGCGCCGGCTGCACGCGGTGCCGATCGCGCGGCTGGAAGCGCGCGGCCAGGCGGGTGATTCGCGGGTAAAGCTCGCCGGCACGGTGGTTGCGATCAAGGAGCGCACCACGCGAACCGGCAACCGCATGGCGTTCGTTCGGATCTCCGATACATCCGGATCGTGCGAGGTAACCCT
This sequence comes from Pseudomonadota bacterium, assembly GCA_019352115.1. Lineage (GTDB taxonomy): Bacteria > Pseudomonadota > Alphaproteobacteria > Acetobacterales > Acetobacteraceae > JAJZVS01. Next base: position 12,102 of record JABBNW010000058.1, read on the forward strand.
GTTCAGCGAAGTGCTGGCGGTCGCGCGTCCGTTGCTGGTGGCCGGCACCAACGTGCTCGTGACCGCGGAGTTGCAGACCCAGGGCGAGAGCCTGCGCGCGACGGCGCTGGATGTGGCCGCACTCGATCGCGCCGCCGCGGCCGTGGGCGCGGGCCTGCGCGTGTGGCTCGCGGAGACGGAGGCGGTGGCGCATATCCGCGCACTGCTGGGCCAGGGAGCCGGCGGGCGCGGGCGGGTGTACCTGGTGCCGCGTACGGACGCGGCGCGCAGCGTGGAGATCGCGCTGCCGGGCGGGTTCACGATCACGCCCGTGCTGGCGCAGGCAATGGCGCAGGTGGCGGGGGTGGAGCGGGTGGAGGAAATCTGAGAAGCCGGCCCCCCACCTTGCCGCAACGCACAAACGGCCCCACACTCCCCCCCGACCCCATTCCCCCCATTCCATCGGCCGGATCCGCACCGGGCGGCCGGGCGCTGGCCCCGGGGGGACGCAGATGATCCCGACCGGAAGGAACCGGACCATGAACGCCCCGTTCGACTACGCCGAGGCCAAATACGCGATCGGCCAGCCCGTATCCCGCAAGGAAGACCCCGTCCTGCTGCGCGGCCAGGGCCGCTATACCGACGACATCAACCTGCCCGGCCAACTCTATGCCGTGATGGTGCGCAGCGGCCACGCGCACGGCATCATCCGCGGCATCGACACCTCGGGCGCTACCGAACTGCCCGGCGTGCGCGCGGTGTTCACCGGGGCCGACCTGGTCGCGGCCGGGCTCGGGCCGATGCCGTCGGGCGCAGCGTCGAAGAATCGCGACGGTTCGGACATGGCGAAGCCGAAACAACCTCCGCTCACCACCGACAAGGTCCGGTTCGTGGGCGATCCGGTCGCGGTGGTCGTGGCCGATACCTGGAAGGCCGCGCGCGACGGCGCCGAGGCTGTGGTCGTCGATATCGACCCGCTGCCCGCCGTGACCGACGCCCGCGCCGCCGTCGCTTCGGGCGCACCGCTGGTGCACGACGCGACGCCGGGCAACGTGATCCTCGATTTCCAGCACGGGGAGCCGGACAAGGTGGCCGAGGCCTTCGCCCGCGCGGCGCACGTGACCCGGATGAAGATCCTGAACACGCGGCTTGCGGTCTGCCCGATGGAGCCGCGCTCGGCGATCGGCGACTACGATCCGGCGAACGACCACTGGACCCTGCGGCTCGGCTGCCAGGGCACGTTCCCGATGCGCGGGCTGCTGTGCGGCGTGCTGCATGCGGCCCCGGACAAGGTGCGCGTGCTGACCGGCAACGTCGGCGGCTCGTTCGGGATGAAATCGTCCTGCTACCCGGAATACATCGCCATCCTGCATGCTGCGCGGGTGCTCGGCCATCCGGTGAAGTGGCGCGACGAGCGGTCCGAAAGCTTCCTGTCCGACAGCCACGGCCGCGGCCATGACATGGAGCAGGAAGTGGCGCTCGACGCCGAGGGCCGCATCCTGGCCTTGCGCGTCACCGGCTACGGCAACATCGGCGCCTATCTGTCGAACGGCACGGTGCTGCAGCCGACCGGCAACGTGGTGAAGAACGTCATCAGCGTCTATGCGACGCCCTTGCAGGACGTGCAGACCCAGGCGGTGTTCACCAATACGAGCCCGGTCGGCCCCTATCGTGGCGCCGGTCGGCCCGAGAGCAACTACTACATGGAGCGCCTGCTCGATACCGCGGCGCGGGAGATGGGGATCGACCGGATCGACATCCGACGGCGCAACCATATCCGCCCCGACCAACTACCCTGGACCACGCCCGCCGGCACCGTCTACGACAGCGGCGACTTCCCGACGATCCTGGAAGAAGCGCTGGCGGCGGCCGACTGGGATGGGTTCGCGGCCCGCAAGCGCGCGTCGCGCGCGCGCGGCATGCTGCGTGGCATCGGCATCGGCCAGTATCTGGAAGTGACCGGCCCGCCGGCGCCCGAGATGGGCGGCATCCGCTTCGAGGATGACGGGTCCGTGACCATCATCACCGGCACCCTGGACTACGGCCAGGGTCACGCAACGCCGTTCGCGCAGGTACTGGCCTCCCGGCTCGGCATTCCGTTCGAACGGATCAAGCTGCTGCAAGGCGATTCGGACGAGCTGCTGGCCGGCGGCGGCACCGGCGGGTCGAAATCGCTGATGGCGAGCGGCACCGCGATCGCCGAGGCCTCCGACCTCGTGATCGAGAACGGGCGCAAGCTCGCCGCGCATGTGCTGGAAGCGGCGATGACGGATATCGAGTTCGACATCGGCGCCGGCGGCGGCGCGTTCCGCATCGCCGGCACCGATCGCGCGATCGGCATCATGGAGCTGGCCGACCGGGTGCGGGACGCAACCGACCTGCCGGCCGACCTGCCGCGCAGTCTGTCGGTCAGCCACGTGGCGAAAAGCCCGCCGTTCTCTTATCCGAACGGCTGCCACATCGCGGAAGTGGAGATCGAGCCGGAAACCGGTGTCGTTTCGGTCGTCCGCTACACGATGGTGAACGATTTCGGCGTCATCATCAACCCGCTCCTGGTCGAAGGCCAGGCGCACGGCGGGGTGGCGCAGGGCATCGGCCAGGCGCTGATGGAACACGTCGAATACGACGAGTCCGGCCAGCCGATCACCGGTTCCTACATGGACTATGCGCTGCCGCGCGCGACCGACACGTTGAACTACGAGTTCCATAGCCATCCGGTGCCATGCAAGACGAACGTGCTCGGCGCGAAAGGCTGCGGGGAGGCGGGCTGCGCGGGGTCGATGCCGTCGGTGATGAACGCCGTCGTCGATGCACTCGGCGAGTACGGCATTAGGCATATCGACATGCCGGCCAGCCCGCGGCGGGTGTGGGAAGCGATCCAGGCCGCGCGAAGCTGACGGACCCCCGGCCCGGATGCGGGGCGCCGCGTCCGGGCCGGGCGGCTACAGGCGGTCGAGGCCGAATATCCTGGGTGCAAGAACGTAATTGATCTGCACCAGCACCATGAACCCCAGGCTCCAATAGGTGCTGATCGCGCAGAGCGCGGCCCCCGCGGCATACAGCGCCTGGGCGATCACGATCCGCCGCTCCACCGCGCGCCCGATCCCCGCCGGCGCATCGGGCGAGATCAACCCGGCGCGGGTCGCATAGCGCCAGGCTGCGAACAGCGCGATGCCGGGCAGCAGGATGTTCACCCAATAGGCCAGCAGCGCCAGCCGCGCGGCGATGAAGCTGCCGATCAGCCCGGTGGAAAACGGCATCAGGGTGACCGCGAACAGGAACCCGAGGTGGATCCACGCCAGGTTGCGATCCGCCTGCGCAAGATGATTGAGCTGGGTCTGCTGGCCGACCCAGAAGATGCCAAGCGTCATGAAGCTCATGAGATACACGAGCAGGTGCGGCGCCAGACCGGCCAGCGCGTGCGCGAGCCCGGCCGTGCCCGCCGCCGGCACGCGCAGGTCGAGCACCAGCAAGGTCATCGCCACGGCGAAAATCCCGTCGCTGAGCGCGGCGATGCGCTCGATGCTCTGCCCGGCGATGCGGTTGTAGATGGGGCCGGGACGTTGCGGTTCGGCTGTGCGCACGCCCGGCCCCATGCTCAGGACAGGGCTTCCGGGGCCGGCCGGGGCGTGGGATCCTCGGGTAGCGGGATGAACTCGTCGTGGTCGGCCGGCGGCAGGGCGATGCGGCCGGCCTTCCAGTCCGCCTTCGCCTGCTCGATGCGATCGCGGCGGGAGGAGACGAAATTCCACCAGATGAAACGTTCTCCCAGCGGTTCGCCGCCGAGCAGCAGCAGGGTGCAGGCTTCGGGGGCGACGATCGCAGGGTTCTCGGCGGCGCCGAACACCAGCATGCGGCCGGCATCGTGGGTGTGGCCGTCCACGTCCAGCCGGCCGGCGGCGATATAGGCGGCGCGTTCGCTGTGGCCGGCCGGCAGCGCAAGGCGGGCGCCGCGTCGCAGAACGATATGCAGATAGAACAAGGGCGACAGGGTCTTCACCCCGTTGCGCAACCCGTAGGCATCGCCGGCGATCAGGCGCATCCAGACGCCGCCGTCGTGGAAGACGGGCAGGGCTTCCGGGGCGTAGTGTTCGAAGGCGGGGGCGGTTTCTTCCTCCGCTTCCGGCAGCGCGACCCAGGTCTGGATCAGTTCCACCGCGGCGGCGGCTCGGGCGGCGGGGTCCTCGAACCGTTCCGAATGAGAAATGCCGCGCCCGGCGGTCATCCAGTTCACCTCGCCGGGGCGGATGACCTGTTGCACGCCGAGGCTGTCGCGGTGGGTGATCTCGCCGCTGAACAGATAGCTGACGGTCGAAAGGCCGATATGCGGGTGCGGGCGCACGTCGGCCTGGCGGCGCTGGTCCGGGGCCACAAGCACCGGCCCGGCGTGGTCCATGAAGATGAACGGGCCGACCATGCGCCGACGCTGGAACGGCAGGATGCGCCGGACTTTCAGGCCGCCGCCGAGATCGGCGGCGCGAGCGTCGATGACCAGCTCGGGCACGGGTGCGTCTCCGGTTTCAGACGCCTTTGAAATCGGCCGGGCGGCGTTCGGCCATCGCGCGCGTGCCTTCGCGGAAATCGTCCGTCTGGCGCAGCCAGGTCTGTTCCTGGTACTCCCGTTCGGTGGCCGCTTGCACGGCTTCCGCCAGGCCGCGGCGCAGGGTCTCGCGGGTGGCGATGGTGGCGAGCGGGCCGGCCTCGGCGATTTCGGCGGCGAGCGCGGTGGCGGCGGCGAGCAGGCCTTCCTGCGGCACCAGCTGGTCGATCAGGCCCATCGCCTTGGCGTCCTCGCCGGTGAAGCGCCGGCCGGTGTGGAACACGAACGCCGCCTGCTGCGCGCCGATCAGCCGCGGCAGGGTGGCGGTCAGACCGAAGCCGGGGTGGAAGCCCATGCGCGTGAAGTTGGCGGAGAAGCGCGCTTCCGGGCAGGCCACCCGGAAATCGGCCATCACCGCGAGGCCGAGGCCGGCGCCGATGGCCGCGCCCTGCACGGCGGCGACGATCGGCTTGGCCGTGCGCCACAGGCGGATTGCTTCCTTGTACAGGTGCCGGCCGCGTTCCACCGGCTCGCCGCGGCCGTCCGGGCCGCGGGCGGAAAAATCGGCGCCGGCGCAGAAATGCTTGCCGGCGGCCGAAAGCACGATGGCGCGGCAGGCGGGATCGCGATCGAGGGATTCCAGCGCGTCGGCGATCTCCCCCACCATGGCGACAGAGACGAAATTATTGGGCGGCCGGCGGATTTCGATCATGGCCAGGTGGCCGGTGCGGCTGACGCCGATCTGCTCGTAGGCTGGTGCGGCCAAGGCCGGGTCCTCCTGCTGTCGCGGCGCAGTGTGCGGCGCCGCGGGCGGCGTGGAAAGACGCGCCGCCTGCGTGCCGGGAAAAACAGCCGAGGGCGGTCAGGTCGTGGCCAAGCTGCCGGCCAGCAGCGCGCTCACTCGGCGGGCGAAACCGGCGGGGTCGCGCGGGAGGTCCCCCTCCTGCACCAGCGCCAGGTCGAGCAGGGTCTCCGCCGCGGCACCCACACGGTCGGCGTCGGCCGCATGCGCGGCCAGGGCAGCGATCAGCGGGTGGTTCGGATTGACCTCCAGCACCGGCGGCGCCATCGGGCCGCCACGGCCGGAGCGGCGCAGCAGGCGCTGCATCTGCAGATCGGGTCCCGATGCGCCGGCGGCCAGCACCACGGCGCTGTCGGTCAGGCGCCCGGTGGCGCGCACGTCGCTGACCGCCTCGCCCAGCGCGGTCTTGATCGCCGTGGTCAGCACCGAGATGTCGGGCAGGTCGGTCCCCGCATCGGCGCCCGCGTGGGTGATGCTGACCAGGCGCTTGCCCTCGAAGCTTGCCAGCCGATCGGGCCAGAAGGCGTCGATCGGGTCGGCGAGCAGCAGCACCTCCTCGCCCCTGGCACGGAAGCCCTCCAGTTGCGGGGAGCCGCGCAGCGCCGCGATCGTTTCGCCCGCCAGGTAATGGATCACCTCCTGGCCGGGGCGCATGCGGTTGATATATTCGGGCAACGAGGTCCAGTCCTCGCCGGCGGAAGAACGGAATCGTAACAACGCGGCGAGCTCGGCGCGGTGCTCGGTGTCCTCCCACGTCCCTTCCTTCAGCAGGGCGCCGAAGTTTTCCCAGAACGCCGCGTACTCGGCGGGCTCCTTGGCGCGGGTCTTCAACTCGCCCAGGATGCGCCCGACCAGCGCCTTGCGGATGCGACCCAGGACCGGGGTCGCTTGCAGCATCTCGCGCGAGACATTGAGCGGCAGGTCCTCGGTATCCACCACGCCTTGCACGAAGCGCAGCCAGGCGGGCAGCAGCTCCGCCTTGTCGGTGATGAACATGCGCCGGACGTGCAGGCGCAGGTGCGACTCGCGATCGTTGTCCAGGATGTCGAATGGGCGCGCGCCGGGGATGAACAGCAGCGCGGTGAACTCGGTCATGCCCTCGGCACGCCAGTGCAACGTGGCCCAGGGCGTGTCGAACAGATGGCCGAGGTGGCGGTAGAATTCGTGGTAGGATGCCTCGCTGATCTCGGCGCGCGGCTTGCGCCAGAGCGCGGTGCCTTCGTTGGCCGCCACGTCCTTGCCGTCGCGGGCGATGGTGATGGGGACCGTGATGTGGTCGGCCCATTTGCGCACGATCGTTTCCAGATGCGCGGGGTCGAGGTAGTCCTGCGCGTCGGCTTTCAGATGCAGCAGGACGTCGGTGCCGGCGGACGCCCGTTCGGCCGGGGCGATGGTGAAGCGGCCGTCGCCGGCGGTCATGTCGCAGGACCAGACGTGGGCGAGCTCGGTGCCGGCCTGGCGGGAGGTGACCTCCACCCGGTCGGCGACCATGAAGGCGGAATAGAAGCCGACGCCGAACTGGCCGATCAGGGTCGGCCGGTCCTCGGGTTTCGCATCGGCGAGCGCGGCGCCGAAGGCGCGGGTGCCGGAGCGGGCGATGGTGCCGAGATGGGCGATCAGCGCGGCGCGGTCCATGCCGATCCCGTCATCGGCGATCAGCAGGCTGCGGGCGGCTTTGTCGGGGACGATGCGGATCTTGGCGTCGGCCGGGGGGGCGAGGGCGGGGTCCGTCAGCGCCTCGAACCGGCGGCGGTCCATCGCGTCGGCGGCGTTGGCGACCAGCTCGCGGAGGAAAATCTCCCGCTCCGAATAGAGGGAGTGGACCACGAGGTCGAGCAGGCGCCCTGTTTCGGCGCCGAAGCCGTGGGTCTCCGCCGCGGGGTTGTCCCCGGTTGGTGATGCCGTGTCCGCTTCGCTCATTTCGGCCCTCCGTTCGCGCCGGCCGATATGCGCATCGGGACAGCCCGGCGCAAGCCCGTTGGGTGGTTGTCCTACCCCGCCAGGGGGGAGGCTGGCGCCCCGGGCGGGAAGCGGCCACACTTGGCGGGCCATGTCCGGCAGCGACCCGCACGTCCCGCACCGCGCCCTGATTACTGGCTGCGCCATGATGGCGACCCTGATGCAGGTGCTCGACTCCGCCATCGCCAATGTTGCGCTGCCGTATATGCAGGGCAGCCTGGCGGCGACGCAGGACGAAATCACCTGGGTGCTGACATCCTATGTCATCGCCGCGGCGATCATGACGGCGCCGGTGGGGTGGATGGCGGTGCGGTTCGGGCGCAAGCGGCTGTTCATCCTGTGCCTGGCCGGGTTCACCGTCTTCTCCATGCTGTGCGGGGCGGCCGAGACCCTGACGCAGATGGTGCTGTTCCGGCTGGGCCAGGGGATGTGCGGGGCAGCGCTGGTGCCGCTGTCGCAGGCGACCATGCTGGACATCTATCCGTTCCATCGGCGCGCCTATGCGATGGCGATCTTCAGTTCGGGGGTGATGCTGGGGCCGATCATGGGGCCGACCTTAGGCGGCTACCTGACATATATGTACAGCTGGCGCTACGTGTTCTACGTCAATTTGCCGTTCGGCATCCTGGCGATCGTGGGGCTGGCCTTGTTCCTGCCGAATACCGAACCCAAGCGGGAATTGCGGTTCGACTGGTGGGGGTTCTCGGTGCTCGCGCTGGGGGTGGGCTCCTTGCAGATGATGCTGGACCGGGGGCAGTTGCTGGACTGGTTTTCCTCCGGCGAGATCATCCTGTATGCGACGTTCGCGGGGCTGGGGTTCTATTTGTTCGTCGTGCACATGCTGACGGCGCGGCATCCGTTCCTGGACCCGGCGGTATTCCGGGACCGCAATTTCGTCGCCTCCGTCACCATGGGGTTCTTCGTTTCCATGGTGATGCTGGCGACCTCGGCGTTGCTGGCGCCCTATCTGCAGAACCTGGCGGATTATCCGGTGTATGATGCGGGGGTGGCGCTGGCGCCGCGCGGGCTTGGGACCATGACGGCGATGTTCTTCGCCTCCTGGCTGAGCGCGCGGGTCGACAGCCGCAAGATCATGGCGGTGGGCCTGGTCATTCTGGGCTTCGCGCTACATTCCATGAGCCTGTGGACGCCCGACATCAGCGAGGCGCAGACGATGACGACCCTGGTGGTGCAGGGGTTCGCGATCGGGCTGATCTTCAACCCGATGACGGTGGTGGCGTTCGTGACCTTGCCGGCGCGGCTGCGCGGGGAGGGGACGGCGTTGCAGGCGCTGGGGCGGAACATGGGTCAGGCGATCGGGATTTCGGTCACGACCTTCACCCTGGAGCGCAGCGCGCAGGCGATGCACGCGGACATGGCGGCGCGCATCACGCCGTTCAATCGGGTGCTGCAAGGGACGGGGGCGGTGTCGCGTTTCTACGACGCCACCACGGCGCATGGGGCGGCGCTGCTGAATGCGCTGATCGACCGGCAGGCGCAGATCATTGCGTATAATAACGATTTCTACGCGATGACGTTCGTGGTGGTGCCGCCGCTGCTGTTGCTGTTGTTGCTGCGGCGGGCGCCGGCGGCGGCACCGCCGAAGCCGGCGGCGGCGGAGTAGCGGGGTGGCGCGCATCCTGTTCGGGCTCGATCGGCTGCCGCGGACGATGGGGGCGGACGATCCTCGGCTGCCGGGGGTGCCGGCCGCGGGCGGGGTACTGCGGCTGAATACCGAGGCTTTGCCGGCGGCGGCGATGGAGGGGGCCGGAACGGATCACGCGGCGCGGATGGCGGCGCTGGTGCGGTGGCTGGAGGGATTGTGCGGGGAATACGCGGCCGTGCGGCGACGGTTCGCGGCCTTGTACTGCGAGATGGTGCGTGCTTCGGTCGCGGCCCGGCGGGAGGAACTGGCGGCGGGACTGGCGCGGTTCGACGGGTTGTATGCGCCGGAGGATTGGGTCTGGTCGGCGCCTC
>JABBNW010000059.1 GCA_019352115.1 Pseudomonadota bacterium
CCGTGCTTCTGCAACAGGCGCAGGATCATGATCTGCACCAGGCTGCCGACATGCAACGAATCCGCGGTGCAGTCGAAGCCGATATACGCCGTCAGCGACCCCTCGCGCAGCGCCGCATCCAGCCCGGCGGGATCGGTGCACTGGAACACGAAGCCCCGTTCGGTGGCTTCGGCGAGGAAATCGGCGTACGGCATCGGTACTGGTCCCATCCTGGCGACCCCGGGGCCAGCGCCCCGACGCACCCGGATGGTCCAAGCCGGGTCGGAGCACCGGCTTGTTTTTGTGGGCCGATTCAGCCAACGCCCTGAAGCGGGCGGCGGCATCGGACCACTAGCATGAAGCCTGCCGCGGGCAAACGCCCGCACCGGAGGAACGAGGACCGTGCGCACGATCGGGCTGATGAGCGGGACCTCGCTCGACGGAGTGGATGCCGCCTGGGTGCAGACGGACGGGATCACGATCGCCGCCTTCGGCCCGCGCCTGACCCTGCCCTATCCGGCGCCGTTGCGGGCGGCGCTGCGCGACCTGCTCGACCGCGCGCCGGGGCTGGATGCCGACGACCCCGATCTTGCCGCCGTCGTCGCCGCGCTGACCGAGCAGCATGCGCAGGCGGTGCTGGCGCTCGGCATGCCGGCCGACCTGATCGGCTTCCATGGCCAGACCCTGCTGCACCGACCCGACCAGGGGCGTACCTGGCAGGTGGGGGACGCGGCCCGGCTGGCCGCGTTGACCGGGGTTCCGGTCGCGCATGATTTCCGCTCGGCCGACGTCGCCGCGGGCGGGCAGGGCGCGCCGCTCGCCCCGGTGTTCCACGCGGCGCTGGCGGCGGGAATGGAGCAGCCGCTGGCGGTGCTGAACCTGGGCGGCGTGGCGAACGTGACCTGGATCGGCGCCGACGGGGCGCTGGCGGCGTGCGACACCGGACCGGGCAACGGGCCGCTCGATGACTGGACGATGCGCCACACGGGGGCAGCGTTCGACCGCGACGGCGCCCTGGCGCGGGCGGGAGCGGCGGACCGGGCCGTGCTGGCCAAGCTGCTGGCGCATCCCTATTTCGCGCGCCCGGCACCGAAATCGCTCGACCGGCTGGATTTCGCCGCCGCCCTTGCCGGATCGGGGCTGGAGGACCTGGCGCCGGCGGACGGCGCAGCAACCCTGGCGGCCTTCACCGCCGCCGCGGTGGCCGCGACCGCCGTGCCCGCCCGGCCGCGGCGCTGGCTGGTCTGCGGCGGCGGGCGGCACAATCCCGCAATCATGGACGCGTTGCGCGCGGCGCTGCCCGCCCCGGTCGATCCGGTGGAGGCGGTGGGCTGGGACGGGGATGCGCTGGAGGCGCAATGCTTCGGGTTTCTCGCCGCGCGGGTGGCGGCGGGGCTGCCGCTGAGTTTTCCCACCACGACGGGGGTGCCGCGGGCGATGACGGGCGGGCGGATCACGCGCTGAGGCGGGGCGCAGGCTGCTTCTTCCCTCCCGCGAGGGGCGGAAAGAGGGGCAGGTCGTGTGGCGTCGGGAGGTTGGCCGCAACGAGCCTCGCGCCCGGGCAGATCGGCAGTTCACCACCGCCACTGCCCGCGTTAAGCGGAAGAGGTTGTACCCCTCATATGAGGGACTCAAGGCACCAGCGCGCAGGAGGCACCCGCGCGCAGGGACGGCGCCCCTCCCGCCCCATTGCCGCCGCCTTGACCCTTCGCGGCTCGCGGCCGTACACGCCATTCCAGTTTCCGTCCAAGGGCGTCGCATGACCGGTTCCCCCTCCGATCCCGCCGTGGCCGCGGCCGAGCAGGCCCGCACGCTCGCGCTCGCGCTGCCCTACCTGCGCCGCTACGCCGGCGCGACGGTCGTCGTGAAATACGGCGGCCACGCGATGGGGGAGGAAGATCGCGCGGCCGAATTCGGCGCCGACATCGCGCTGCTGAAGCAGGTCGGCCTCAACCCCGTGATCGTGCACGGCGGCGGCCCGCAGATCAACGCGATGCTGAAGCGGCTCGCGATCCAGTCCACCTTCGTGGACGGCCTGCGCGTCACCGACGCGGCGATGGTGGAGGTGGTGGAGATGGTGCTGGCCGGCACCGTCAACAAACACGTCGCCGGCCTGATCAGCCGTGCCGGCGCGCTGGCGGTCGGCATCTGCGGCAAGGATGCCGGCCTGATCCGCGCCCGCAAGCTCGCCCGCACCACCCGCGATCCGGGCAGCCGCATCGAGCGCGAGTTGGATCTCGGCTTCGTGGGCGAGCCGGAATCGGTCGATGTGCGGGTGATCCATGCCCTGACCGGCGCCGGGCTGATCCCGGTGATCGCCCCGGTCGGTGCGGACGATGCCGGCCAGACCTACAACATCAACGCCGATACCGTGGCCGGCGCGATCGCCGGCGCGCTCGGTGCGACCCGGCTGCTGATGCTGACCGACGTGCCCGGTGTGCTCGATGCGGAAAAGCGGCTGATCGCGGAACTCTCGGTCGCGCAGGTGGAGCAGGGCATCGCCTCGGGCATGATTTCCGGCGGCATGATCCCGAAGGTGGAAACCTGCGTCGCGGCCGTCCGCGCCGGCACCAAGGGCGCGGTGATCCTGGACGGGCGGGTGCCGCACGCCTGCTTGCTGGAATTGTTCACCGAGGGCGGTTCCGGCACCATCATCCGCTCCTGATCCGAAAGGCGGCACCCATGGCCGAGTTCGATCGCGACACCGGCACCGCCTTCTGGCCGCACGCGCTGTACGATCTGCTGCGCGGCGCCGGGGTGAGCCAGTTCGCCTATGTGCCGGACGCCGGGCACAAGGTGCTGATCGACCGCTCGCTGGCGGATCCGGACGCGCAATCGATCCCGCTCACGACCGAAGAGGAAGGCGTGGCCCTGCTCGCGGGGGCCGACCTCGGGGGCGCGCGCGGCGTGCTGCTGATGCAGTCCTCCGGCGTCGGCAACTGCATCAACATGCTGTCCCTCATCGCCGGCGGCCGCTTCCCCTTCCTCACTCTGGTCAGCATGCGCGGCGAGTTCGGCGAGGGGAATCCGTGGCAGTTCCCGATGGGCCAGGCGGTGGTACCGGTGCTGGAAGCCATGGGCGTCATCTGCCTGCGCGCGGAGCATCCGGACGAGGTGATCCCGACCGTCTCGGCCGCGCTGACCATGGCCTTCCAGTCGGGCCAGGCGGTCGCGGTGCTGCTGACCCAGAAGCTGATCGGCGCGAAATCGTTCTGAACCCGAGGAGGGCGCGATCATGGCGAAGCTGAACCGCATCCAGATGTCCGCCCTGCCCGTCCCGGTGCTCGACCGGCGCCAGGCGGTGCCGGCGCTGATCCAGCATCCGGAGGCGTTCCTGGTGGTGGCCGGGCTTGCCGGCACGGCGCAGGAACTGACCGCACTGACCGCGGATGCGCCCTCCGTGTTCGGGCTCGGCGGCGCGATGGGCGCGGCGCCGATGATGGGGCTGGGGCTCGCGCTGGCTCAGCCGAAGCGGCAGGTGCTGGTGGTGACCGGGGATGGCGAGCTGCTGATGAACCTCGGCGCGCTGGCCGCGATCGCGGTGCAGAACCCGCCCAACCTCAAGCTGATCTGCGTCGACAACGGGCATTACGGGGAGACGGGAAACCAGGACAGCCACACCGGCCTCGGCGTGGCGCTGGATACGATCGCGCGCGGCTCGGGCTTCCCGGCGGTGCACCGGATCGACACGATGGCGGAGATGGACGAGGGCCGCCGGCTGCTGGCCGAGCCCGGCCTTGCTTTCCTCCTGCTGCGGGTGACCGAGGGGCCGCCGCCGAAGATCAAGCGCAACCTGGTCCCGCACGTCGCGCGCGACCGGTTCCGCGCCGCGCTGCTGCAAGCCGGGGGCTGACCGCCCGCTCCCGGGCGGGCGTTGCAACCCGGCCCGGGGAGCGGGCGTTACGACCCCGCCGGGGAGCGGCGTTACGACCCGGCCCGGGGACCGGGCGTTACGAAGTGTGACGAAAGTCATATCCCTATCCCCTCCTGCGTCTTGGTACTGGCCTTCCCGCGCCTGGTAGCGGAAACTCGACACGCCCCGACATGATGTCGGGAGGAGCGGGCCGACCCTGGATGGCATTTCGGGACAAGGACGGGCGTCGCGCCGGGGGCTGGCGGCGGCGCGCTTTGCCGGCCTTGCTCGGGCTCGCGGTGGCGTGCGTGCTCGCCTACGCGCTGGGCGGGATCGGCCACCCCGCCGCCGCCCCGCCTGCCGCGCCGCCGCCCGCGGTGCCGGTCGCGATCACGCATGTCATGCGCCAGGACGTGCCGGTCTATCTCAGCGGCCTCGGCCAGGTGCAGGCCACCAACACGGTCACCATCCGCTCCCGCGTCGATGGCACCCTGCTGCGCATTCCCGTCGCCGAGGGCCAGGAGATCAAGGCCGGCACCGTGGTTGCCGAGATCGATCCGCGGCCGTACCAGGCCGCGCTGGACCAGGCACTGGCCAGGCGCGCGCAGGACGCGGCGCAGTTGGCGAATGCGCACCAGGACCTCGCGCGCTACGCGACCCTGGCGCAGCGCGACTTCGCTTCCCGCCAGCAGCTCGACACGCAGCGCGCGACGGTGGCGCAGCTCACCGCCGGGCTGGCGGGGGATTCCGCGGCGGTGGAGGCCGCGCGGATCAACCTCGGCTTCTGCACGATCGCCTCGCCGATTCCCGGCCGGGTCGGGCTGGTCGCGGTCGATCCGGGCAACCTCGTGCGCGCGACCGATGCCGGCGGCATCGTCACCATCGCCCAGGACCAGCCGATTTCGGTACTGTTCACCCTGCCGGAGTCCGACCTCCAACCGGTGCGGGCGGAGATGAAGCGCCGGCCGGTCCCGGTCGAGGCGCTGTCCGGCGACGCCGGGCCGGTGCTCGATCGCGGCCGGCTGACGACGCCGGACAACACGATCGACCCGACGACCGGGACGATCCGGTTCAAGGCCAGCTTCCCCAACCCGCACGACCTGCTGTGGCCCGGCCAGTTCGTCACCGCCAAGCTGCTGCTGCGCACCTACCGCGGCGTGCTCGCGCTGCCCCTGCGCGCGGTGCTGCACGGGCCGGACGGGCTCTACGTCTATGTCGTCCATCCGGACGGCACCGCGTGGCGGCAGAAGATCGCGGCCGAGACCGTGGGCGAGACCGCGGTGATCACCCATGGTCTGACGGCGGGGCAGGAAGTGGTGCTGGCCGGGCAGTCGCGGCTCGACGACGGCACCCGCATCCGGGCCGAGCCGCTGGGCCAGGCGGACAGTTGAGCCGGGCGATGCGCACGCCCAGCAGGCCGGCCGTCCGATGAACATCTCCGCCCCGTTCATCCGCCGCCCGATCGCGACCGCGCTGATGATCCTGGCGCTGGTGCTGGTGGGCGCCGCCGCCTACCCGTTCCTGCCCGTCGCGGCCCTGCCGCAGGTCGATTTCCCGACCATCGTCGTGGAGGGCAAGCTGCCCGGCGCCAGCCCCGAAACGATGGCGAGCACCGTGGCCCAGCCGCTGGAAACCCAGATCGCGCAGATCCCCGGGGTCAGCCAGCTCACGTCCGTCAGCGTGCTGGGCGTGACCCAGGTCGTGGTGCAGTTCGACCTCGATCGCAACATCGACGGCGCGGCGGGCGACGTACAGGCGGCGATCAACGCCGCGGCGGGCCAGTTGCCGCAGGACATGCCGAGCCCGCCGAGCTACTGGAAAGCGAACCCGGCGGATTCGCCGATCCTGATCCTGTCGCTGACTTCGCGCGCGCTGCCGCTGGTGAAGGTGGATGAATACGCGGAAAGCCTGCTGTCGCAGCAGATTTCGCAGTTGCAGGGCGTGTCGCAGGTCATCATCGGCGGCCAGCAGCGGCCGGCGATCCGGGTCACGGTCGATCCCGCCAAGCTCGCCGCCATGGGCATGACCCTGGAGGACGTGCGGACCATGCTGGTCAACGCGACCACCGACGCGCCCAAGGGCAGCATCGACGGGGCGCGGCGGTCCTACACGCTCTATGCCAACGACCAGATCACCCACGCCGGACCGTTCAACGACACCGTGCTCGCCTGGCGCAACGGCGCGCCGGTGCGGGTGCGCGATATCGGCCGCGCGGTGGCGGGGCCGGAGAACAACCAGTTCGCCGCCTGGGAAGACGGCGTCCGCGGCCTGTCGCTGATCGTGTTCAAGCAGCCCGGCGCCAACGTGATCGCCACCGTGCGCCGCATCGACGCGCTGCTCGCGAAGCTGAAACAGGCGCTGCCGCCGAGCGTGCATATCGGCGTGATCAGCGACCGCACTCAGACGATCGAGGCCGCGGTGAGCGACGTGCAGTTCACCCTGGTGCTTGCCGCCTGCCTGGTGGTGCTGGTGATCTTCCTGTTCCTGCGCAACGTCCGCGCGACCGTGATCCCCGCGCTGACGGTGCCGGTCGCGCTGGTGGGCACCTTCGCGCTGATGTGGGCGCTGCATTTCAGCCTGGACAATCTGTCGCTGATGGCGCTCACGATCTCGATCGGCTTCGTGATCGACGATGCGATCGTGATGCTGGAGAACATCTACCGCCACGTCGAGGCCGGCATGCCGGCGCGGGAGGCGGCCCTGCTCGGGTCGTCCGAGATCGGCTTCACCATCGTCTCGATCAGCTTCTCGCTGATTGCGGTGTTCATCCCGATCCTGCTGATGGGCGGTATCGTCGGGCGGCTGTTCCGCGAGTTCGCGATGACCGTGAGCGCCGCGGTGCTGGTCTCGGCGGCGATCTCGCTCACGTTCACGCCGATGCTGTGCGCGCGCTTCCTGCGCCATGAGACCGGCCAGCACGGCGCGCTGTGGCGGGCGATCGAGGCCCTGTTCACCGGCCTGCTGAATTTCTACCGCCGCACCCTGGATGTCGCGCTGCGCCACCAGTTCGTCACCCTGCTGGTGTTCCTCGCCACCGTGACCTTGACGGTGCTGCTGTATATCTGGATCCCCAAGGGGTTCTTCCCGCCGCAGGACACCGGGCTCGTGATCGGCATCACCGAGGCGGCGCAGGATACCTCGTTCGCGCATATGGTGCGGGTGCAGAAGCGGGTGATGAAGGTCGTCGCGGCCGATCCCGACACCGCCGGGTTCTCGGCCAGTATCGGCGGCGGCATCGCCGGGCAGACGAACAACATCGGCCGCGTCTTCATCAGCCTGAAGCCGTTCGACCAGCGGGTGGGCGGCTCGGCGCAGGACTACATCAACCGGCTGGGGCCGAAACTCGCGGCGCTGCGCGGGGTGAAGGTGTTTCTGCAGGCGGCGCAGGACATCCGCGTCGGCGCGCGGCTCGCCAAGACCGAATACGAATACACCTTGCAGGACGCCGATCTCGATCAGCTCTACCGCTGGGCGCCGCGCGTGCTGGCGCATCTGCGCGGGCTGCCGCAATTGCGCGACGTGACCACCGACCAGGAGATGTCGGGCACCACCGCGACCCTGACCATCCACCGCAACCTTGCCGCGCGCTACGGGATCACCCCGGTCGCGATCGACAATGTTCTGTACGACGCTTTCGGCCAGCGCCAGATCACCCAGTATTTCACCCAGATCGGCTCCTACCACGTGATCCTGGGCGTCGATCCGAAGCTGGAGGGCGATCCCGACACGCTCAACCTGCTCTATGTCCGCGCCGCCGACGGCGCGACCGTGCCGCTGTCGAGCGTGGCGAGCTGGACCACCGCCCCGGTCGCCCCCATCTCGATCAGCCATCAGAGCCAGTTCCCGGCGGTGACGATCTCCTTCAACCTCGCCCCCGGCGTCGCACTCGGCCAGGCGGTCGATGCGATCGACAAGGAGATGGCGGCGGTGCGCCTGCCTGGCGCGGTGCAGGCGAGTTTCCAGGGCACCGCGCAGGCCTTCCAGACCTCGCTCAACGGCGAGCCATACCTGATCGCGGCGGCGCTGGTCAGCGTCTACATCATCCTCGGCATTCTTTATGAAAGCTTCATCCTGCCGCTGACGATCCTGTCCACCCTGCCCTCGGCCGGGGTCGGCGCGCTGCTGGCCTTGCTGGCGGCGCGTACCGAGCTGACCGTGATCGCGCTGATCGGCATCATCCTGCTGATCGGCATCGTGAAGAAGAACGGGATCATGATGGTGGATTTCGCCATCACCGCCGAACGCCGCAACGGCCTCTCGCCCGAGGCGGCGATCCGCAGCGCCTGCCTGCTGCGCTTCCGCCCGATCCTGATGACCACCATGGCCGCCATGCTCGCCGGCGTGCCGATCATGTTGAGCACCGGGGCGGGATCGGAGCTGCGCCGGCCGCTCGGCTATGCGATGGTGGGCGGGCTCGCGCTGTCGCAGATTCTCACGCTTTACACGACGCCGGTGATCTACCTTTATCTCGACCGGCTGGCCCATCGGCTGGCACCCGGGCGGGTCCGCCTTCCGGTGCTGGCGCGCACGATGGGCGTCGCCGGCGACGCGGGGGCAGGCGAACCGGGCGAATGATGCGCAGGAGAACGTAAGGCATGGCCGAACTCGTCGAAGTGAAGCTGGCGGAACTCGGGATCGTGCTGCCGAAACCGGCGGCGCCGATCGCGACCTATGTGCCCTATGTGACCGCCGGCGACCTGGTCGCGATCTCCGGCCAGTTGCCGATGCTGGACGGGAAAGTGTCCGTCACCGGCAAGCTCGGCGGCACGGTGCCGCTGGAGCAAGGCCAGCAGGCGGCGCAACGCTGCTTCATCAATCTGCTCGCGCAATTGAAAGCGGCCTGCGACGGCGATCTGGACCGGGTGCGCCGGGTGGTGCGGCTCGGCGGGTTCATCGCCTGCACGCCGGAATTCACCCGCCATGCCGAGATCATGAACGGCGCCTCCGACCTCGCGGTCGCGGTGTTCGGCGAGGCCGGGCGGCACGCGCGCACCACGGTGGGCGTGCCGTCCCTGCCGCTGGACGCAGCCGTCGAGGTCGAGGGGTTGTTCGAGATCCTGTAGCGCCATGCCGGACGGGTCCGCCGCCCTCAGCCTGACCCTGCACGGGGCCATCGCCGAGATCGCCCCCGCCGACTGGGACGCCTGCGCCGGCGACGGCAATCCGTTCGTCTGTCACGCCTTCCTGAGCGCGCTGGAAGACAGCGGCTCCGCCAACGCGCGCACCGGCTGGCTGCCGCGCCACGCGGCGCTGCGCGATGCGGCGGGCGGGGTGCTGGCGGTGGCGCCGATGTACGCCAAATCGCACAGCTACGGCGAATACGTGTTCGACCATGGCTGGGCCAACGCGCTGGAGCGCGCCGGCGGGGACTACTATCCGAAATTGCAGGTCGCGGTGCCGTTCAGCCCGGTGCCCGGTCCGCGCCTGCTGGCCCGCCCGAACGCCGGCCTCGCCCCCGGCACCATGGGGGCCGCGCTGGCGCAGGCGTGCCGGGAGATGGGGCTGTCGTCGGTGCACGCCACCTTCTGCACCGAGGCGGAATGGGCGGCGCTGGGCGAGGCCGGGTGGTTGCAGCGCCTCGGCATGCAGTTCCATTGGCAGAACGAAGGCTATACCAGCTTCGACGATTTCCTGGCCGCGCTGTCGTCACGCAAGCGCAAGGTGCTGCGGCGGGAACGGCGCGACGCCAACGCCGCCGGCCTGGTCTTCCACGCGCTGAGCGGGGCCGATCTGCGCGAACGCCATTGGGACGCATTCTACCGATTCTATACGTCAACGGTCGATCGCAAATGGGGCAGCGCCTACCTGACCCGGCAGTTCTTTTCCCTGCTCGGCGAACGCCTGGGCGATCGGGTCGTGCTGATGCTGGCCGAGAACGCCGGCAAGCCGGTGGCCGGCGCGCTGAACCTGGCGGGCGCCGAGGCGCTCTATGGCCGCAACTGGGGCTGCCGCGGGGACTGGCCGTTCCTGCATTTCGAGCTCTGCTACTACCGCGCGATCGAATGGGCGATCGCGCACGGCCTGTCCCGCGTCGAAGCGGGCGCGCAGGGGCGCCACAAGATCCAGCGCGGCTACCTGCCGAAGCCCACCTATTCGGCGCATTGGATCGCCCATGCCGGGCTGCGCCGCGCCGTCGCCGGGTTCCTGGACGAGGAACGGTCGCAGATGGTGGCGGAAATGGCGGCGCTGGCTGAGGAGTCTCCGTTCCGGCAGGACGGGGAGTAGTGTCCTGCCCCTGAAATGCCTTCCCATTTCAGGGACCAGAAGGCCACTGAAAACGAAAAGCTGGTGTCCCGACACCTGATGACGATATTTGCTAGTCGGGACACCAGCCGGGGGACGTCGCGTTACCAGCGGATGCCGGTGCCGTAGACCAGATGGTCGAACAACTGCCGGAAACTCGTCTGCGTGACGACGTGCCCCTCGCAGGATTCGATCACCGGGCAGGACGCGCACGGTGCGTGTGCGCGCACCGGCCCGTCCTTTCCCTCGGCCACCGCGGCGAACGCGGCGCGAGCGGCGCGCAGAGGGGGCGCGTTGCGCAGGCGCGCGACCGGCGCATCCGCCTTGCCCACCGCATCCCCGGGCGCGACCACGTAGCAGCACGGGTGCACGAGGCCGTTGGAATTGATACTGATGGCGGAATAGAGATAGTCGCAGCCGAAATACCGGTGCTGCCCGGCGCGCACCGCCGCGCGGCTGCGCCAGGCGTCCAGCAGCGCCGGCGCCACCGGCTCGGCCCGCGCCTGGCCACGCGGGGCCAGGGAATAGGTCTGCTGGTCCATCAGCACGCCTGGCTCCACGCCGAACTCGTCCACCCCCACCTCGGCGGCCAGCGCGCGCGCCGCTTCGATCTCGTGGCGGTTCCACGGGAACTCCAGATAGCGCCAGAACAGATGCGGCGTCGCCGAGCCCGTCCGCCGCTTCGCCGCCACGATGCGGCGGATATTCTCCAGCGCCAGCGCCAGATCGCCTTCGCGCCGGTATTCCTGGTAGGTCGCCTGGGTGGCGCCGTCGAGCGACAGCACGATCGTATCGAGACCCGATGCCACCAGCGCCGCGATCGCCGCATCGTCGAGCCGCACGCTCATGTTGGTGCTGATCAGCACCCAGATGTCGTGCGCCTTGCACAGCCGCACCGCCTCGGCCAGTTGCTTGTTGAGCAGCGGCTCGCCCCACAGGGACAGCCAGATGCGCACCAACGTGTCGCCGTAACGATCGAGGATGGCGCGCAACTGGTCCAGCTTCAGGTTCGGCAGCCGGTAGCCTTGTTCGCGGATCATGTGCGACTGGCACATCGGGCAGCGCAGGTTGCAGCCGAACGAGGGATCGATCTGCCCGGTGACCGGCAGCGCGGTCACGGCGGTGGCGTGCGACAGGCGCTCGCGCTCGTTCAGGATCAGATTGCGGAGCTTGCGCAGGCGCAATGGCGGCAGGAAGCCGGCACGCGCTTCGACTTCCCACACCGGATCGGCGATCGCGGTCTCGATCGTCTCGCAGGGACTGCCGGCGGCGAGGAACTCGACCGTCACGCGCGCCTCGGCCGGCGCGGCGGCCAGGCGCAGCGCGACGTCGAAGCCGGCGCGGGGTGAAAGTCTGGGATCGGCGGCGGCGACGTCGGGGCGCGGGTCCTCACAGGGGAAGCGGATTTCGCGCCCGTCGAGGCGAAGCCGCGCGGTCACTGCCCGGTGCGGCGGGCCGTGCGCGCTGTACCAGCCTTGCAGGACCAGGAAGCCGCCGGGAGCGCCGATCGCCGGCAGGAAATAGGCGGCATCGATGTAGCCGCTGCCGGGGCTCACCGCGCGCGGCCGGCGTGCGGGACGGATCGCGCCTGGGTTCGCACCTGGTTGCCCTTCTTGGTTCCTACGCCGCCCGACGGCTTCCCCCGGACGGTGTCGGGTCCGATGCTACACTCTGCCCCCCGCCGGCGCGACACGCCTTACCCTCGCTGCCCTTCGCAGCGAAGGTGAGGGATCGGCAGGCCACTGAAAACAAGGAGCTGGTGCGCCGATCCTGACCGCCGATGCCGGCACCATGCGTCAGGAGGAGCGCACCAGCGCACGAGGACCGTCGCCATGACCATCCCGCCCGCCCAGACCGAGGTCGCCGCCTGGCTGCGCGCGCTGGCCGGCGCCGATCCGGTGGAGACGCATATCTCGCTGGTGTTCCTCGGCTCCGATACGGCGTGGAAGCTGAAGAAGGCCGTGCGGCTGCCGTTCCTGGATTTCACCGACCCGGCGGCGCGACGGCGGTTCGCCTGCCGCGAGCTGGCGTTGAACGCGCGCGCCGCCCCCGGCCTCTATCGCGACGTGGTGCCTGTGGTGCGCGGGCCCGGGGGTCGGCTGGCGTTCGGTGCGGCCGAGGGCGAGCGGCGCCCGGCGCTCGATTGGGTGCTGCGGATGGCGCGGGTGCCGGCGGCGGATTTCCTGGACGCGATCGCCGCCGCGGGCGGGCTGGACCAAGCGCGGCTCGATGCCCTGGGCGATGCGGTCGTGGCCTACCATGCCGCCTGCCCGGTCGTCGCGGTGCCCGATCCGCTGGGCCGGATGCAGGCGGTCACGGCGGGGAACGCGGTTGCGGCCCGGGCGGCGGGGCTCGACCCGGCGGCGGTCGCGGCGTGGGAGCAGGCGATGGCGGCGGCGCTGGACCGGCTCGGCCTCTGGCTGGCGGCGCGGGCGCGGGCGGGGTTCGTGCGCCGCGCGCATGGCGATCTGCATCTCGGCAATTTCTGCCTCTGGCACGGCCTCCCCGTGCCGTTCGACGCGCTCGAATTCGACGAGGCGATGGCGACCGTCGATCTCGGCTACGACCTCGCGTTCCTGCTGATGGACCTCGATCGCCGCGCCGGGCGGGCGGCGGCGAACCGGGTGATGAACCGGTATGTGGCGCGCACCGGCGACGTGGGGCTGCTGGCCGGGCTGCCCGCGTTCCTGTCGCAGCGCGCGATGGTGCGCGCGCATGTCGCCGCGCGCAGCGGCGATGGGGCGGCGGCGGCGGGGTATCTGGCGGCGGCGCGCGACTATCTGCGGCCGGAACCGGCGGTGGTGGTGGCGATCGGCGGCTTGCAGGGCACCGGCAAATCGACCCTGGCCCGCGCCCTGGCGCCCGGCCTCGGCCGCGCGCCGGGCGCGCTGGTGCTGCGCAGCGACGAGATCCGCAAGCGCCTGCACGGCGTGGCGCCGGAGACGCCGCTGCCCGCGGCGGCCTATGCCGAGCCGGTCAGCCGGCTTGTGTTCCGCACCCTGGCCGCCGCCGCCCGAGCCGCCGCCGCGGCCGGGCAGGCGGTGATTGCGGATGCGACGTTCCTCGATCCGGCGGACCGGCGCGCGCTGGCCCGGGCGGCGGTGCGGGTCCCGTTCGTCGGCCTGTGGCTGGATGCGCCGCTGCCGGTGCTGGAGGCCCGCCTCGCCGCGCGCCGGGGCGATGCGTCGGACGCGACCGTCGCGGTGCTGCGGGCGAGCGCCGGGCAGCACCGGCCGCCGCGCGTCTGGACCCGGCTCGATGCGACCGACGCCGGCACGGCGCTGGCGCAGGCGCGCGCGCGGCTCGCCGCTCGCTAGCGCGCGCCGGGCGCGGCTGGTATCCCCCCGACCCATGGACCCCATCCAAGCGCGCCCGGCCGGCGCCCCCGCCCCGCGTCCCTGGCGCCGCCTGCGCCGGCTGCTCGGCGCGGCCTGGCGCGACCCCGGCCAGTTCACGCAGAAGCGCCTGGCCCGCACCTGCCCGATCTGCGGCTATCACGGCACGTTCATCAGCGTCGGCCGCCCGCCGCGCTGGGATTCGCGCTGCCTGGAATGCGGCAGCCGCGAGCGCCACCGCCTCACCCAGCTCTGGCGCACCGAGGGCGGCGGCGACAAGCTTGCCGGCCGCCGCATCCTCCATTTCGCGCCCGAGAAGATCGTCATGCGCCAGATGCGCGGCAATCCGCTGTATGAAACCGCGGACCTGCGCCAGCCTGGGGTGACGCATCGGATCGACATCACCGCCCTGCCCTTCACCGCCGCGACCTATGACGTGGTGATGGCGCATCACGTGCTGGAACATATCGACGACGACCGCCGCGCCATCGCCGAATTGTTCCGGGTGCTGAAACCCGGCGGCTTCGGCGTGTTCAGCGTGCCGCTGAACGCGAGCCGGCAGGAGACCTACGAGAATCCCGCGATCACCGACCCGGTGGCGCGCACCGCGCATTTCACCGCGCCCGACCATCGGCGCACCTACGGGCGCGATTTCGCCGACCGGCTGGCGGAAGCGGGCTTCGTCCCGGAGATCTTCCGCGCCGCGCCGGCCGACGAAGTGCGCTACGCCCTGCTGCGCGACGAATGGATCACCATCGCCCGCAAGCCGTGAGCCCATCCGCCCCGGCGGCGGTCACAACCCGAGATAGAATTTCCGGATCAGCTCGTTGTTGTTCAGCTCGTCGGCCGAGCCACCCTCGAACGCGATCTTGCCGTGCACGATCACGTAGCCGCGGTCGGCGATGCGGATCGCCTGGGTGAAATTCTGTTCCGCCATCAGCACGGTCAACTGGAACCCGTCCTTCAGCTCCTTGATCTTGTCGATCGTCCGCCGCACCAGCACCGGCGCCAGCCCGACCGAGGGCTCGTCGATCAGCAGGATTCGGGGGGCCGACATCAGCGCGCGCCCGAGCGCCAGCATCTGCTGCTCCCCCCCGCTCATCGACCCCGCCAACTGCCCACGGCGTTCCTTGAGGCGGGGGAACGTCTCGAAACAGAAGTCCAGATTGCGCGCGATCCCGGCCCTTGCTGCGTGGCGGAACGCGCCCAGCATCAGGTTCTCGGTCACCGAGAGCTTGGGGAACAGCCGCCTGCCCTCGGGGACGAAGGCGATGCCGAGATCGACGATCGCCTCGGTCGCCAGGCCCACCAGTTCGTGGCGCGCGCCGTCGATTTCGGCGGTGATGCGCCCGGCGGACGGCCGCACCATGCCCATGACGCATTTCATCAGGGTGCTCTTGCCGTTGCCGTTGGTGCCGAGCAGGGCGACCGTCTCCCCCGCGCCGACCGTCACCGACACGTCTTCCAGCACCCGCACCGCGCCGTAGCCGGCGCTCACGTTCGCGATCGAGAGGCTACTCGCCAAGGTAGGCGCGCTCCACTTCGGGGTTGCGGATCACCTCGTCCGGCAGGCCGTCGGCGATCTTGCGCCCGGCGACCAGCACGACCAGGCGCTGGCTGAAGTGCATGACGGCGCGCATGATGTGCTCGATCATGATGATCGTCACGCCGCGATCGTTCAGTTGCAGCAACAAGGCCAGGATGTCGTCCACTTCCTGGTGCGACAGGCCGGCCATCGCCTCGTCGGCGATCAGCAGCTTGGGCTCGGCGGCCATGGCGCGGGCGAGTTCCAGCTTGCGCATCTCCACCTGGGTCAGTCCCGCCGGCAGTTCGTCGGTGCGCCCGGCAAGCCCCACCATCTCCAGCAGTTCGGCGCAGCGGGACTCGACATCGATGCGGCCCCGGCCGCGGGCATGGACCACGTATTCGATCGGGATCCGCAGGTTCTCGCCCACCGTCAGGCTGAGGAACGGGCGCGGCAACTGGAAGCTGCGCGCGAGCCCCAACCTGGTGCGCCGGTGCGCCGCCAGCCCGTCCAGCGGGCGCCCGTCGAAACGCACCTGCCCGGCCTCGTTGCGCAACGTGCCCGACAGGCAGTTGACGAAGGTGCTCTTGCCCGAACCGTTGGGGCCGATCAGCCCGACCCGTTCGCCGGCGCCCACCGCGAGGTCGATCCCGTCGAGTGCGACGAAACCGCCGAACCGCTTGGCGAGCCCGGTGACTTCCAGCAACGTCCCGCTCATGTCCGCCCCACCGCAAGCCTGCGCGGATGCGCGCGCGCGCGCCGGTCGAGCCCGAACCAGCCGATGATCCCCCGCGGCGCCGCGATCACGAACCCCACCAGCACCAGGCCCACGATCAGCAGGTTGACCGCGGACGAGATCGTGACGGTCGCCACCTGCTGCAACGTCGCGATCAGCACCGCGCCGATCAGCGGCCCCGGCCAGCTCGCGGTGCCGCCGATCAGCGGCATGGCGATCGTGTTCACCGCATAGGCGAGGCTGAACGCCGACGGCGGATCGAGGTAGGTGACGTAGAACGGCAGCGGCGCGCCGGCCATGCCGAGGAACATGCCCGACAGCGCGGTGGCGAACAGCTTCAGCCGCAGGGTCGGCACGCCGGAGGCCTCGGCCGCCAGCTCGTCGTCGCGGATCGCGGCGAAGCCGTCGCCGAGCCGCGAGCGCTCGATCAGCCGCGCCACCGCGATCACGATCACGCACAGGCCGAGCATCAGCAGGAACAGGTAGCGGATGTAGTCGATGCCGAAATATTCCGCGGTCTCGGGCCGGATGACGAAGGCGCCGGCCGAGCCGCCGACGAAGGGCCAGTTCACCATGAAGGTCTGCGCCACCACCGCCATCGCCAGGGTGGCGATGGAGAAGAACGCCCCGCGCAGCCGCAACGTCAGATATCCCATGCCGAGGCCGAGCGCGCCGGAGACGACGCCTCCGGCCAACATCACCACCGGCAGCGGCAGCGGCACGAGTTTCTCAAGCGCCACGGTGCAGTAGGCCCCGAGCGCGAAGAACCCGGCGGTGCCGAAATTCACGTAGCCGGTGTAGCCGCCGAGGATGTTCCAGCCGACCGCCATGACGACGTATTGCAGCACCACGTAGCCGGCGAAGAACACGTAGCCGTTGTTCGTGAGCCGCGCGGCCAGGAACACCGCCGCGGCGACCGCAAGACAGACCAGGAAGAAGGGGAAGCCGCGCATCGCTCAACGCCCGAACATGCCGGCGGGCTTCACCGCCAGCGCCAGCAGCAGGAAGCCGAACGCGACCGCGGGCGACCACGACGGGCCGTAGAACGTCGCCGTCAGGCTCTCCATGATGCCGAGCACCATCGCTGCCACCACGGTGCCGCCGAAGCTGCCGAGCCCGCCCAGCACGGCGATCGCGAACACCCGGCCGATGTATTCGCGCCCGAGCGAGGGTTCCACCGGCTGGATCACGATCAGGATCGCGCCGCCGACCGAGGCGGTGGCGATCGACAGCGCGAAGGCGATGCGCTTGATCCGCACCGGGTCCGCCGCCATCAGCCTGAGCGCCCCGGCATCCTGCGCCACCGCCAGGATCGCCCGGCCGAGGAAGGTGCGCGAGAGGAACAGTTGCAGCCCGCCGATCATCGCCAAGGACGCGAGGCAGGGGACCAGCAGCCGCAACGGCAGCTCGATCGCACCGAAATGCAGGCTGGGGCCGATATAGACGGCGCGCACCAGCCGGTAATCGACGCCGAACACCAGCACCAGCAGCACTTCGGTGATGAACAGCAGGCCGAAGAAGAACGCGAGCCCGCGCAGGCCGCCGTCGCCCCGCCGCTCGAACGAGACGTGATAGACCTGATAGATCCCCGCCCCGAGCAGATAGAACAGCGGCGACAGCATCAGGCTCGCCACGATCGGATCGACCCCGAAGACGGAGTTGGCGACGTAGGCGCAATAGGAGCCGAGGATGATGAAGGCCGGGTGCGCAATGTTGACGATGTCGAGCATGCCGAACGAGATCGACACGCCGATCGTGACGCCGGCGTAGAATCCCCCCAGCAGCAGCCCGGACACGATCGCGTCGCCGAGCAGACTGAACGAGAAATACAAGCAGCCCCCCCTTTGCGGCCATCGTGCCCCATTCGGCGGGAGCAGGCTTCGTCGTCGCCAGGCCTTGCCTTGGCCTATATCATCCCGCGCCAGATGCCGCCAGCGGGGTGGGGACGCTGCTCAGCTCGACTTTCCGCGCTTTTTTGGGGCGTCGAGGCGGGCGTCCGGCGACCCGGTGCCGGTCCGAACCGCGCGATGACGGCGGGGGCTTGTGCCGCCGCGATCCAGGAAGTTTTTTCAACACGGAGGAAGGGCGGAGGGCCACGGAGGGCCACAGGAGTCGCAGCGGTTGGGTCGCTCGCGGCTCCATTACGTCGCTCTCGGTCAGGCCCCGGGCGATGACCAACCGCTCCGACTCCTGTGGCCCTCCGCCCTTCCTCCGTGTTGGAGTCCTTGCGATACCGCAAGCAGAACGATCCGTGCGAACGATGCCGCCCGGCCGCGCCAACCGCGGTCATCGCGCGCCCGGTCGGACATGCGGACCGTCGCGCCAAGGACAACGCAGGAGTCATCGATGTCCCGGCAAGCCCGCGACAGAATAGAAATCCCGTCGGATCGCCAAACCGCGGCGTGGAGACTTGCTGCCTCACCGCCTGAAATGCGGAAAGTCAAGCTCAGGTCTGTCGCATTATTACCCGCGCGCGTATCGTGCGCGGCAGGAAGACCATCGAGACGGGCTGGGCGATCACCAGCCTCGATGCCACGCCGGCGGGTCCGGAACGATTGCCCGCCCTGTCGCGCGGAATGCCTCGCCGCGCATCGCATCGCGGCGGTTGACGCGGTTCAAGAGCGGAGAACCGAACGGCCCTGGGCGCGGCCCGATGCGGGATGAAGCGCCCAGCCCCGCGCCGATTTTACGGTTCACCCGATTACCTTGCATCAGGCTGGGAAGAACTCCCGGAACGCCGCCAGCACCAGGTCCGGACGGTGCTCGGCCGGGTAGTGCCCGGTCGGGATGGCCCAGCCGCGATAGTCCGCCAGCCACGGCGCCCAGGCCGCCAGCGGGCGGAAGTGGCGGCCGACATGGCTGTTGCTGCCCCACAACACGAGCGCGGGGCAGGCGATCCGCTTGCGGCCGAAATCAGCGTCGTCCATGGCGAAATCGAGGGTCACCGTGGCGCGGTAATCCTCGCACACCGCATGGATCTGCTCCGGCGTCGTGCAGCGGGCGTATTCCGCCATCGCCTCGGGCGCAAAAATCTCCAAGCCGACGCCCTGCTTGTTCAGCTTGTACTGGATGTAATAAGGCAGGTCGGCGCAGATCAGCCGTTCCGGGAACGGCGCCTTCTGCGCCATGAAGAACCAGTGATAGGATTCGAGCGCCCAACCGAGCGGCGGCGCGCTGAGGACATGGTGCGTCGGCACGATATCCAGCAGCGCCAGCCTGGCGACCGCGTCGGGATGATCGAGCGCCATGCGGAAGCCGACCCGCGCGCCGCGGTCGTGCCCGGCGACGCCGAAACGGTCGAAGCCGAGCGCCGCCATCACCTCGACCCCGTCCTGCGCCATGGCGCGGAACGTGTAGGCGGCATGATCCGGGCCGCCGTCCGGCTTGGAACTGTCGCCGTAGCCGCGCAGGTCCATCGCCACCACGGTGAAGTCGCGCGCGAGATCGGGTGCAACCTTGTGCCACGCCACATGGGTCAGCGGGTTGCCGTGCAGCAGCAGCAGCGGCGGGCCCTTCCCGCCGACCGCGACGTTGATCTCGGCGCCGGCGGTCGCAATGCGGCGATAGGCGAAGCCCGGCAGCAGGTCCGCGGCGGTCATCGGCTGGCTCCGTCGATCAGCGCGATCGCCGCGGCATCGAGCGTGATCGCCGGCGCGGCCATCAGCTCGGCCAGTTGCTCGGGGTTGGTCGCGCTCGCGATCGGCGCGGTGATCGACGGCCGGGCGATCATCCAGGCAAGCGCCACCTGCGCCGGCTTCGCCCCCACCTGCGCCGCCACGGTATCGAGCGCCTCCAGCACGGCGAGCCCCTTCGGGTTCAGGTATTTCTCCGCCCGCGAGCCGCGGGTGCGGCCCTGCGCGTCCGCCGCGGTCCGGTATTTCCCGGTCAGGAAGCCGCTGGCCAGCGCATAATACGGGATCACCCCGATCTGCTCGCGCAGGCAGAGCGCTTCCAGCTCGCCCTCGAACGCCGGCCGCTCGACCAGGTTGTAGAGCGGCTGCAAGCTCTCGAACCGCGGCAGGCCGAGCCGGGCGGAGGTCTCCAGCGCCTCGGCCAGCCGCGGCGCAGTGTAGTTGGAGGCGCCGATCGCGCGCACCTTGCCCTGGGCGATCAGGTCGGCGAAGGCCGCCAGCGTTTCTTCGAGCGGCGTCTCCGGATCGTCCCGATGCGCCTGATACAGATCGATGTAATCGGTCTGGAGGCGCGTGAGCGAGGCCTCGACCGCGGCCATGATGTAGCGCCGCGACAGGCCCTTCATCCCCGGCCCCATCTCGACCCCGCATTTGCTGGCGATCACCACCCGGTCGCGCCCGCCGCGCGCGGCGAGCCAGTCGCCGATGATCGTTTCCGACTCGCCGCCTTTGTTGCCGGGATGGAAGCGCGAATAGACGTCGGCGGTATCGACGAAGTCGAACCCGGCCGCGAGGAACTGATCGAGCAACCGGAACGACATCGCCGCATCGGCGGTCCAGCCGAACACGTTGGCCCCGAACGCCAGCGGCGCCAGGGTGATGGCCGAGCGGCCCAGCCTGCGCTTTTCCATGCCTGTCTTCCTTCCGTGCGCCGCGTTGCGCCGCGGCCTGTCCGGCCGCAGACTGCCCGGCAAAGAACGAATGAACAAGACGGAGGCACGTTTCCATGGAGTTCGGCATCTTCCACGAGTTCCCCGCACTCGGCGCCGGCGGCGACGGTGCGGCGCTGGCGCAGGGCTTCGACCTGATCGACGGGGCGGAGCGCTGGGGGCTCGATGCGATCTGGCTCGCCGAGCTGCATTTCGATCCCGAACGCTCGGTGGCCTCCGCCCCGCTGTGCCTGGCCGCCGCCGCCGCCGCGCGCACCGAGCGGCTGCGGATCGGCATCGGCGTGCAGGTGCTGCCGCTGTGCCATCCGCTGCGGCTCGCCGAGGAAACCGCGACGATCGACCAGATCAGCCGCGGCCGGCTGATCCTCGGGGTAGGGCGCAGCGGCGTGGCGCGCACCTACGAAGCCTACGGCGTGCCCTACGCGGAAAGCCGCGATCGCTTCGCCGAGGTGCTGGAGGTGCTGCAAGCCGCCTGGACCCGCACCGACTTCAGCCACGCCGGCACCTACTACCGGTTCGACTCCGTGACGGTCACGCCACGCCCGTTCCGCCCCCAAGGCCCGCCGATCCGGGTGGCCGCGACCAGCCCGGGTTCCTGCGCCGCGATCGGTCGCCAGGGGTTTCCCGTGTTCGTCGGCGTGCGTCACGAGCCGGCCGGTTCGCTGGCGCCGATGATCGCCGCCTACCGCGCCGCCTGGCGGGACGCCGGCCACCCGGGCCGCGGCCAGGTGTTCGTCCGCTTCCCCGCCTATCTCGCCGCCACCGAAGAACAGGCGCGGGCGGAGGCGGAGGCAAGCCTGATCCACTACTACCGGTCGCAGGGCGCGCTGCTCGCCGACAGCTCCCGCCGCGCCGGGGTCGCGGAAGCGGAGGAACGGGGGCGCCAGGCCCGGGTCCTGGCAGAGATCACCTACGAAGAAGCGCGCCGCGGCCTCGTACTGATCGGCACACCGGCGCATGTCGCCGCCCGGCTCACGGAGGTGCGCGAGGAACTCGGGATCGACGGCGTCCTGGCCGAGATCAACACCGGCGG
>JABBNW010000350.1 GCA_019352115.1 Pseudomonadota bacterium
GAGATCCGCGAACGGAACGCCTTGCGCGCACAGGCTGAGCTTGAGCAGGCTGAGCGGGAACAAGCGGAACGCGAACAGGCGGAGCGGGAACAGGCTGAGCTTGAACAGGCGGAGCTTGAACGGGCGGAGCGCGAACAGGCGAAGTGCGAACCGGCGGGGGACGCTCATGACCCTGCGCTGGCCGCCGATGCCGCCCCCGCCGGACTGGATGCTCGGGATGGATCGCGCGGTCGGCTGCCCGCCGCGCGGTTGCGCCCCTCGCCGGCGATCCTGGTGCCCGACGGGCGTGCGGACGCCGCAACGGCCGTGGCCGGCAACGCCGGCGCCCGGATGCCGCAAGTTTCCCTCCCGTATGTTTCCCTGCCGGACATCGCCGCGCTGCGCGGCCTGGTGCGCCACCGTGGGTCGCGCCAGGTCGTCGCTTCGGCGCGGGTGCGCGGGGCCGACGGTGTCGGGTGGGACGCAAATTCGGGGCTGGGCCGGTGCGGACTACGCACGCCCAAATCGTTTCGATATCGAACCTAATAGGTGATATTCTTCAGGGTTCGGGCCGGACTCCCGGGTACCCACCAGGCCGCGCGCGGTCGGCCATGGGCGGCCGCCGGCCATGGGGCGCACGCGCCCGATCGACCGGCACTGGCTGGCGATGTGGTTGGTGGCGTTGCGTTTGCCGGCGCGGCGGGCGGATCAGTCGTTCGGGTGCGGCGCGATCGTGACCTTGCGGGTTTCGATCACGTCGTTGCGGGCAAGCTCCAGGTCCACCGTCTGTCCGACCCGCTCTCCCGCCAGGAATTCCCGCAGGCTGCGCTGGCCGTTGATCGGCCGGCCGTCGATCGCGAGCAGGGTGTCGCCCACGGTGATGCCGGCGCGCGCTCCGGGACTGTCCGGCTCGACCGCCATGACCCGCCGACCCGTGCCGTGCCCGCGCCAGGCGCCCCCGACCCGGGTCGCGACCGGTTGCAACGCGAGGCCCAGCCAGGCCCGCCGGCCCGGCGCCGCGGGGGCGATGCCGGAAAACAGGGTGGTGAGGACGGCATGCGGCACGACCCGGGCCAACCCGTCCGGCCCGCTGGCGAGGGCGATGCCCAACAGGCAGCCAGCCGCGTCCAGCACCGGCCCGCCGGCCGCGCCGGCACACAGCCCGGCATCGAGCACGAGGCGCGCACCGAGGCCGGCGTCCGCCACCGGGGCCGCGTGCACCACCGCAAGCCGCGCGGTCGGTTCCGCCTCCGCCGTGGCGCCGACCAGCATGGCGAGGGCGCCGGCCCTTGTCGGCCCGGCGAGGGCGAAGCCCGGCGGCGCGGCAGGACTGTCGAGACCGATCGCCGCGATCCCGTTCCCCGGGTCGCGAAGCATCACATGGCCCGAAACGATGGCCCCGCCCGGGCGCCCGAGGCAGACCTGGTCCAGCGCAGGCAATCCGGCGACGGCGGTCAGCACCAGGTTCTCCCGCCACAGCAGGCCCGGTTGCAGCTGCCCGGGGGCGACATGGACCGCCGCCAACGCCGGCGCGGCGCGCGCTGCGATTGCGGCCAGCGCATCCGAGACCCCGATCAGCAGGCTTTCCACGGTGTCGACGTTTCCTTTGCCGGAGGGGTAGGGAAGCCACGGTGCGGCATTCTGCCGGAGCGAAATGACAAAAGCGTGACAAGCTCTACACGTCGGAACGGCGATCACAGTGTCACAGTTACGTGCCATCCGCGCCCGTTGCATATAATTCACGTAACGGGGATTGCTACCGTCCCATGCCGGGCCGCGGCAGGATGCGCTCCGGGATCGGGCTCGGCCGCGCCACCACGCGGAACAGGCGGAATCCCTCCACCCGCGCCGCCCCGCGCCGCCGCCAGATCGTGCCGAGCGGCTGCACCTGCGCCCACGGTCCGCCAGCAGGCGGCCCGCTGCGGCGCAAGCTGCGGACCAGAAGCCCGGTCTGCCCGGTCAACACGGGGCGCGGCAGGTCGAACCACGCCCAGCGCGGCTCCACGCCGATCATGAGGACCTTGGGCGGCAGGTGCAAGGCGAGTTCGCTCGCGAGGTCATAGTCCCCGGCGGCAACGAATGTGGCCCCCGTGGCGGCCCGTTCGGCGGCGACCGCCCGTGCCAGGCCGCCCCAGCCGGCCAGTTTCAGGGCGGTCGGGTCGCGCCTGGCCGGCAGCGGCAACACGCCGGTGGTGGCCTGGAGGTAAGCGAGCGCGGTGATCGCCAGCCCGAGCCCCACCGCGGGGCGGATCAGTCGGCGCCACCCCAGGCCGTCCACCGCCGCCGCGGCGATCGCGGCGGCCGGGTAGATCACCGCCGGCCAGTTGCCCTGCACCCGTCCGGCAAAGCAGTGCTGCACGAACACCGCCGTCGCCGGCAACGTCATCATCGCGAGCAAGGTGAAGGCGGGGTCCCGCCGCGCCCACGCTTCCCGCGTCGCCAGCACCACTCCGGCGACGCAAAGCACGAACACGAGCGGCGTCGCGAGGCCGAACTGGGTGGCGACCAACTCGCCAAGGAAGCGCGGTGCCTGCTCGGGATGCCAATGCGCCAACCGCCCGCCCTGTTTGAACAACCCGACCCAGTGGTGCGCGCGGTTCCACTGGACCACCGGGACGATCCACTGGACGCCCCAGACCAGGCCGAAATAGAGCGGCGGGCTGCGCCAGGTCGGACGCAACCGCGGCACCAGCAGCAGCCACAGCGCCGCCCCGGGCAGGAGGAAGGCGCCGGTGTATTTGCTGTCGAAGGCCGCGGCCGCCAGCATTCCGGCGGCGATCAGCCACCAGCCGTTGCCGTCCCGGCTGAAGCCTGCCAGCGCCCACAGGCAGGCAACCCAGAAGAACAGCAGCGGCGTGTCCGGCGTCATGATGACGGTCCCGACGCCGAACAACAGGCTGGCGTTGAGCAATCCCGCCGCGATCAACCCGGCCCGCCGTCCCGGCAACAGTCGCTCGGCGGCATGCCAGAGCAGGACCGAGCCGAGCGCGCCGGACAGCGGTCCCAGCAGCCGGATGCCAAGCGGGCTCGTTCCCGCAATCGCGGTGCCGATGCGAATCCACAACGCCACCATCGGCGGCCCGTCGAGGTAGCTGCCCTGCAGCACGCGCGACCAGATCCAGTAATAGGTCTCGTCCGGCGAAAGCGGCGTGACGGCCGCAACCGCCAGCCGTACGGCCGTCAACAACGCCAGCGCGGCAAGCGCGGCGCGGGTTCCCTGGGACGCGCGTCGAAATGCGGGCACCGAACTCGCCATGACCGCGCTGGTGCGACCGCCGGCGCCGCGGGTCAAGCGCGTGGGTTTCCGCATCTCGCGGCATGCGCCGAGATGACCGTCCATTGAGGAAGCAAGGCCAAGGGGCTCTGCCCCCTGGACCCCCGCCAAGGGCTCGCCCTTGGAACCCTTCTGTATTGGTTCGGAGCGTGTGGGGGGCGTGTCGGGTCCG
>JABBNW010000351.1 GCA_019352115.1 Pseudomonadota bacterium
ACAGAAGGGTTCCAAGGGCTAGCCCTTGGTGGGGGTCCAGGGGGCGAAGCCCCTTGGCCTTGCTGGCGATGGGCCGAACACTTCGCGGGCGGGTGTCAAAACACCGAGATGCTCAGCGTGCTGCGAGGGTCCGGTGCGCGGGCGCGAGGTGATGGACGATCACGCGGTGCACGGGGGCATGATGCGCCACCCAGTGGGAGACCCCGTGCGACCCTGCGCGGGCGAGCGGGCGGCGGTAGGCCACGTGCCGCACGTCGTGATGGACGAAATTCGTATGCAGGCTATGCCCCAGCCGGGTCGGCCAATGCGGGGGCGCGGGGAGGGGGCCGGGCAGTTCGGCCACCTGCTCGCCGCGGAAGCCGCCGCCCGTATGCAGCGGGCGCAGGTCGGACGGCGCGGGGTTGGCGGCGATTTCGGGCGCCGGGGTGCGACGGGCGATCATGGTCCCGGTATCGGGGCGATCGTAGATGAACCCGTAGGTCGGATAGACCGAGCCGTAGCGGCCGTCGCCCAGTGCGACCCGCACCTCGGTCCAGTCGTTGTCTTCCGAGACGTCGATCACTGGGACGTCGCGGGTGATCCGCCCGCCGTTGCCCCAGTTGGATTGATCGACCTCGATCTCGCGCCGGTTGACGACCCGGGCGACGACGGCGACGTGGCCGAGTCGCATCCGCACGTTGGCGCGGAACGTCAGCACGCTGCCCGGTAGCGGCGTATCGCCGCGGGCGTAGACGCCGGCGGCGTGGTTCCACCAGGCGTAGGCGTCACCGGCGATGTCGATCCCGGAATCGGCGCGGGCGAAGGGAACGCAGGACATGCGGCTTGCCTGCACGGTGGGATGCCAGGCCGTCCGGCGGACAATCGGATGGACGATATGCTCGACCCGTTCCAGCCGTCCGTGCACGCGGACGAACCGGACGACGGGATGCCAAGCGGGATGTACGATCCGACGAACGGGCGGATGCCGAGTGGCGACGTGGCGGACCCAATGGTGGACGGGCGCGTGCCGGACGATCGGGTGGGTCGCAGCCCAGGCGGAGGAAGCGGAGGCGATGAAAGCAAGACAGCCGAAAGTCAGAACCGATGTTGCCCGCGCTGCCACGCACAACGACGTCTGCCCCGCGGCTGCCTTGCTCACCATCCCCAGATATCCTTAGTCTGCCCCAGACCCGACTGGCGGTAGCCGCTGCATTGCGCGGTTGGCAACCCTAAAACTGCTGAAGTGTGTCCAAAACGCCGCAGTTTCCATCCTTGCCCCTGTGGACAACTGTCAATGCAAGGACTACTATCCTAAATTCACGAAGTGTTCAGGGATGGAGATCACCGCGCCGTGATCGGGCCGCCGGCGCGGGGCAGGCTACTTGCAGGCCGTCACCATGATCTCGACCAGCAGCTTGGGGTCGGCCAGCTCCGCCTGCACGCAGGCGCGGACCGGCGCCCCGTCGGCGGGCAGCCAGGCGGTCCAGAGCTCGTTCATCGCAGGCCGGTCGGTGATGTGCTTCACCCAGATCTGCGCCGTCAGCAGCCGGGTCTTGTCGGTGCCGTGGGTTTCCAGGAGGGCGTCGATCTGTTCGAGCACCTCCGCGGTCTGCCCCTTGATGTCCTTGCCGGGGTCGCGGGCGGTGATGCCGGCGAGATAGACGAATCCGTGGAATTCCACGGCCTTGGAAAGGACCGGGTTCGGCTCGGTCCGGATGATCTTGCTCACGCGCGCATCTCCTGCGGTTGATAACCGCGGGTTTGTACGGCCCGGGCCGGAGCGGCGGCAAGCGGGACCGGTGCCGGCGGGGATATTTCCGGCCGCGGGCGCGGCGCCCGGGCGTGTCGGCTGGTGTCCTGCCGGCTAGGGCGGTATCGCCCCGGTCCAGTCCTGCAACGCCGCCGCCACCCGCGCGGCGAGCTCATACCAGTCGCGCGGACGGTCGGGGCGGAACAGCCGCGCGGTCGGGTACCAGGGGCTGTCCGACCGGTCGCGCAGCCAGCGCCAGTCCGGTCCGTACGGCAGCAGCACCCAGACCGGCCGGCCCAGCGCGCCGGCCAGGTGCGCGGGGGCCGAGTCGACCGTGACCAGCAGATCGAGCGACGCCACCGCCGCCGCCAGGTCCGCGAAATCCGCGATCCCGCTGCCCAGCTCGGGCAGGCCGGGCGCGATCGCCGCCGCCTGCGCCCCCGCCGGCCCCTGCTGCACCGAGACGAGCGCAACCCCCGGCACCGCCGCCAGCGGCGCCAGCGCGGCGGGAGGGGCGGACCGGTTAGCGTCGTTCGGATGGGTCGCCCGCCCGGCCCAGACCACCCCCACCCGGCGCGCCGGCCGTGGCGCCAGCGCGTCCAGCTGCGCCAACCAGAGGGCGACCCGCGCCGGGTCCACCGCCAGGTAGGGAATCGCGGCAGGAATGGTGCCGAGCCGAGTGGCGTGCAGCCGCGGCAACCCCGACAGCGGCGCCCAGGCTGAGCAAGGCGCCGGCTCGGCCGCCAGCGCCGCCCAGCCCGTCAGCAAGGTGCCGGGGACGGGCTGGGCCGCGAGCAGGGGGGCGAGCAGCGGGACCAGCTCCGGCGCCGCCACCAGCACGAGCGCGGCGCAGCGGCCCGCTGCCCACGGCAGGTAGCGGGCGAACTGGATCGCGTCGCCGAACCCCTGGTCCGCCACCAGCAGCAGCCGGCCCCCGGGCAGTACCGCTCCGTCCCACGCCGGGCAGCCGAGCGCGGGCGCCGGCGGGGCGGCGCCGGGGAGGCGGTAACGCCATTCGTATTCCTCCCAGCCGGCGGCGAAATCGCCGCGCAGCAGCAGGGATTCGGCGAGCGCCACATGCGCGCCGGCGTGCTCCGGGTCGCACGCCAGGGCGGCGCGGGCGCTGGCCGCCGCGGCCGCGGGGTCGCTCGCGCGAAACTGCACGAGGGAGAGCGCATGCCAGAGATCGGGATCCTCCGGCGCGAGCGCCGTCGCGCGCTCGGCCGCGGCCAGTGCGGTTGCGGCATCGCCGTGCCGCTCGGCGATCGTGCAGAGGTTGCGCCACCAGGCGGAGCGAGCCGGCACGGCGGCTACGGCGGCCTGGGCCAGGGCCTGCGCGTCTGCAAGCCGGCCCTGCTGGAAGGCGACCAGCGCCCGGCCGTGCTGCGCGTCCGGGTCGGCCGGGGCGGCGGCAAGGGCGCGGTCGAGCAGGGCCGCGGCCGCGTCGGTTCGGCCGGCGATCCGCTCGACCTCGGCCAGCCGTACGACCTCGGGCAGGGGGATCGGGATGAGGGTCATGCAGGCGGCACGGTCGGGAGCCGGAAGGGGGGCGTCAAGGGGTATGCGAAGGGGGAGACGCCCGCATCGAGCGGCCGATGCGCCACCGAGGATGCCGCCCTTCCCCCTCTCCCCCCGCAAGCGCGGGTGGAGAGGGGGAAGGGCATCGGCGCCGCCGG
>JABBNW010000060.1 GCA_019352115.1 Pseudomonadota bacterium
TCATCGGACATGATGAAAAGGAGATTCTTTGGCTGCATGGGGTCCCCTCCGGTTGCGGCACGACATGGAAGCGCTTTCATCGACATGAAAACGCTTCCACCCGGGCGTTGTCAAGTCGTCCCAGCGGCGCCTGTGACCCGCCCGTGCAATCATGTGTCAATGTCCGCTCCCTCGCCGCCTGCGCCAGCAAAGTGAGGGCCAGAGGCTCACGCCCTCCCGCCGCGCCGCACCGCGAGAGGCCGAGGCCCCGATTTCGGCGTGCGAAGCGGCCACTTGCCGGGGCAGGCCTCGGTCTGGCCGGGGTGTTCGGGATCAGCCGCTACCGCCTCGCACCCTCTCGATCGCCCGGACGCTCCCGCCGGATGCCGATCGGCCCTACTCCGCCGCCCGCGCCTGCTCCGCCCCCTCCCGGAACCGGGTGCGCAGCGCGTCCCACTCCCGCGCGCCCACCCGATCGAACGCCTGGCGCACCGTCATGTCCGTCGGCCCCTCCGGATGCCGATGCGTTGCCGCCAACGCCGCCAGCGCCGTATCGCACGCCGCGATGGCCGCCTTGAACAGCAGCCCCGGCACGATAGCCACCCGATATCCCATCCGCGCCGCGTCACGCAGATCGAGCGCCGGCGTCTTGCCCCGATGCACCACGTTCAGCAGGCACGGCCCGTGCACCAGGCGCGGCACCGCGGCCACCTCCTCCATCGTCTCCGGCGCTTCCAGGAACGCGAGGTCGGCACCGGCCTCCAGCGCCGCGTTGGCGCGGGCCACCGCCTCCTCGAACCCCGCCACGGCGCGGGAATCGGTGCGCGCGATCACCACGAAATCGGAGTCCCGCCGGGCCGCGCAGGCGGCACGCAGCTTGGCGATCCAGTCCTCGCGCGGCACGATTTCCTTCTGGTCCAGATGGCCGCAGCGCTTGGGGGAGACCTGGTCCTCGATATGGATGCCCGCCACGCCGCGGCGTTCGTATTCCTGCACGGTGCGGAAGGCGTTCAGTTCGTTGCCGTAGCCGGTATCGGCATCGGCAATGACCGGGATGCGGACGGAGCGGGCGAGCCGGGCCGCGTTCTCCACCATCTCGGTCAGGCTCAGCAGCCCGAAATCGGGGTAGCCGGCGGCGGCGGCGGTGCCGGCCCCGGTCATATAGACCGCCGGGAAACCCGCCTGCTCCACCAGCTTCGCGGTCAGCCCGTCATAGGCGCCGGGCGCGACGATCATCTCGGGCCCCCTGAGCAGGGCGCGCAACGCGGCGGCTTCGGTCATGGGCGGATCCTCCTGTGCTGGTCGTGCCATCGTCCCGTGCCGGCGAGCCTACCGCGCGCCGGGAAGACGGAGAAGCCGGGCGCCCGCCGGTCCGGGCGGGGACCGCCCCGCGCTGCATGAAACCACGCGCGCGGCGCAACTTTTCCGCAAGCACCCGACCTGCATCCTGCACCCCACGATGCGCGCCCACCGCCGTACCCGCCCTGTTCAGAGGATTCCCCGGAGGATCGTCATGCCCCGTCTCGTACTTCCCGTTCCGCTGTTCCTGGCGAGCCTGCTGTCGCTCGCCGGCACCGCGCACGCCTCGGTCTACACGACGCTCGAAGCGGCGGACTGGGGTGTCTCGGCCGCCAGCAGCGGCAGTGCTACGGCCCTCTCGCCCGCCGCTGCCCCATCGAACAGCCTGACGTTCACCTACACCAACAACGGCGGGGTCGGCGTTTCTTCCGTCGCCAGCAACGACAGCTACACGATCGAGACGGTCGCGCCGACGACCGGCGCGGTCACGCTCGACTGGAATTCGTCGGGATTCTACGCCTATGCCGGCGTCACGGCGTCGCTGGCCGCGTTCTCGGGTTCGACCACCCAGACCCTCTACAGTTATGGGCCGCAGAGTTGCTGCACCACGCCCTCCAACGGGTTCGGCTACAGCGGCGCGGTGACGCTCGATGCCATCGCCGGCCAGATGATCGGATTCACCGTCGCAGGAGCGAACGGCGATTCGAACACGCTGATCAGCGGCACCCTGGTCGTTTCGCAACCTGCCCCCATCGACGAACCGCACACCGGGTTGCTGCTGGCGCCCGCCCTGTTCGGCCTCGCTCTCGTGCGGTGGCGCTCGGCCTGAAGGCGCCCAACGCCGCGAAGGGGGGGCGAAGGTAGGGGCGAAGGTTCCGGCGCTTCCGGCCCGGGCCGGATTGGCCTAAGAACGCCCGGCGCGGGACGTCCCGCGCCGGGGCCGACGCGCGCCGCCGCCCCGCACCCGGCTCCCCCGCCACGCCGCCCGCCGCGCGGGCTCCCACCCGAGAGTTCTCCCATGCCCGAAGAGTTCCACCGCATCCGCCGCCTGCCGCCCTACGTGTTCGCCGAAGTGAACACCGCCAAGGCGCGCGCCCGGACCGCCGGGGAGGACATCATCGACCTCGGCATGGGCAACCCCGACGGCCCCACCCCGCCGCATATCGTTGCAAAGATGATCGAGGCGGTGCAGGACCCGCGCACCCACCGCTATTCCGTCAGCAAGGGCATCCCCGGCCTGCGCCGCGCGCTCGCCACCTACTACCGCCGCCGTTTCGACGTCGATCTCGACCCGGAAACCGAGGTGATCGCCACCCTCGGCTCGAAGGAGGGCCTGGCGAACCTGGCGTCCGCCATCACCTCGCCGGGCGATACGATCCTGGTGCCGAACCCGTCCTATCCCATCCACCAGTTCGGCTTCATCATCGCCGGCGCCGCCGTGCGCTCGGTCCCCGCCGCGCCGAACGAGGACATGCTGCGCGCGCTCGACCGCGCCGTGCGCCATTCGGTGCCGAAACCGACCGCGCTGATCGTGAACTTCCCGTCCAATCCCACCGCCTATCTGGCCGACCTCGATTTCTACCGCGAGATCGTTTCCTTCGCCCGCCGGCACGAAATCTGGGTGATGTCCGATCTCGCCTACGCCGAGATCTATTTCGGCGACACCCCGCCGCCGTCCTTGCTGCAGATCCCCGGGGCAAAGGACATCGCGGTCGAGTTCACCTCGATGTCCAAGACCTATTCCATGCCGGGCTGGCGGATGGGCTTCGCGGCCGGCAATCCGCGGCTCATTTCGGCCCTGGGGCGGATGAAATCCTATCTCGACTACGGCGCCTTCACGCCGATCCAGGTCGCCGCCACGACCGCGCTCACCGGCCCGCAGGACTGCGTGGCAGAGGTGCGCGCGATGTACAAGGACCGCCGCGACGTGCTGATCCGCGGCCTCGCCGCCGCCGGCTGGGACGTGCCCTCGCCGGAGGGCTCGATGTTCGCCTGGGCGCCGATCCCGCCGCGCTACGCTTCGCTCGGCAGCGTGGAATTCAGCAAGCTGCTGCTGGAACGCGCCAAGGTCGCGGTCGCCCCGGGATTGGGCTTCGGCGAGCACGGGGAAGGCTTCGTGCGCATCGCCCTGGTGGAGAACACGCACCGGCTGCGCCAGGCGTGCCGCTCGATCCGCGGCTTCCTCCAGGCCGGATCGAATCAGGCGGAACCCGTGATGGCGCACACCTCGGCATGAGCCCGCCACTGCGGGTGGGCGTTGCCGGCCTGGGCACGGTCGGGGCGGGCGTGCTGACCCTGCTCGCCGCCAACGCCGACGTCGTGGCGGCGCGGGCCGGGCGGCCGATCGTGGTCTCCGCCGTCTCGGCGCGGGACCGCAACCGCGATCGCGGCGTGTCGCTCGCCGGCCTGCGCTGGCATGACGATCCGGTGGCGCTTGCCGCCGACCCGAATGTCGATGTGGTGGTCGAACTCATCGGCGGCGCCGACGGCCCCGCGCGCGCCCTGGTCGAAGCCGCGCTGGCGGCGGGTCGCCCGGTGGTGACGGCGAACAAGGCGATGCTCGCCGTGCACGGCGCCGAACTCGCCCGCGCCGCCGAAGCCGCCGGCGTGGCGCTCGCGTTCGAGGCCGCGGTCGCCGGCGGCATCCCGGTCATCAAGGCGGTGCGGGAGGGCCTGGCGGGCAACCGCATTTCCCGCATCAG
The DNA here is from genome assembly GCA_019352115.1 of Pseudomonadota bacterium. Classification (GTDB taxonomy): domain Bacteria; phylum Pseudomonadota; class Alphaproteobacteria; order Acetobacterales; family Acetobacteraceae; genus JAJZVS01. Next base: position 3,981 of record JABBNW010000060.1, read on the forward strand.
CGGCATATTGAACGGCACCTGCAACTACATCCTCACCCGCATGCGCGCCGAGGGCCGCGACTTCGCCGAGATCCTCGGCGACGCGCAGCGCCTGGGCTACGCCGAGGCGGACCCGTCGTTCGACATCGACGGCATCGACGCCGCGCACAAGCTCGCGATCCTGGCCGCCCTCGCGTTCGGCCGACCGGTCGCGTTCGGCGCGGTGCATGTGGAAGGCATCCGCGGCATCTCCGCGCGCGACATCGCGTTTGCCGGCGAGCTCGGCTACCGCATCAAGCTGCTCGGCCTCGCGCACGCGACGCCGGACGGGATTTCGGCGCGGGTCTATCCGGCGCTGCTCGCCGAGGACGCGCCGCTCGCGCGGGTGGACGGGGTTTACAACGCGGTCGTGACGGAAGGCGATTTCGTCGGCCGGCTGATGCTGGAAGGGCGCGGCGCCGGCGCCGGCCCGACGGCGTCCGCGGTCGTTGCCGATCTGATCGACCTTGCGCGCGGACGCGCCACACCGGTCTGGGGCGCCGCGGCGGGCGCGCTGTCGGATGCGCCCTCGGTGCCGATCGCCGCGCATGTCGGCTGCTATTACCTGCGCCTGATGGTGGTCGATCGGCCCGGCGTGATCGCCGATGTCGCCGCCGTGCTGCGCGACCATGGCGTGTCCCTGGAGAGCATGCTCCAGCGCGGCCGCGCGCCGGGGGAGACGGTCGCGGTGGTGCTGGTCACGCACGAGACACGGGAAAGCGCGATGCGCGGTGCGCTCGACCGCATCGCCGCGCTCGATGCGGTACTGGAACCGCCGACGATGCTGCGGATCGAGGCGGGGTAGCGCCCGCACCCCGGTCAGAACTGATAGGCGACCGTAACGTCGACCACCCCGTTGGTTGCGCTTTCGGTGATCGGGCTGCGCGCGGCGCTGCCGACCAGTTGCTCGACCGCGACGTCGGCGTTCAGGAACCAGTGCCTGCGGAAGAACCACACGCTGCTCACCCCGAATCCGAACGAGCGGAGCCCGGCGTCCGCCTTGTAGGGCGCATAGGCGGACCGCGCGGATTGCGCCCGGGTGACGCCGAACCAGCCGTTCATGTAGTTCGCATCGGCAAAGCTCGCGGTGGGGCCAGCGAACCAGAAGAACCGCTTGGAGCTGCCCGGCATCGGCATATAGGCACCCACGTCGCCGACCCAGCCGTCGACTCCGCCGAGATCGCGCCGGATGTCGGCGCGCAGCACCAGCGGGAACCGCTTGGAGATGACATAATCCGCGAACAGTTTCGCCACCGGCGCGGGGGAGATGTTGCCGAGACCGTGCAGATGGCTCGCATAGTCGGCCGCCCGCCGGCCGAGGTTGTAGGTGAGCGCGACACCCATCCGCCAGTTGCGGCCACGTAACACATTCGCGCCGATCCCGTCCCCGGAGGAGGCGAAGAAGCGGTCGCGGTAGCGGATATCGACCGTGGGACCGCCCATGACCCGATAGCGCTGGGCGCCGACATACAGCGGCTCGACGGACGTCCCCACGCCGAGATCGATCTGCCAGCGCGGCAGCTTCGGCCGGTAGAGTTTCATCAGCGGAACGCCGGCGGAATACTGCCATTCGGCGAGCGGCGACGGGGTTTGCGCCTGCGCCGCCCGGGCCAGCAGCACGCAGCCGAGCAGCAGCATCAGCGCCGGCAGCCAGCAGATTCGGGCCGGCACGGCGGAGCGCGGGGCTGCGGGCGGGTTCGGGATCTCAGGCATTCCGTTCCGATTTCATTACGTCACCGCCATTGCCCTCGGGGCGGCGGATCAAGCTGGCCCGGGCGAGGCCGACGCGCGCCCGATACCGATGTAGCGGAGCGATAGCGGCTCGGCCACGAGCCAGTCCGCCGCCTGACGCAAACGTGACGTCGCAAGCGCAATGTGGGACGTTTGTATTCCGTTCGGAATATTGCGACGCTATGCACAGGCCTGCGCGACCGCCGAAATGGCCGTCGCCGTGCGATACGCGGCGGCGCGCGGGCTCACGGTTACGTGTGCTCCTTTCGTCTCCTGTTCACGATACCGAGAGCCATCCTGGCGAGTTCGGCACTCCGCCGCGGCAGGCCGCGCATTACGAACAACTGTCCGAAATGTCACATCCGCGCGAGCCGGCAGCCGTCACGGCAAAAATCAAGTTAGGATTTGCGCGTTGCGGGGGAAGAGCGGCACTACCGGTCGCTGCCGGGCAACGACGATACCATGGGATCCAGAAGACGGACGCAGACATGCGAATCCGCAACGGAGGAGATTGTTCGATGCGCAACATACGGCGCCTGCGCCGCAGCCTGCTGCCATGGGCGGTCGGCTGCGCTGGCGTGCTCGGCCTCGGGGCGAGCCCCGCGCTGGCCGTGCCCTACGGCTTGGTGACCACCATCACCATACCCACGACCAACACCAACACGACGGGCGGGCACCTGACGTCGTTCGACATCAGCTATTTCGATGGATCGAGCCAGACCTACTACCTGGCCGACCGGTCCAACAATACGGTCGACGTGCTGTCCGCCGCCAACAACAGCCTCGTCACCCAGGTCGGCACGGGCAGCTTCGCCGGCCAGCCGGCGAACAACAATTTCGACGTCGCCGGACCGAACGGCGTGCTGGTGGCAGATGGCCAGCTTTACGCCGGCAACGGCAACAGCTCCGTGCACGTGTTCAACGCCAGCACCTACGCCCCCTCCACCGTGATTTCGACCGGCGCCATCACGAACAATCGCGCCGACGAGATGGCCTTCGATCCCACCAATCACACCTTGATTGTGGCGAACGACGCCGCGTCGCCGTCGCCTTACGTCAGCCTGATCAACACGCAGACAAACACTGTCACCGCGAAGACGGTGCTGGACGGCACCAGCGGCACGCCCAATGCCACCGGCGGCATCGAGCAATCCGTCTGGCTGTCGAGCACCGGCAATTTCTACACCTCGATCCCGCAGATCGGCGCCAGCGGTAATCCGGGCGGCATCGCCGAGATCAATTCGTCCACCGGCGCAGTGACCAAGGTCTTCAACCTGGCGAACTTCGGCATCACCGCCTGCGGGCCGACCGGGCTGGTGCAGGGCAACGGCAACCAGCTCCTGATCGGCTGCGGCGCCGCGCATAGCCAGACCATCGTCTTCGACCCCACGGCCAACGGCGGCGCCGGCGCGGTGGTCGCGACCATCCCGTTCAGCGGCTCCGACGAAGTCGCCTTCGATCCGACCAACAACCTGTTCTTCGCCACCGATTCCGCCGCCGGCCAGCTCGGCATCATCAACTCGGCGAACGATCAGTTCCTTGGCACCATCGCGACCTCGATCGGCTCGCATTCGGCGGCGGTCGACCCGGTCTCGAACGAGTTGTTCGTGCCGCTCGCCGCCGGCAATTCCATCTGCCCCGGCGGCTGCGTCGGCGTCTATGCGCCGGTGCCGGAACCGGGATCGGCCTCGCTGCTCGCCGCCGGCCTTCTCGGGCTGATCGGCGTGACCGGCTTCGGCTGGCATCGGCGCCGCGCGACGCGGCTCTGAGGCATGCGCCATCGGGCAGACGGTCGCGCGGCCGCAACCGTCCGCCGTGGTTGCGGGCTTCCTCTCGGGTCTGAACGCACGACCTCGGCGGTCAGGGCTGGGCCCAGCCGATGGGCGTATCTCCCTCCCGTGACCCCGTGCGGCTGCCAGTCACGCCCGGCGCCGGCGCGGGGCGCCCCAAGGGGCCGATCTTGCGTACCAGAACCGTCCGAGTGTAGCTGGCTCAAGCCAGACCTACCGGAGCCCTGAAATGAACGCGGTCGGCGCCTTCGAGGCCAAAAATCATCTCGGCCAGCTTCTCGACGCCGCCGAACGCGGCGAGGAAACCCTCATCACCCGCCACGGCAAGCCGGTGGCGCGCCTGGTCCCAGCCGAACCGCGGATCGACCGCGGGGAAACCCGCGCGGCGCTGGCCCGCATCGGCGACCGGGCGGAGCGGGCGAAGCTCGGCGCCTTCGACTGGGAAGAATGGAAGGCATACCGCGATGAGGGCCGGCCATGAGCGTCGTGCTTGACGCCTCGGTGACCCTCGCCTGGATCTATCCCGATGAAACCACCCCGGCGGTGCGGGGCCTGTTCGAGACGGTGGGCCGCAACGGGGCCATGGTGCCTGCGTTGTGGCAACGCGACCGCGTCCACGGGCTGACGGCGGCAGTCCGCCGCGGCCGCATCGACGCGGCGCTCGCCGATCTGGCGCAGCCGCGTGGGCTGCCGCTCGCTCCGCTCGACCGCGCGCTGCGCAGCGCGGCAGAGCAGGCGGGCGTGGCGGTGGCCGGCGCCTGAACAGGGGGCCCCTCCGCCGGCTGCGGGCGCTGGCGCTGCTGGCCGCGCTCGGCGGCTGCGCCGTGGCGCCGGACGCGCACGTGCCCCCCTTCGCGCGCGTGCCGTACCAGCCCATCACCCGGCGCACGATCGTCGCCATCGCCCTGCGCGAATGGCGGCTCTGGGGCGAACCGGTGGACGACGCGCCGCCCGGCACCCTGCCGCCGCAGGCGCCGGACCAGATGCCGGAGCGGATGCCCGGCCTGTGGCAAAGGGTCGGCGAATACTGGTGGCTCGGCATGAACGCCGGCACGCCGGAATCGCGCTGGACCGGCAAGCACGACGCCGCCGGCAAGGTGTTCCCCGCCCCGGTGAACGGCACCTACGCCTGGTCCGCCGCTTTCGTATCCTACGTCATGCGCATCGCCGGCGCCGGATCGCGCTTTCCCTATTCCGACGCCCACGCGACCTATATCGACATCGCCAAGGAGATGGCCGAGCACCGCGCGCACGGCTGGCTGGTGGTCGCCGAGCGCCCGGACGCCTACGCCCCGCGCCGCGGCGACCTGATCTGCCTCGGCCGCGACCGGGCCGCCGGGATCACCTACGACCAGCTTCCCGCCGGCCGCTTCCCCGCGCATTGCGACTTCGTCGTGGCCACGCCCCAGCCCGGCGCGAACCCGCCGGACATCACCGTCATCGGCGGCAATGTCGACAACGCGGTGACCATGAAGCACGTCCCCGTCACGGCGGACGGGCGGCTGGCCGGGCCGGACGGGGTGGTGCTGGACACGCGCTATCCCTGGATGGTCGTGCTGCGGGTCCGCGCGCCCTGGCGCTGAGCGCGGGCGCTTGGGCGTCGGACCCGGCTGCGGTATCGTCTGCGGCAAAACCACGGGAGGACCCGCCCGATGTCCGCCGCCATCAGCCGCCGCCAAGCCGCGTTCCGCGCCGATTTCCGCGCCCGCATCGCCCGCGCCTATTCCGGCTGGGCGCATGTCGCGCTGATCTTCGCCATCGGCGCCGGCGCGATCTTCGTCGCCGCGCGGCAGATCGCGCACCCGGCCTGGTACGATTTCCTGGTGATCCCCGCCGCCTTCGCGGTGTCGAACGTGTTCGAGTGGTGGATCCACCGCTACGTCATGCACCGCCCGGTGCGCGGCTTGATGGGCATCTACAACCGCCACACCCTGGCGCACCACCAGTTCTTCACCGATGTCGAACCGGGCTTCGACTCCAGCCGCGATTTCCGCATCGTCTTCTTCCCGCCCTATGCGCTGGTGGCGTTCATCGCGCTGTCCTTGCCGCCGGCGCTGGCCCTGGCGGCACTCGGGCTGGCCGATGCCGGCCGGCTGCTGGTGATCACCAACGTCGCGCTCTACCTCAACTACGAGCTGTTCCATTATTGCTGTCATGTGAAGTCGGATCGGATCCTGCGCCACGTCCCGCTCGTGAACTCGATCCGCCGGCACCACATCGCGCACCACGATCCGGCGATCATGATGGAACGGAACTTCAACCTGACCTATCCGGTGGCCGACTGGTTCTTCGGCACCTCCGATCTCGCGTGCGGCCTGCTGCGGCACGTGTTCAACGGGACCGACACGCGCTTCGTCCGCAACGACCGGCCACAGAGGCCGGCCGGCGGCCCCGCGCCGGCGGCGGAGTAGCGCGGATGGCCGCGCCGTTCCCGCCGGGGCGCATCACGCGCGGGCGGGCCAGCCTGATCGGCGGGCTCGCCACCGGGGCCTGCGTGCTGGCGCTATGGCTGGCCGCGGCGGCAAGCCTCGGGATAGGCGGGGCGGGTGCCGACGCGACGGGGGTGGTCGTGGCGGGGGCGGTCGCCGTGTGGGTGCGGCTCGCGGATTTGTAGCCATCCGCCCCTGCCGTGTCGGCTGCGGGTCAGGTCTTGAGCAGCGGGCAGCCTGTCTCTGCCAGCGGCTGGAACGCATCCTTCCCCGGCGTGGTCGCCAGGTGCTTGTAGAAATCCCATTTCGCCTGGCCGGGCGTCGGCGCCTTCACTTCCCACAGATACATGTTGTTGAGCACGCGTCCGTTCGGCTCGATGCTCACGTCCTTGTTGTAGAAATCGTTCACCTTCATGGCGCGCATCTTCGCCGCCACGGTCGGCCCATCCAGGCTGCCGGTCGCTTTCACCGCCTTCAGCCAGTGCAGCACGCCGGTATACAGCGCCGCGTGCTGCTGCGCCGGCGGCTGGTTTATCTTGGATTCGAACCGTTTCGCCCATGCGGCCGTCTGCGGCGTCAGGTTCCAGTAGAACGAATTGGTCAGCACCAGGCCTTCCGCGTTCTTCTGCCCGACCGAGATCACGTCGACGATCGCCATCAGCAACGTGGCCAGCCGCTGGCCGCCCTTGGTGATGCCGAATTCCGCTGCCTGCTTCAGGCAGTTCTGCAGATCGGTGCCGGCGTTCGCAAGCCCGATCACCTGCGCGCCGGACGCCTTCGCCTGGATCAGGTAGGACGAGAAATCCGCCGTCCCGAGCGGGGCGCGCACGTCGCCCAGCACCTTGCCGCCGGCCGCCTTGACGAATTTCTCGGTATTGTCGCGCAGCGAATAGCCGAACTCGTAGTCGGCGGTGATGAAGAACCAGGTCTTGCCGCCCTGCTTGGTCAAGGTGCCGCCGACGTTCTTGGCCAGCGCATAGGTATCGTATCCGAAGTGGAAGCTGACGGGCGAGCACAGCTTGTCGGTGAAATCGGTCGCCGCCGGCCCGGTGACCAGGTAGATCACCTTCTTCTCGGTCGAGACCTGCTGGATGCCGAGGCCGGAGGACGTTGCCGCCCCGTCGCCCAGCAGGTTCACCCCGTCGGAATCGATCCATTGGCGGGCGATCGCGCTGGAGACGTTCGGCTTGTCCTGGCAGTCCGCCTGCAGGATCTCGATCTTCCGGCCGAGCACCGAGCCGCCGAAATCGTCGATCGCCATCTGCGTGACGATTTTCGACCCCGGCCCGCCGACCGTGCGGTAGGGCCCGTTCATGTCGGACAGCAGCCCGATCTTGACCGGTTTGGACGTGCTTTGCGCACGCACAATGGCCGGCCGGGCCAACGGCGCGGCCGCCAAGGCGCCCAGCGCGGCGCGACGGGTGATCGGATTCATGGACGAATGCCTCCCTCGGGGCGTGTTGTTATGGAACCAGTTTGCCCAATTCCGCACCCGGAGGAAAGTGGCACGGGGCCGGGGCGGGGGGTTCCCGCTCCGGCCCCGCGACGATCAGGGCTGCATGTAGCCCTGCACTTCGTTGTCGGCCCAGGCGACCACGTCCTTGATCGAGCTGCCGCTCTTGAGCTTGGCAAGCATCGTCGGCAGCACGGCGCCGTTGTAGATCTGCACGGCGATGTCGGCCGGGGCCGGCGCTGCCGCAAGGCTCGGGATGGCATCGTGCCAGGGGCGGATCGGGTAGTTGTAAACCGTCCCCTTCGGCGGCTCCACCGTCTCCCAGATCTTGAAGTCCATCATGCTGTTCTGCGGCGGGATGTCGTAGCCCACGGTGTAGGGCTCGCGCTGCTCCACCGACGAACGCTGCATCAGGAAGGTGATCAGATCCTTCGCCGCGGTCTGCGCCTTGCTGAACTTCCACACGCCCCAGTAGTAGCCAAGGAACGGGACATAGCGCCCCTTCGGCCCGGCCGGGTTCGGGAAGGTCCAGCAATCTTCAGCCACTTTCGGCGCATCCCGCTTGGCGACGGCCCAGGCCGACGGCGGGTTGAAGATCAGCGCGCCCTGGCCGGAGATCAACGAGCGGTTGTTCGACGCGTCGTCGTAGCTGATGGTATCGGGCGGCAGGAACTTCACCAGCTTCTGCGCGTATTCCAGCACCGAGTTGACGGCTTCGGACTTCACCTGCGACTTGCCCTGCGCGTCCACGAGCTCCGCGCCGTAGGCATGGAACAGCGCGCCCACCCAGTCGATGCTGTCCGTGGTCTGCCCGAGGCCGAGCCCGAATGCGTGCTTGTCCTTGAACGCCGCCTCGGCCGCCTTGATAAAGTTGCCGTCATAGGTCCAGTCGGCGCCTTCGTTGGCCTCCTTGTGGTTCGGATACATCTTCGTCACGTCGACGTTGATGTATTTCTTGAACAGGCTGATGCGCGCGCAGGACGGCTTGGTCTGCGTGCCCCAGGAGGTCGGGACCGACATCCAGTGCCCGTCGATCTTGGCGAGATATTCCGACACCTTGTTGAACGGGCCGGCCTTGGAGGACAGCTCCTTCACCACGTCGTCCATCGGTTCGAGCTTGGCGTGGTAGTTGTGGGTGTCCCAGGTGAAGAAGGACATCAGGTCGTGCCCGGCGCCGGCCTGCGCCTCGGCCGCGGCCGTCACCTGCAGCTTGTTGCCGTTGCTGGTGATGAAGTCGACCTCGACATCGACGTGGTTCTTCTTGCCCCACTCGTCAACCTGCTTCTTCAGGATCACGTCGGCGCCGGGCACCCAATGGTCCCAAAAACCGCACTTCAGCTTGCCGGCGGCGTAGCTGCTGCGGATGTGCACCAGGGGCAACGTGGTGGCGGCGGTGGCGGCAGCACCGAGCTTCAACGCGCCGCGTCTGGTCATGCGCCAGGATGTCGTCATCGGGTATTGACCTTCTCTGTTTCTTTGGACGGTCGGAGGCGTGCTCCGGGTGCCGCCGACCGGGACGTTCTCGGCCGGGGGGCGGCAGACATTGCCCCCTCGGGCAGGTTTGGTCCAGCCGGGGGCGCCGCGGAGGTGGAATTAATCGGTCGCGGTTAAAGCTGCACTAAGGTTGCCACACATGCGCGTTCCCGCCACCCTGCGCCGTCTTCGTGCCTTTGGGAGAAGGAACGCCAGCCATGCCGTCGCTTTCGGGAAAGACCGCCCTGCTCGAACTGCTGAAGCAGGAGGGCGTGCGGGTCATGTTCGGCAACCCCGGCACCACCGAACTGCCGCTGATGGACGCCCTCGCGGTGGAACAGGACCTGCGCTACGTGCTGGCCTTGCAGGAAGCCCCAGCGATGGCGATGGCGGACGGCTACGCCCAGGCGTCCGGCGGGCTCGCGGTGGTGAACCTGCATGTCGCGCCCGGCCTCGGCAACGCCATGGGCATGCTGTACGACGCGCAGAAGGCCGGCAGCCCGGTGCTGGTGACGGCCGGCCAGCACGAACAGACCTTCAACTTCACCGAACCGCTGCTGTGGGCCGACCTGCCGCGCATCGCCGCCCCATTCGTGAAATGGGCGCACGAGGTGCGCCGGCTGGAGGACCTGCCGCGCGCCATCCATCGCGCCGCCAAGACCGCGCTGGCGCCGCCGATGGGGCCGGTGTTCCTGTCCCTGCCCGGCGACGTGCTGACCGCCTCGGCCGAGCTCGATCTCGGCGCGCCGTCCCGGGTTGCGGCCGGGCTGCGCGGCGACGCGGCGGCGGTCGCGCACGCGGCGGCCCTGATCGCGCGGGCGGAACGACCCGTCATCATGGCGGGCGACGCGGTGCCGGCCGCCGGCGCGCTGGCGGAACTGGTGGCGCTGGCGGAGGCGATCGGCGCGCCGGTGTGGGACGAGGGGATGGCGAGCCGGGCCATGTTCCCGTCCTCCCACCCGCTGTACCGCGGCTCGTTCGCCCGCCTGCCGGCGACCATCCGCGGCATCTTGCAGGAGCACGACCTGCTGGTCTCGATCGGCGCCGACCTGTTCACCCTGTCCCTGCCGGGCGCGGTCGATGCGCTGCCGGAGGGGATGGCGATCGTGCATCTGGACACCGACCCGTGGGAGCTGGGCAAGAACTACGCGGAAGCCGCCTCGATCCTTGGCTGCCCCAAGGCGACCCTGCCGGAGCTGACCGCCGGCGTCGTGGCCGCCTACGCCGGCCCGGGTGCGGCGCGGGCGCAGGCACGTCGGTCGGCGGCCGAGGCGGAGGGGCGCGCGAGCCTGGCCCGCCTGCGCGCGGACGCCGAGGCCGCCGCCGGGCGCAGCCCGATCGCGGCGCTCGCGCTGATGGGCGCGGTGGCGTCGGTGCTGCCGGCGAACGCGGTGGTGATCGACGAAACGGTGTCGTCGGGCGCCGGACTGCGCCGGCTGCTCGCCAGCGACGACGCGCAGAGCTTCTTCGGCCTGTGCGGTGGCGGCATCGGCTGGGGCCTGCCGGCGGCAATCGGCGCCAAGCTCGCGCTGCCGGACCGGCCGGTAGTGGCGCTGATCGGCGACGGGTCGGCGATGTACACCATCCAGGGGCTGTGGACCGCGGCGCACGAGCGGCTGTCGATGGTGTTCGTGATCATCAACAACAGTTCGTACCGCATCCTTAAGCAGCGCACCAACGCCATGGCCGGCTTCGCGCACCAGACGGATCGTTACGTGGGGATGGACCTCGACAATCCGGCGGTGGATTTCGTTGCCGTCGCGCGCGGCCTCGGCCTGACGGCGCACCGCGCCCGCACGATCGCCGAGGTTAAGGACCTGCTGGTCGCCGGCCTGGCTGCCGACGGCCCGACCCTGATCGACGTGACCGTGGAACGCGGCTGGAAGCCGGTGTAGCGCCCTTCTCCCGCCCCCCTTGCGGGGGAGACGCCGCGCATCGGCCCACGGTGCGCCGGCGGGGATGAAAGCGGCGGCGGTGTCCTATCTCCCTCTCCACCCGCGCTTGCAGGGGGAGAGGGGGCTGCCTTGCCCCCAGTTCGTGCCGCTGGCCCCCCTCTCCCCGACCCTCTCCCCCCGCAAGCGCGGGTGGAGAGGGGGAAGGAGGCCGCTACCGCCGGATCCCCCGAGCCAGGCGTTTTCAGAGCAGGGAGAAGGGAACCGCTGCCGGCGGTGGAGTGCGGGGAAGGAAATTGCCGCCTTCGCCCCGGTCGCGTCGTGGACGTTGCATGTGAGACCGTCGGCTTGCGGAACCGTAGCGGATCGGCTTACAGACCGGCCCCCACGCCGCCCCCCGGCCGATACCCGGTGCCAGCACAGGAAGAAGCGATGCTGCCTGCAACGATCCCCGTTCCCGGCCGCCGCCAGGTGCTGCTCGGCGCCATCGCGGCGGGCAGCCTCGCCGCCCGCACCGCGCGCGCGGCCACCACCCTGCGCGTGGCCACCATCCCGATCCTGGCGATGGCGCAACTTTTCGTCATCGAGGCGGAGGGCTGGGCGCGCCAGGCCGGCCTCACTCTCGCCACCACCAGCTTTTCTTCCGGCCCGGCGATGGTGCAGGCGCTCGCCTCCGGCCGCTTCGACGTCGCCTATATCGGCATCGGGCCAGCCCTGGTCGCACGCGCGCACGGGGTCGATCTGAAGGTCGTCGCCGCCAATGGGATCGACCAGACGGCGCTGCTCGGGCGCGGCGCGTTCGCCGCCGGCTGGGCGAAAGCCGCATCCCCGGCAGCGGCCTTCGCCGCTTTCCGCAAAACCGCCGGGCGGCCGGTGCGCATCGCCACCCTGCCGCGCGGCGCGGTGCCCGATACGGTGCTGCACTACTGGCTCGACCGCATCGCCCACGTCGCGCCGGCGGATGTACAGGTGCTGGGCTTCGGAGAAAATCGGGTGCAGCAGGCGCTGCTCTCCGGCTCCGTCGATGCCGCCTCCACCCTGGAACCGGCGCTGACCCTGGTGCAGGAGCGCGATCCCAGTGCGCGCGTGCTGGTGCGCGGCGGCGCGATGTTCCCGGGCCAGCCGGGCGCGGTGCTCGCGGTGCCGGCGCGGCTGATCGCGTCCAACCGCGCCGCGGTGCAGACCCTGGTGGATTTGCACGTGCGCGCCACCGCGCTGCTGCGCGCCCATCCGCATCGCGCGGCGGCTGATCTGGCAACGACGCTGGGGAAGGGGTTGCTGACGAAGGAAACTTTGTTCAAGGCGGTGACGTCGCCGTCGATGAACCCGATCGCCGATCCACGCGCCATCCTCGCCGCGACCGACAAGCTGAACGACTACCAGGCGCAGCTCGATCACATGGCCAAGGTCGCGGATGTCGCGGGGATGTTCGATCCCTCGTTCTTCCTCGCCGCGACCGCCAAGCAGGCGGGATGAGCCGCACCGGACCGCGCCATCCGGCCCTGCTGTCGGCTGCCGGCCTCGCCGCGTTCCTGGGTCTGTGGGAGGCGCTGGTCCGCACCGGCGTGCTGCCCGCCGCCTGGGTGCCGGCGCCGAGCGCGGTGCCGGGGGCCTTCCTGCGCGAACTCCAGGACGGGATCTGGTTCACCGCAGTGGGCGACAGCCTGAGCCATTACACGACCGGCGTGATCGCCGGCAGCCTGCTCGGCATCGCGGTCGGCACCGCGGCGGCCCTGCTGCCGCGCTTCGATGCCGCGCAGGCCTGGGTGGCGCGGCTGTTGCGCCCGATCCCGCCGCTGGCGTGGATCCCGTTCGCGCTGATCTGGTTCGGCGCCAGCGAGACGGCGGCGGCGTTCATCATCGGCATCGGCGTGTTTTGGCTGAATTATTTCGCCACCCAGGCGGCGGTGCGCGCGGTCGATCCCGGATTGGTGGAACTGGCGGCCGCGTTCGGCCAGGGCGGGTTCTTCCGCTGCTTGTGGAAAGTCGTGCTGCCGGCGGCATCGCCGGGGATTCTGTCGGGCGTGCGCGCCGGCCTCGGGCAGGGCTGGATGGCGGTGGTGGCGGCGGAATTGTTCGGCATTCCCGGCATCGGCCAGCGCATGACGGAAGCCGCGGGGGTGCTCGCGACCGACGTGCTGGTGCTCTACATGCTGACGATCGCATTGCTGTACGGGCTGACGGATCTGGTGTTCGAGGCGGTCACGCAACGGGTTCTGGCATGGACACGCCCGTGACCGGCGTGCCCGCGATCGGCGTGCCCGTGGCCGGCGTGCCCATGGCCGGCGCGCCGGCGGCGCCCGCCGCGCCGATCGTCGCACTGCGCGGGCTGGCGTTTTCCCACCCCGGCGACGCCACGGGACGGAACGTGCTCGCCGGGCTCGATCTGGAATTGCCGCGCGGCGGGTTCACCGCGGTCGTGGGGCCGTCCGGAGTCGGCAAATCCACCCTGCTTCGGGTGGTCGCGGGCCTGATCCAACCCTCCGCCGGCGAAGTGCACCTGCTGGCGCGACCGACACCGGATCGGCGCCCGGTCGCGCTCGTGTTCCAGGACGCGCGGCTGATGCCGTGGCGGCGGGTGGCGGCGAACGTGGCGTTCGGGCTGGAAGGCCTGCGGCTCGATGCGGCCGAACGGCGCCGACGCGCGACCGCGGCGCTCGACCTCGTGGGGCTCGGCGCCGAGGCGAACAAGTTCCCGGCGCAACTCTCCGGCGGCCAGCGCCAGCGGGTCGGGCTCGCACGCGCGTTGGCCGTCGCCCCCGATCTGCTGCTGATGGACGAACCGTTCAGCGCGCTGGACGCCATCACCCGGCACACGTTGCAGGACGAATTGTTGCGGGTGTGGCGGGAAACCGGCGCGTCGGTGCTGTTCGTCACGCACGATCTGGACGAGGCCGCCTACCTCGCCGACCGGGTCGTGCTGCTCGCCGGCAGCCCCGCGCGGGTGGCGCACGACATCACGATCGACGTGCCGCGCCCGCGCCCGCGCGCCGGCCTCGCCAACCAGGTCGCTGACCTCCGCCGCGCGCTGGAAGAGAGCTTCATCGGCGGGGCGGGGATCTGACGCCGGCGACCGGCGGCGATGGTCGGCAGGCATTCGGGCTCGGGGCGGATGGATCGCGCCGATTCAACGCAGAGGGCGCAGAGGACCAGAGGTCGCAGAGACGGAAGCGGCGCAGGCGCCCAAGCCGGGCCAACCCGGAGACTCATTCGTATTTGCTACCAAGGTGCATCGCCGTTCGGCCCGGAGCTGCCGGAATCGATTCGTTAAGCCTGCCTGTGCCGGTCGGAACAGGTGGCCCGTGGCGACCGCACGGATATCATCGTTGCGCAGGACATCGTCCTGGAGATCCGGTCGACCGCGCATGTTCAGCCGCTGCATGAGGCGCAGATGTTGACCTGCCGAAGCTGTTGCAAATCCGGTCTGTTGGCGAATTTCAATGCCGTGCCGCCGAAGGATGGGGTACGACGCTTCTCCCATGAGCTTCTTGCCTGCTCTGCGATCTCTGGCCCTCTGCGACCTCTGCGTTGAAGCGGACGATGGGGCCGTGTGAAGCCGCACAATGAGAACGATACGATACACACCGTCATGACGTCCGATCGACGCCATCCCCAGCTCCGCCGGCCCGAGCGGTGAGCTACCCGGCCGGTCACATCCCCCGAATATCCTTACCTGCCCGCCTGAACCGCGCCAGCCGTCCCACGGACGGCGCACGAGACCGAAGGGCCTTCGCTTGGCCCCGACGGCGGTTGCGGCACGCTGCCGGCTACCTCTCGGTTGCAGGCGCCATGCCCGGCGCATGCGCATCGAGCAACGACGCCGGCAATTCCATCACCGCCCCGGATTCCGTCCACACCATGAAACCGCGCACAGCCCGCCCCGGGAACGCCGCGCCCAGCACCGCCCGGTACGCCGCCATCTGGCGCAGGTAAGCGACCGGCGTGCGCGCCGCATCCGCCGGCGGCCGGCGGTTGGTCTTGTAGTCGACCACCAGCACCTCGTGCGCCCGCACCGCCAGCCGATCGACCAGCCCGCCGATCACCATCCCCCCGATCACCCCCGACAGCGGCACCTCGGCCCGGCTGCCCGGCCCGAACAGCGGGTGCAGCGCCGGATGGTCGAGCACCGCGAGCACCTTGTCCGCCAGCTCCGTCGCCGCGGCCTCGCCCAGCCCGGTGCCCGCGCGCGCGAGCCAGGCGCGCGCGGCCGGTGCCCGTTGCATGTCCGGAAGGTTCGGCAGGTGTTGCAGCAGCGCGTGCAGCAGGCGTCCGCGCCGCAGCGCGCCGGCCTCGCGCGTTGCCAGCGGCGACAGCGCCGGCGGCACCGGGCCGAATTCCACCCCCTCCGGGCGGCTGGGCGCGAGCGGCTGCGGGCGCGCCGGCTCCGCGGGCGGCGGCGCGGCAGCCCAGCCTGGCGCGGCGCCCAACCAGGCCGGCGGCGCCGGCGCCGGGGCCGCAACCGCCGCCGTCTCGGCGCGCGCCGGCACCGTCTGCGCGCTGTCGTGGCGCAGCGCGATGCCCGACCACGGCGCGAGCGGCGGCCCGAACGGCTCGGCCCGCGCCGGCAGGGCGGCGAAGCCGCGGGCGACCAGGTTGTACCAGCAGGTTTCCGGCGCCGCGCCCGCCGGTGCCCAGCCGCAGACCAGCAGCCGGTCCTCGGCCCGGGTCAGCGCGACATACAGAAGGCGGTTGTGCTCCTCCATCCGCCGCGCCGACACGGCCGCGCGCAGCCGCTCGGCCGCGGCGCAGCGCAGCGCCTTGCGCGGCGCCCATAGCGGGACGGCAACGCCGGTGCGCGGATCGTCGCCCCAGAGCAACGTTCCGTCGTCGGGCGGCAGCGCGGTGGTATCGGGCAGGATTACCAGCGGCGCCTGCAAGCCCTTGGCGCCGTGCACCGTCAGGATGCGCACCGATTGCCCCGCCGCTTCCTGCTCGCGCTTCACCTCCGCGGCGGAGCGGCGCAGCCAGTGCAGGAACCCCTGCAACGCCGGCGGATGGGCACGCCCGTAGTCCAGCGCGGCGGCGAGCAGTTCGTCCACCGGCTCCCCCGCCTCCGCCCCCAGCCGCGCGAACAGAAGCGCCCG
The DNA here is from genome assembly GCA_019352115.1 of Pseudomonadota bacterium. Lineage (GTDB taxonomy): Bacteria > Pseudomonadota > Alphaproteobacteria > Acetobacterales > Acetobacteraceae > JAJZVS01. The sequence continues at coordinate 19,851 of JABBNW010000060.1, forward strand.
CCCGCCGAGCGCGCCGAGCGCCTCGGCGAACAGCGCGTGCGGCGAGGCGTAATCGACCCGCGCCAGCAACGTCGCGAAGAACCGCCACGCCGCGCCCCACACGGGCCGTTCCCCGGCGCGCGCGCGCAGTGCCTCGGCGAGCGAGCCGGGCCGATCCAGCGCCAGGTCCATCAGATCGGGGTCGGCCAGACCGCCGAGCGGGCTGGTCAGGAAACACGCGAAGGTCAGATCGTCGTCCGGCAGCAGCAGCGCGTCGCCCAGGGTCAGCAGGTCGGCCACCGCCGGCTGCTCGGTGAGCATCATGCGATCGAGGCCCGCGGCCGGCACGCCGGCGGATTTCAGCGCCCGCAGCAGGGCGCGCGCGAAGGCGTTGCGCCGGCGCACCAGCACCAGCACGTCCCCGGCCGCCAGCAGCCGGCCGCGCGCGGGCAGTTCCATGACGCCGATCTGGGCGGCGATCCAGCGCGCCAGGGTCTCGGCCAGGGCCTGCGGCGCGGAGCCCTGCGCCTGGTAGTCCTCGGGCACGGTCCAGGGCGGCGGGTCCTCGGCCGCCGGCGGCGGGGCGAGCGGCCAGAGTTCCACCATCCCCGCGTGGTCCGCGCGATCGGCGAAATGGCGCAAGGTCCCGGGCGGCGCCACGCCGGCGGCGGCGAGCGGATCGGCGAACACCGCGTCCACCAGCGCCAGCACCGGCGCGGTGGAGCGGAACGACACTTCCAGCGGCCGTTCCACCCAGCGCCGCCCCGCCGCGCGCACCCGATCGCCGAGCCGGACCCGGGCGCGGTCGAACTCCGCCGCGTCGGCGCCCTGGAAGGAGAAGATGGATTGCTTGTCGTCGCCGACCGCGAACACCCCGCGCGGGGCGGCATCCGCCTCGGTGGGCCCGCCCGGTTCGCGCGCGCCGGCCCCGGCGAAGAACTCCCCGGTGATCGCCTCCGCGATGCGCCACTGCGCCGGCGCGGTGTCCTGCACCTCGTCGAGCAGCAGGTGGTCCAGCCCGCCGTCCAACTTGTACAGCACCCAGGCCGCGCCCGGATCGAGCAGCAGGCTGGAGGTCCGCCCGATCAGGTCGTCGTAGTCGAGCCGTCCCGCCGCATCCTTGCGCGCCGCATAGGCCCGCGCCACCGGGGCCGCCAGGCGCAGCAGCGCGGCCGACAGCGCCGCCATCCCGAGCGCCCGTCGCTGGTCCTGCACCGCGGCAACCCGTTCGGCCTCGGCGCGGCAGGCGGCGAGCAGCGCCGGCTCGGCGGTGGCCAGTGTCTTGTTGACGAACGCCCCGTCGGCGCGCGGTTCGTCGCCGTCCTTGAGGAAGCC
>JABBNW010000061.1 GCA_019352115.1 Pseudomonadota bacterium
CGGGCGCTCTCTCGACCCCACCCGGCTCACCCCGTCCCGGCCATCCTCTCGCTCTCCGGGCTCCCCATGCCCGAGCGGTGACCCGCTCCGGCGCTTTGGTTCCAGCCCGCGCCGTGCTACATATGACCAATTAGATGGTCAGGAGAGCCTCATGGGCAGTGTGAGCATCGCCGACGCCAAGGCGCATCTGAGCGAACTGGTCGAGTGCGCCGCCGGCGGCGAGACCGTGCAGATCACTCGCCGCGGCAAGCCGGTCGCGCAGATCGTCGCCGCGAAGGCGCCGCGCAAGCGCATCGACATCGTAGCCTTGCGTGCGATGGTCGAAAAGATGCCGATGCAGGCGGAGCCGGCGGGCGAGTTCGTCCGCCGCATGCGTGACGAGGCGCGTTATTGATCCTCTATCTCGATACTTCGGTGCTCGTCGCAGCATTGACGCACGAGGCAGAGACCGCGCGCATGCAGCGCTGGCTGGGAGACCAGGATCCAGAACTCCTCGCGATCAGCGATTGGGTGACGACGGAGTTTTCCTCGGCGCTTTCGATCAAGCTGCGGTCTGGGCAGATCGCGACGCAGCACCGGGCGGATGCGCTCGCCGTATTCACCATGATGAGCGCGGAGACCTTTACCCGGCTGCCAGTTTCCGGAGCACAGTTCCACATCGCCGCACGGTTTGCCGATCAGCACGCGCTCGGTCTGCGAGCCGGCGACGCGCTGCATCTGGCGATCTGCGCCGATCACGGCGCCACTCTCTGCACGCTGGACCGGCGGCTCGGTGAGGCCGGACCCGCCCTGGCTGTGAAGACGGTGCTGCTGTGAACACGCGCCGTCGCAGCGCACCTTCACCATGTCCGGCTGCCTCGCAGGCGACCTTGGACGACTATCGCCGGGAACACGGAGAGCTCCGAGATGACATCGACTGAAGACGCAGATGGACAAGGGCCGGCTCCGGCAGAATCTTACAGTTCCGCGACCGAAGCTGTTGACGCCATAATTAGCCACCATAAACAAGAGCGGCTTCGGCGATCACTCGGCTGGCTACCCCCTGAATGTTGCCTGCCACCGCCGAATTGGTCCGCTGCTGCTACTGCGATCAGGGCTGGGACGAACACATTGTCGCTGGACGGGGACCGCTTTTGGCACCTGGAGATCGCAATACAGGGCGCGCCGGATCGTGAGGCTAGGAGCACCATACACAATGTCACACGAAATTGGGCAGAAGAGAACTGGGGGCTGGTAAACGCGCGACTCCGGGAAGAGGCACTCGAGCGTTTCCGCAATTCATCTTACCCAGGTGCGTACGAGTTCGATGATTTCGTTTCCCGATGGCCGCGCCTGCGGCAGGATTCTCATCTTGTGGCTGACGCGGTTCGGGCCCTTGAGCAGGGTCGCCCTGGCATCGACGCCGGCGTGGCCCAATTGCGTGCTTTAGAAGGCGATCGAGCCGCCGCGGCGGGTGTGCTCGCAGCGGTGATGGCTTATCGATCGTCCTTTCGGAATCGGGACGAACTAGCCTCGCTCTTCGCCGAGTGGGCTGGCGAGGACGTTTGGGGCCAACTCCAGCATTTGCTCTGGCGGGTCGGGACAGAGACCCAGCGTGAACAAAAGATCCTGACTGAGATTCCTCGAAACATCTTGAACCTGGCTGCCCTTCTCCGCGAGTTTGGCTTCGCAGTCGGCGAGAAGCCGGGATATCGTCTTTTCGAACTATCGGCCGAGACGAAGGCATCCTGGCGGCGTCGGTTGAAGGCTGCCGTCGGCGATGATCCCGCGCTTCGCTTGGCAGTAGCGGAGGCGCTCCTCTGGTTCGGATCGACGCGGGACGATCGCGCAGTTCTCTTCGCCGTTCTCGAGCTCTACGAAGACGGCGTGGAGGCCGCGCTTGTTCCTCTCCGCGACGGCCACCCCGATGACCTCGTGCGCCTCCGTGCAGCGGCTGTGATCGACATGGTTCGGAGGGAGCCGGATGCGTTGGAACTGCTGCGGCCCAGACACTCCACCGCAACGGCCCGCCATTTGCCTCCAGCAGAGGGGCTCGGACCCGCTCGCACCTGGATCCGGGACGCGCGCATCGAACTGCTAATTGAGGATACTCTCGACAAAGCGGCGCGAAACGCGGGCGCCGACATCAGCCGCACGCTCGCAAGCGGCGAGGAGACCCATGTTGCCGTCCTGTTTGAGCGTCTGCGCGGTGCTTGCTCGACGATAAGTGATCGCTTGGCCACGCTCGCCGACGAGACCAATGCCAACGACCGGCTTCGCCTGAAGCTTGAGCACCGAATCGTCGGTAAGCCGGAGGAAGGTGGGCCCGGAGTTGGGACGACGCGGTTCTCCACGGATGTGTGTCTGCTGTTTGAGGCACGGGATTCCGGCAAACGTTTCGCCCGCCGCGCCTCGTTTCTTCAGGCAAAGCGCCTCTATCGGCGAAAGAAGGCGCTCGACGTGGACTACTACCCCGTGGATAGAGGGCAGTTGGCGGATCTAGCCGGCCAGACAATGGCTAGTTTTCTGCTCCTCGTCGGCCCCGAGTGTGATGGCGTCGGAGTACCTGTCATCCCGGCGCGTCTGTTTCTTGACTTGGTCGAGCGTGGGGACTCCTCCACGCAGATTGCTCCCGCGGACGCCTCCCGCCTTGGGAAGGGTATCGGCCGGTGGCTCGTCGAGGACGTGATTGGCCTCTGGACCGGCGACTGGAATGACACAATCGTTAAGCGCGCGGAAGGGGGCGAGGATCGTGCGCCTTACCTCCTCGTAGAGGTCGTCGTCGAGCGTGTTCGCAAAGGACCTGACGGCTGGCCCCACTGACCACCCCTCAGCTGAGCACAATTCGTACCCGCCGTCCGACTTCTGTCATGTCGCGCCCATGGCGCGAGGCCTCATTCGGTCCGATTGCGACATGGCCAGTTCGGTCCGCATGCTCATCGCTCCGGAAAGTCAGAGCATGTCTGCGTGCATAAGACGCGCGATGGATTCGCTCGACGCGGTGCTGCTCGGCTACGCTGCGTGACGCTCTCCTTTGTCCGGTGATCCGTGTCCATGCAGCTGAACGCCGATCTCTCCCGCCCCGCCACCGTCGATAGCGCCGCGCTCGCCTGGGTTGCGTCGCCCCTTGCCGGCGTCGAGCGGCGTATGCTCGAGCGCGACGGCGACGAAGTCGCTCGTGCCACCTCGCTCGTGCGCTACGCGCCGGGCTCCGCCTTCTCCCCGCACACCCATGGCGCCGGCGAGGAGTTCCTGGTGCTGGAGGGCGTGTTCTCCGACGAGAGCGGGGACTTCCCGGCCGGCTTCTATGTCCGAAACCCACCGGGCTCGCGCCACACGCCCGCCAGCGCTCCGGGCGCGGTCATCCTCGTCAAACTCCGTCAGATGCCGCCCGAGGAGACCGCGGCGGTCCGGCTCGACACGCGCGATCCCGCGCTCTGGCGCGGTCTCGGCCAGGGACGGCAGGAAGCCGTGCTGTTCGAGGCGCCGTGGGAGCGCGTGGTGATGCTGCGCCTCGCCGCCAACCATGCCGGTGCGGTCGAGACCTGGCCGCACGGCGCGGAGTTCTTCGTGGTGGAGGGGGATGTGGCGATCGACTGCACAACGCATCGTGCCGGCGCATGGCTCCGCCTGCCGCGCGGCAGCCGCCTGGCGTTGGAAAGCCAGGGCGGCGCGCTGCTGTATCGCAAGACCGGCCATCTCGGCTGACGCGGGATGCCTGATCTGATCGTCATCGGCGCCGGCCTCTCCGGCCTCGCGCTGGCGCGGGCAGCGGCCGGGCGTGGCGCCGAGGTGGTGGTGCTGGAAGCCCGCGCGCGGATCGGCGGGCGGGTGCTGAGCCATCGCACCGAGGCCGGCGCCTACGACCTCGGCCCCGCCTGGGTCTGGCCCGCCATCCAGCCCCGGATCGCGCGGGCCGTGCACGCGGCGGGGCTGGCGCTCATCGAACAGGCGGAGGCGGGCGGCTTCATCTATCAGGACCAAGCGGGGCGCACGCAGCGCCTGCCGCATGGCTTCGCGCAGGAGCCGCCGAGCCTACGCATCACGGGCGGCATCGGGGCGCTGGTCGAAGCTGTCGCCACCGGCCTCGCACCCGGCGTGGTTCGGCTGGAACACGCGGTCCGGCGCATCGCGCTGACCGGAAGCGGCGTCGCCGTCGCCGCCGAAACCCGATCCGGCCCCATGACGCTGCATGCCGCCCGCGCGGCGCTTGCCCTGCCGCCGCGGCTGATCGGCGGAATCGAGATCGCGCCCGCTCTGCCGCCTTCCGTGCAGGCGGCGCTTGCTGTCGTGCCGGGCTGGATGGCGGGCCAGGCCAAGGCGCTCGCGCTCTACGATCGGCCGTTCTGGCGTGACGCCGGCCTGTCGGGCAGCGCGTTCAGCCAGGCGGGACCGCTCGGGGAACTGCACGACGCGAGCCTCCCCGGCGCCGCCGAGGCTGCGTTGTTCGGCTTCTTCTCCTGGCCACCCGCCCTGCGCGTGGCCCGACGCGCGGCCTTGCCGGAGCTGATCGCCCGCCAGTTCGGCACGCTGTTCGGCGCCGAGGCGGGGCGGCCGCGCGAGGTGATCATCCAGGACTGGGCAACCGAACCCTTCACCGCGACCGAAGCTGACCACGCCAACGGCAACGCGCATCCGGACTATCGCCCAATCGCCCTGCCGGCCCCGTGGGGCGAGCGGATCACCCTCGCGGGCGCCGAAATGGCCCCCGAATTCGGCGGCTATCTGGAAGGCGCGCTCGCTGCGGCCGAGGCCGCTGTGATCGCGTGACGTGCCGTCGGCCTCGAAGTCAGGTCAGGTGATCACCGCGAACGGATCAACGTCCCGGTGGATCGGCTGGGCGCGGCCCATCCACGGTTCGGGGCGGATGCGGCGTGCCCAATCGGCGAAGCTCGGGATGAAGCCGAGGTCCTCGCGGACATGCTGCTCGCCGATCAACCGCAGCGGCACAACGCGCCCGGTCGAGATGGTGATGGTCGGCCCGAAGAACCGCTCCGCCATGAAGATGCCTTCGGCATGATGCCGGAGTGCACGATGTCGAAAATCCGATGTCAGCATCTTCGACTCATCGAACCAGGCGTGCAGCGGCAGGTAATCGTCCGCGGTCCCGCCCCAGAGACGCGCCGAGGACAGGGCGTGATGATACGGGTGAGCCATCGTCGCCTCCGTCAGAATTCATTTTCGGAGTAGGAGGTCGTCATCACGCGCTCGTTGTATTCCAAACGGATGGTGCGCTCGCCGACATCGAAGACGAATTCGCCATAGGCGCCGTCTTCGTTCTCCCAGCCGTCATGCACCTCTTCGAGGAAGTCGTAGGCCAGCTTCTCGATGGCGTCGCGCACCGGCATGGCCTCGGTCTGCACGCCGCTGCCGTCCCAGAGCGGTGTGCGAATCTCGATCGTGCCGGCGGGCAGCTCGGCGGCGGTTTCGTCTGGGTTCGTCGCATCGATGCTCTCGATCTGTCCGGAGTCACCGGCGCCGTCGAAGTGAACGGTGACCAGATGAATGCCAGCGGTCTGAAGCACGGCGAATAACGCGGCCTTGTTGAGTGGTGTCACCTCGCGGGCCAACTGGGCGCGCAGCCGGGCCTGGGCTTCATACTGCGCGAAGGCATCGTTCGGGTTGTCGATCATGGGGTGCTCCTCCGGGGTTCGGGAAAGCCGAAGCTCGGAAGGCCCGAGACAGGGTGCCCCGGGCCTTCATTGGTCACTCCGCAGCGATGGCCTGCGGCACGGCGGGATCGGTGTCCGTTGCGCCAACGGCGGGATCTTCGGCGTCGATCAGGAACGCCGGCAGTGCGGTGATTGCGTCGGCGTCACCGTCGGCCATGCCCTCGGCTTCATCGTCACTGGCGGCGGGAGGGACGGCTGGCGCCTCAGGCAACCCGGGCCTGCGGAGCGGCTCCGGCAGCCAGCCGGTGCCGGCGAGCAGCCGTTCGGCCTCCTGCGCCATCTCCGGCTTCTTCAGATGGTCGATCAGCTGCGCGGCGTGCTCGCCCTTGGCCTCGCGCACCGCCTCCAGGATGCGCACCTTCGGCACCCGGCCGAGATAGCTCTCGACCGTCGGCACCCAGCCGGCTGCCGCCATATCGAGACCGACCGCCTGGGCCAGCCGATCGGCGTGCGCCAGCGCGCCCGGACGGCGGTTCCAGGGTTCGTGCAGCGCGTTGATCGTCAGCGCCGCGCAGTGCGCGAACAGCGCCGCGCGCGTGTCGGTGTCGAAGCCGACGAGCGCGTTCCAGAGCTCTCCGGACGTCGCCGGCAACTGCTTCACCCACGCCTCGTGCCGCACGTCGATGGCCTTGGCGGACGCCGTGTCGTTCAGTCCCGGCGCCTGGGTCCCGAACCCGGCGCTCTTGGCCTCGATTTCCAGGCACGTGTCGGCGGCGGAGCGATAGAACAGGCGGAGGCAAAACGCGTGGAGCACGGCCAGGAACGCCGTGTCCCAGTCGTTCCCCAAGGCTTCCCGCAACGCGAGCGTCCGGTGTGCGGTGAGTTCCGTCATCAGCCGCTCGGGCAGCGGCTTCAGCCCATCGTCCTCCTCGGGGACCCCGGCGCACGGCTCCGCGGCCGTGATGGACGTGCTCGAGCGCGCCTCCGTCGCGGACGGGTCCCGATCGGCATCGGGCGCGGTGCTGGCGGGCTCCACGGCCTCATCGAGATCGTCGGGCGCAGCGACCGGCGGCTTATCCTCGGGCCGCACGTAGCCGCGCTCGACGCGCAGCGCGCCGTCACGGTCGATGCTGACAAAGGCGCCAGCGCGCACGATGTCGGCGGGATCGAATTTCGGCGGGCGGCTCTGGAATGCCTCGATCGCTGCCTCGATCTCGGCGAGGCGTGCCGCGACGGTTTCGGGCAGTTCGTCAGCCTCGCCATACTGCTCCTCGAGCGCGTCATACTCCGCCTTCAGCGCATCGAACTCCGCCTGCTCGGCCTCGGTGAGGGGATTGGTGGAGGGCAGCGGACGTAGCCCGTGCCGGTGGCCGTAGGGGAAGTCCGGCGCGGCCTCGACCCATTGCCAGCCCTCGGCGCGGATGGCGTCGGCCTCCCGCGCAAGCCGCTCGGCGGCCAGCCGGTCGAGCAGCGCCGGGTCCTGGAACCAGCCGCCTTCGTCGTCCTGGAACAGGTCGCGCATCACGATGCCACCGGCGGCCTCGTAGGCCTCGATGCCGACAAAGCAGGCGCGGCGGTCGGTCGCGAGGACCGCGCCCTCAGTCAGCATGCGGCGGATGATGTGCGGCTCCTTGTTCCAGCCGCGCTGGATCGTCGCCCACACCTGCTCCTGGCGGGGGGGATCGTCGCTGACGCAGAACGCCATCAGCTGATCGAGCGTCATCGCTCCCTCTGCATAGGCGTCGAGCAGCGCCGGGCTGGCAGCAGCGAGCTTAAGCCGCTGGCGCACCACCGCGGCGGTGACGCCGAACGCGGCGGCCATCTCCTCCTCGCCCTGGCCCTTCGCGCGCAGCGTCTGGAAGGCGCGGAACTGGTCGAGCGGGTGCAGCGCCTCGCGGTCGGTGTTCTCGGCGAGGCTGTCCTCCTCGGCGAGGCCATCGGTCTTGACGATGCAGGGGATGGGCGCCGTCTTGGCCAGGCGCTTCTGGCGCACCAGCAGTTCCAGCGCCCGGAAGCGCCTTCCGCCGGCGGGCACCTCGAACGTGCCGGTCTCGTTGCCGTCCGCGTCCAGCACGGGGCGCACGCTCAGGCTCTGCAGCAGCGAGCGCCGGGCGATGCTCTCGGCCAGCGCCTCGATCGAGACACCGGCCTTCACGCGGCGGACATTGGCCTGGCTCAGAACGAGCTTGTTGAACGGGATGTCCCGGGACGGGTTCAGGACGATCTTCTGGGTCGCAACCATCTGGTGATCTCCGCGACGGGCCGGCCGGGAGCCTCTCTCCCAACTCCTCGACCCGTCGCGAAAATCACCTCCGCCCTCTCGCTCTCAGAAGCGGCGCGAACCTCACGCGCCGGGGGCATCCGCCGCTGGTTCCGGCAGGTTGACCACTTCGGCGCCGGCGGCGCGGTAGGCTGCCGCGACCGCCGCCAGGGGCGCATAGCTGAACGGGCCGTGTGGCGGCGGGTCCGGCGGCGCGCCGACGGCAACCATCGGCCCGCGAATGACGAGCCGCGCCACGGCATCGAAGGCGGCGCCACGGCTGTCGATCACCGGCAGGCCCGCTTCGATGCAGGCCGCCTTGATCGGCTCGGAGTCGTATCCCGGGAGCCGGCGTCCATTCCCATACCAGAGGATGAAGCCGCCCCGGCCGATCGAGAGATGGCCACCCTCGGTCGCCAGGGCTTCCGCGATCAGGTCGGCATGGTGGGAGTGGAGGTCGGCGTTTTCGGCGGCGCTCATGGCAGTTCTCCATGACGGGCCGGCCGGAAGCCTCTCTCCCGACCCTTCGGCACGTCACGGAACGCCGGCGGCCCTCTGGCTCTCGGGCGCCGAGGCCGGGATCGCGGGACCCGATGGAGCTTCCGGCTCATCCTCATCGGCCTGGAGCGCCAGTAGATAGTCGGCGGCTTTCGAGGCCGCGCTGGCGGCGCGGATGATCGCCCGATCGTCGTCGCGCAGCACTTCGAGCCAGGAGCCGACGTAATCCGCGTGCCGCACGGTCGGCACGATGCCGAGGCTCGCGCAGAGGAACGCCGCCGTCATCTCGGCGACTTATCCTGACAGTCAACCCGAAATATCACGACGCCTTGCTCGCCAAGGAAGGTGCGCGGGTCGCGGGTGAGCCCTATCCGGGTGCCTCTCCTGATCGGGGGGCGGCCGAAGAAACCCTTGTCGATGAAGCTGGTAGGTTCGTTCGCCAGCGTCAGTCCGCGGGCTGGGCCCAGCACGACGGCACCGAGGCGCAAATTTCGGCGACGAGCGAGATCGGAGGGATAGTGTCGTGCCATCGATCTCAGCGGCGAGGAACCCGAGGCCGGCTACACCGAGGATACCGGTGCCGTGCAACGACAGCTATCGTGAGCGGCCTCGGCGCTTGGGGTGGGGCTGGTGGAGGCGGACGCGGCGGTTGGCCCTGAGGGCGTTGCGAACGTCCTTGTCGGTCGTCTCGTTGTCGAACCACTCTGGATCAAAGTGGCCACCGGCCCAGGTCTTGGTGTCGCGGTGTTCTGGGTGATCGGGATCGGTGATGATGTCGAGGAAGCCGGCATAGCCGTGGACGCCGCCGACATCCTCGGGAGGCCGGGCGCGTGCGCCGTCGATGCAGCTGGCGCCGCGCGGCGCGGGTTCGAGGGCAAGGAGCCGTTCGAACTCGATGATGTGCCTCCAGTTGTCGCCGAAGTCATAAACGTAGAGAAAGCTGAGGCCCTCGTTGAGATTGAAATCGCGTAGACGTACCCCGCTCTCGTCAAAGCTGCGCGCATCGTCCTCGAACTCGGGTTCGCAGGCCTCGGCGTCGCGGTAGGACAAGCCGCCTATCAGGAACTCGTGCAAGTGGCAGTCCCACCATCCGAATGCAGCCTGGATGACGCGGTGGAGCTGGCCGAGATGGAAGCTACGCGGCACGATCAGGCGCCGCCAGACTGCCGGCTCGATACCGGCAAGCGTAACGCGGATCTGGAGGGAATTGGGTTCTTCGAAGCTCATGCCGGTGAGTATATCGGCGATAGCGATGATCGGCACCTGGCTCGGCGGCGATTGCGGCGTTGCGGCTCGTTTGCCCGAGGCGCGGTGGCGGTCGCTCTCGGTATTCAGTCCGAGGATGATAGCGTGACGGACGACTGGTCGTTCATTCATGCATCTCACGACGGTGCCGGGTGTGGCTGCTGCGCGTGCATCCAGTCGGCTGCCTGCTGAGCCTTGCTGGCGGCGGTGAAGATGGCGCGAGGATCGTCCTTCAGGACCTTGAGCCAGGAGGCGATGTAGGCAGCGTGGTCGGGCCGTGGATGATGGGCGAGTCCGAGATCGGCCAGGACGTAGCCGGCCGTCAGCTCCGCGACCAATTCCTCGATGGCCCGGGCCTGGTGCGAGAACCGGCTGGTGAGGTCGCGGTCGAGCCGGTGCTTCGCTCCTGTGGCGTGAGCGGCTTCATGAGCAAGGGTGCTGATGTAAGCAACGGAATCTTCGAAAGCTCCGAACGGCGGCATGAAGATCCGGTCAAGATCGACCCGGTAATACGCGGCGTCGGCGTCGAGGGTCGTGGGGATGCCCAGGGCGGCGATGAAGGCTTCGGCGTGCGGGATGCGTTCGGCCTCGGGCAGGGCATCGACGGCGGGCGGTTCGTAGCCGTCGACCTGGCTGCGGTTGAACACGGAATAGCCGCGACCAACGAAGCGGGGGCGATCGTCGGCATCCTCGACATCCTGCTCGTCCTCGGCGGCGCCGATCCGCTTCCAGAAGATGATGGCGGTCGCGCGTTCGCCCTTGCGCACCTGGGCGCCGAGCGCCTGCCATTGGCGATAGGTCCCCCAGATGCCGCTTGCGTAGCCGCGTGCCTGTGCGGCGATCCAGAGGGCCAGCGTGTTGACCCCGCGATAGGGCTTGCCGGATGCGACGTTGGCCGGCCGGGCGATGGAGCCGCCGTTGTGGTGCCAGGGCATGTGCCAGTCGCCGGCGCCGGCCGCGATGGCGGCGGCGATCTCGGCGGTGATGCGGGTGTAGATATCGGCGCGAGTCTCTGCGGTCATGGCCGGGGCTCCTGTCCCGCCGGGGCCCATCCCCGGCGGCGGAGCCCTTCGGGCGATGGCCGAGGACCGGCTGCGCACTCGCAGAGCCGCAGCGCAGCGGAGGACGGCGACAGCCGTTGCGCGGCCGGGACGGCCATCGCACGCTCCGCCGCGTGCCGGGATGGCCTCGGCAGGACGGTCCGATCGGCACGGCAGACCCCGTGATGCGGGTCAGCGCGTCACTTGTCGGGGATGCCGCCGAGGACGGCCTCGATGCGCCGGAGATCCTGTGCGAGGGCGGCACGTTGCAGCGCCGATAAGCGCTTCTCGGTCAGCATCGCCCGCGCGTCGGCGGCGGCGCGCGACCAGGCGGGGCGATGGCGGCCCGTGATACAGGCATTGGGGCAACGGGTCGGTTGGCAGACTGCCAGCACAGGCGCGGTGCGGTCGGGATCGGTGGCATGGCGGAAACAGGCAGCGGTGGCCGGGTCGAAGAAGCAGTCCGGCTTCTCGGCACAAGCGCCCGGCTTGGCCGAGACCGCTTCGGCGAAGGCGATCGACGCCCGCCACGCGCAATGGGCCAAGCAGTTGCCCGAAACCCCGGCCGATCTCTGGGACAAGCTGACGGCCTTGGACAGCGACAGCCACTCGGTGCTGTTCGCCCACTGCGCTTCGCTCACCGTCAACGTGGTGAAGGAGCCGTGGAACCGCCGGCCGGACGTATTTGCTCACGGCGATCAGCTCGCGCGCGCCGTGGGTCTCGACATGGCTGCCGCCGGCTGGAAGCCGACCGTCGACAATTATCTCGGCCGGGTGCCGAAGGCACGCATCCTTGAAGCCGTGCGGGAAGCGAAGGGCGAGCATTCTGCGCAACTCATCGACCACCTGAAGAAGGTTGAAATGGCCAAGGAGGCCGAACGGCTGCTGGACGGCACCCGCTGGCTGCCGGAGCCGCTGCGCCTCTCCGGGGCCGAGCCTACGGTCGCCGCACCGGCGGGTGAAGCCGAGGCCCTGCCGAACTTCCTTGCCGGTGACGAGGACGATGCCGGCACCGCCGATTCCGAGGAACCGCGGCCGCATGCCATCGCTGCGGAATAGCAAGCATCAGCGGGGCGGCATCGGCCGCCTCGCATTCTGGGACTTTAATCACCCCGGAAGGTCAACTGTCCCCCATGCTCGTCATCTCGCAGTTTGCGCCGGCACCCTCCAAGCGGACGTGTCAACGGCTACCGTCAATGACGGAGATGGGTGGGAAGGAGAAATTCAGCTTTGGGGCGCGGGCTCGATGAAGCGGACATCGCGGCGCCGGCGGGCTTCGGCCGGAAGCGGACAGTCAGCAATTGGCGCCATGAAGTCGACAAGCTGACGTCTATGGAGGCGTACGTGAAGAGGCCCTGAAGGATCGCCTGTTTAGTTCTGCCGAGAGTTGCTCGGAGTTAAAAATTCTAAGCTTCCTTGTTGGCATTCGCAGAGGACATAAGTCTATGCGCTTTCGAACGAGACTTCCTTTGACCAACTAAATGCTTACCGCGGGCGCTGTGAACGGTTCAGCCTTTAGCCGAGCATCCACTTGATACGCGAGATCATACATCACCTCATAAACAGCTTTCTCTTGTTTCAGGTAGTCGGGATAGCTCGCACTAACAGCCTGTCCATGCGCGATCCCATTCCGCTTACCAACGAGTGTTTTTAATAGGACGCGGTTCTTATCGACAGATGGACAACTAATGTCAGCGAACGCGAGCAAATCCTCCAGCACATTGGGCCACAAGTTTGATTTAGTGTCCACGTCAGGAAATCGTGGCTTCTGCGATCCGGTCGTTGTTGCGAATGTTTCGAGTGTGTGCAAAAAGTCCGCTGCCGGAAGGCTTCGGATGCGCTTCATTTCGGAGAACAGCGCATATTCCTTCGTTTTCTGCGGAAGAGGGCCGCACGACTCCATCAGCCGCGCGGCCCGATCAAAAAAGAGCGTGAGGCAAAACTTCGCGTAACCCTCATAGTGAGCATAAAGAAGACTCCAGGCGGCACGCGCCAAAACATCGTGCTGACGCTGCGTGACATCTTGCCGTTGAAAGAAAACCTTCAGCAAAGCTAGTTCGGTTTCTCTCCATCCAAGATCAGCCGTCAGTTCATCAATTGCTTCCATCGGGCAACGCCAAGAGGTGCTGTCTGACGGTAGCGATTCGGCTTTTGAATTTCTGGATTGAGTTTGCACCGGGGCCAGTAGAGTTGATGAAGGCCTGGGATGCGAAAGCCTCCTTCAGGCGTTCCCGCAGAAGGTCGGGAGCGATCTGTGAGACTTCTGCAAAGCTTTCCGTGACAGCGCCAACGACAGCCTCGAAATATGCCGGGGCCAATCGACCGGTAGGCTCCCCGTGCATGTTATATCGAGAAAACGCACTATCTCCAAATATGGAGTAAATTAGGCCAAAGATCCGACGAAATATGACGTCTTCGTTCTCGATGTCAAATGGCTTCTGATGTAAGAGTATGTCTTCCATATATCTGTCCAGCCATTCTTCAATGTTGCCTTTAAACCCCTCCCTGTAGTTTTTGACGGCGAAGAAACGAAGAACTAACTCTTCGTCGGCCCGCATCTCTTTATTCACAACAGGAAGGCGGGCAATCGCGCCTTCAAAATCCGTGACCTTGGCCCAATTCTGCAATGCGGAATAGAAGATGTCGCCGCCCGTAATCATCCGAGAGGAGCAGTTTCGGATTTCTTGAGCAGACAGAAGCGAGCCACCCGTGTTCAAGCGCTTGAACATCTCGTATTTGACGAATTGATCGCCTGACTTTTTGATAATGATGGCTCGGATAGGCGTTCTCTTTATCTTGAGCTTAAGTGAGGTCGAAAGATCGTCAAAACGAACGCCGTTCAGCGCTTTAAGGATGTCACAACCTTCAAGCACCAACTCCGGTTGCGCAATCGCGTCGTGGTCAAGGAATTGAAGCACCGAGCTTGTCCGCTGCAGCCCATCTATCAATTCCAAGACGTTATCTTCGTTCTCAACCAAGAAAATTGGGGGGATAGGAAGCCGCAGTAATACGGACTCGATCAACCGCGACCGCTGTTCGTTCGACCACCGAAAAAGTCGCTGATACTCTGGCCGAATAACGATTTCTTTTTCTCTGTGAAGGCTAAGAAGCTCCCCGAACGAAAAATCTACTGCATCCGTTGTGATTTCACTCGCAAGTTTCGACTCATCGACCATGGGCTTCTCCTTCTAAGGCGGGAGCATATCTCGTGGCAGTCTTGTGATCAATAGAGATGTCTGGGCAAATTCGGACAGTTCGATAAGTGGAAAATCTGCCTGACCGCGGCCAGGATGGCGCGGATCGGGAGAGACCATGACGAGACGAGCACGACGGACGCACAGTCCGGCCTTCAAGGCCAAGGTGGCACTGGCGGCCCTCAAGGGCGAGAAGACGTTGGCCGAGTTGGCGCAGCACTATGACGTCCATCCGAACCAGATCACGGCCTGGAAGGCCCAACTGGCGGAGGGTGCCGCCGGGGCGTTCGGCTCCGGTCCTGTGGGGAACCCGGCGGCGCCGGCGGTGGATCTCAAGGTGCTGCACGCCAAGATCGGCGAACTGACGCTGGAGAACGATTTTTTGTCCGGTGCGCTCAGCAAAGCCGGCCTGCTGAGCGCAAAGCGATGATCGACCGGGTCCACGGACTGCCGCTGGCACGGCAGGCGGCGTTGCTGACGCTGAGCCGCAGCAGCCTTTACTATGAGCCGCGAGCGGTGCCGGCAGCCGATCTGGCGATCATGCGACGGATCGACGCGCTGCACCTGGAGTATCCATTCGCCGGCAGCCGGATGCTGCGCGATCTGCTGCGCGGCGAGGGCATCGCGATCGGCCGGGAGCGGGTCGCCACGATGATGCCGCGCATGGGGATCGAGGCACTGTATCGCCGCCCCAACACGTCCAAGCCGGCGCCAGGACACAAGATCTGCCCGTATCTGCTCCGCGACCTGGCGGTGGAGCGGCCGAACCAGGTCTGGGCGATGGACATCACCCTTGATGCGCTTCGCGCCTCAAGCCCCATGGCCCGTGGCTTCGTCTATCTGGCGGCGGTGGTCGACTGGTTCAGCCGGCGGGTGCTGGCCAGTCCGCCAGTTCGAGATCGAGGGCGGTGCGGATCAGCGCCGCCGGCACTTCCAGCAGGCGCTCGGCGAGCGGGATCAGTTCCGCGACCGGCCATCCGCAATGGCCATCGTCCATGGCCTCGGAGAGCGCAAAGCCGATGCCGGCGCGGACGCGGATCATCGCCGTCTTCTCGATGCCGAGCCGGGCGGCGATGGCATCCGCCGTCTTGAAGCCGATGCCCCTTATGTCGCGCGCGAGCCGGTACGGGTTCTCGCTCATCACCTGGATGGCGTCCGCCCCGTAGGTCTTGAAGACGCGCACGGCGCGCGCCGTGCCGACGCCGTGGCTGTGCAGGAAGACCGTGATCTCGCGGATCACCTTCTGCTCGGCCCAGGCATCGACAATGCGCTTCGCCCGGACCTCGCCGATCCCGCCCACCTCGCGTAGGCGCTGCGGCGCGCCTTCGATGATGTCGAACACTGCCTCGCCGAAGCCGCGCACCAGCTACTTCGCGTAGACCGGGCCGATGCCGCGGATCATGCCTGAGCCGAGATAGCGTTCGATCCCCTCGGCCGTGGTCGGCGCCGAGGTCTTCAGGAACCGCGCCTTGAACTGCTGGCCGTGGGTGCGGTCGTTCACCCACTCCCCGGTGGCGGTGATCCACTCGCCGGCGGCGATGGCGGCGGCGTGGCCGACGATGGTGACGAGGTCGCGGTGCCCGCGCGCCTTGACCCGCAGCACGGCGAAGCCGCTCTCGGGATTGTGGAACGTCACCCGCTCGACGATGCCGGCGAGCACCTCGCCATCGGGCCACGGGGCTTGAGGTTCGGTCTTCGCCTGGTCCCGGGATCAGCGCCGGTCATTGGCAGGGTATTCACCTTCCTCCCTTCGCGCCGTTTGGTGGTCCCTGGACGGGATGGGATAATGGACACCCGCCGAGCATAGGAGGCCCGCATGACCACGCCACCGGATCCTGCCGGCCGGGTCGCCATCGTCACCGGCGCCGGGCGCGGTCTCGGGCGCGCGATGGCGGAGGGGTTGGCCGCCGCCGGCTACCGGGTGGTGGCGACCGCGGCACGTGAACCTAGCGAGCTCGAGCCCCTCGTGGCCGCCTTCCCCGACCATGTGATGGCGCTCCAGGCCGACGTCACCGAGCCGGCCGATTGCGCCCGCACCGTCGAGACCGCCCTGGCCCGCTTCGGCCGTCTCGACATACTGGTCAACAATGCCGGGCGCGGCATGCGCACGATCTCGCCGCAGTTCATGGTCGAACCCGCGAAGTTCTGGCAGGCGGACATTGAGGCGTGGCGCACCCTGATCGACACCAACGTGAACGGCCCGTTCCTGATGGCGCGCGCCGCGGTGCCGGTGATGCTGCAGGCGGGCTGGGGACGGATCATCAACATCTCGATGAACCACGAGACCATGCGCCGCGCCGGGTTCTCGCCCTATGGCCCCTCCAAGGCCGCGCTGGAAGCGGAGACGGTGATCTGGGCGCAGGATCTGGCCGGAACCGGGGTTACGGTGAACGCCCTGCTCCCCGGTGGTGCCAGCCGCACCGGCATGATCCCGCCGGGCTTCCCGGAAAGTGCCGCCGCCGCCCTGCTCGATCCCGCGATCATGGTCCCGCCGCTGCTCTATCTCGCCTCCTCAGGCTCGGACGGGGCGACCGGGCGGCGGTTCATCGCAACCCTCTGGCCGGCCACGGAGCCGGCCGGCTGGCCGCCGGCGGAATGAAGAAGAGCCCCGTTCCCGGCGGGCGAGCGGGCCTGCGGAGTCGGACGGTCTCAACCGATCGGGGCACCCGCGGGTCGGCGCCCATCGGGGCAAGTCTTCGTTGGGCATCGCGCGATCCGTGGTTCGGCTTTGCCCATGGACTGCACGATCGTGCCCGGGGATGGCGCCGCCGGACGCGGCCGCTGGCCAATCAGGTTCAGGGCGCAACGAGCGGGGCGAGCAGGTCGGCATCGTTGTTGGCTGGCCGGTTGACCGGTGTACTCACCGGCCAAACCCGCAACGTGTTCTTGGCCGCCGGGTGCAGCAGCGATGCGGCGTCGCCCTCGATCTCGCCGAGCCATAGCGGCCGGTCGGGCGGCTCGACGATCACCGGCATGCGGTCGTGGATGGGCGCCATGGTCGCGTTCGCGGCGGTGACGATGATGGCGAAGCTCCGCAGCACCTCGCCCTCGGGACTGCGCCAGCCTTCCCAGAGACCGGCAAAGGCCAGCGTCTCGCCGTCACGCCGGGCGATCGCGTAGGGCTGCTTGGGTCCGTTCCCGGTGCGCTGCCATTCGTAGAAAGCCTGCGCCGGGATCAGCGCGCGGCGGCGGGCGAAGGCATCGCGGAACATCGGCGAGGTCGCCGCTGTCTCCGCCCGCGCGTTGATCGGCCGCCGCGCCGCCCGCAGATCCTTGCTCCAGTGCGGCACGAGGCCCCAGGTCAGCAGGTCGAGATGCCGTTCGCCGGTTTCCGGGTGCCGGCGCACCACCATCGCCTGCTGGCTCGGCGCGACGTTCCAGGATGGGGCGACATTGGGCAGCGCCCCGGCGGTGCGGAACAGCCGGGCGATGGCCTCGGGAGGTAAAAAGCTGGCGTAGCGCCCACACATCGATGGCCGATCACTACACCGCCTGCCGGCTCGCTGGCAGTCCCGACCTGGGGCTGGAACCGTATGTGCTGGCGGTGGCTACGAACGGGGCCAATCCTGCCGCTGGCGGTTGGGGCGCGGTTTCGGTGCCGTCCACCAAGTCGTCGCCCGTCGCGCGGCAGGCGAGGCCCGCCGGGTGCTGTCCCCCGCCGAGAGGCGCTTCGGCTCCGGATTGGAACCGCCGAGCCTGCGATTCCGCCGCCGCCCACTTTCTGCGGGGTGCTTCCGCTGAGCTTCCAAATTGCTGCCGCTAGGGCCTTGGAAGCAAAAACGGCCCCGGAGGGCCGCTTCGAAGTCCTTGATTTTCCTGAGGAAACCTGGAGCGGGCGAAGGGATTCGAACCCTCGACCCCAACCTTGGCAAGGTTGTGCTCTTTGACCGCAGCCTGGATCCAAAACCAAGCTGCCCTGATGGAATCTAACCCGCACATCAGAACGTCGTGATGGTATTGTTGTTGGTATGGGCCAGGACGAGAAGCTAAAAAATCCGCTACTTTTGAATAGCTTAGCAGGGAAATGCGATTCCGCCCCTGGCACCATCCCCCTTTCGGCCGATTGCGGCCAGGTGACCGCTAAATCAGGCCGTTGGCCGGTATGCGGCGTTCGTGCAGGGTGCTTGCGGTACGCCTGAGCGCGCTCCGGTATGCGGCGACTTACTCCCGTCGCCTTGCTGGAAACGGCCATTTTGACGCGATCTTTGGCGGTAAATCTGGTCGCATATCCGTCATGTGCGCGAAAATCAGCCAGCGAACGGGTGATGCGCGGCAGCTCGGCGAGTGCGGCGCATTCCTGTCGAAAACTGAGCTTCCGGGTTTTGGCTGCAAAATCACGCCCAAGGGCAGCCGGACCTACCTTCTTCGGTACGGCCGATCGGGCCGCGACCTCCGGGTCACGATCGGCCGGCCTACGCAAGCTGGGGTGCCGCGGGCGGCCTGAGTCTTCCCGTGATCGGCGCGCTGCCGGGGCATTCGCAACCCTCG
This sequence comes from Pseudomonadota bacterium, assembly GCA_019352115.1. Classification (GTDB taxonomy): domain Bacteria; phylum Pseudomonadota; class Alphaproteobacteria; order Acetobacterales; family Acetobacteraceae; genus JAJZVS01. Next base: position 18,317 of record JABBNW010000061.1, read on the forward strand.
ACGGTCGTGCCCCGGGTGGTGTCGGAGCTGGGGGCAGGTGGCTCGCCGGAGCGACCGGCGAGAGTCTGGCGCAGGCGGCCCACTTATCCACAGCTCCTCCACCGCCCGAGGGGGACATGACCGAAGGAAGCCAGCAGACCTGGTTCTCCATCCGAGATCCGAGTCTCCAGATCGGCCCTCTCGCGGCTGTGGATCATGCAGTGGAATCGGTCCATGAGGTCACGTGCCGGCCCAAGGTCCAACTCTGCGACCGGGACCTTCGTTGCGGAGGCGGCCGCGAAGCGGCTGGGCGGGATCGGCCAGAGGTGACGAACTCGCCACTTGGTACGCATAGCGAGACGGACCAACGCCTGGTAACATCTTGATGTAGGTATGGGATTCCAGTGTCCGCGTTAGCATCGTCACAAGACGGCGCCGCCGACGGACGACCCGCGAGATTCTGAAATCATGGCAAGCCTCGTTGCGACGCCCCCTTATGCGTAACAGGAGGCCAGTTCGTCAGTTCCACCCGGATCGGCATCACTCTCCGCCACCTGGCTGCGCCAATCGGCGTCGATGATCGGTCGTGTATGCTATCGATCGTCGAGCGAAGTGAGTGCCGTGCTGATCGCACCATCGAGGAGAGCACGCTCGGGACGTGCGCGGGCCAGGACGCGCACGCCCATCAGCACGCAAAGCAGATGCTGCGCCAGGTCGACCGCTGGTCGGGAAGACGTGATGGTTCCATCGGCCTGACCCTTTTTCACGCAAGCCAGGAAGAATAACTCGATCCGCGCCAGCGTCTCGGCAATCGTCTTCCGAAACTCCGCGTCGTGTGGCGCGATCTCCAAGGCAGAGTTCACGACGAAGCAGCCCTTGCATTCGCGGTCATTGAGCGAACGGCGCAGGATGTCGTCAAAAAACGCCCGTATGGCATCGCGGGGTGGCAAGGCCTCGCAATGCCGGATACGCGTTCCAATGCTGTTTTCGATGTAATGATCGAGGGCCGTCCGAAACATTGCACGCTTGTCACCATACGCATTGTACAGGCTTGCGGCGGTGAGGCCGGTCCTCTTCATCAGGTCCTTGATGGAGGTTGATTCATAGCCGTGCGCCCAAAAACATTGGACCGCCGCATCCAGCACCACCTCTTCGTCGAATTCCCTCGGTCTTGCCATCCTGCCATCCATTTCACGCGCCGTCGGCATCCTGCCATCACCCACGGCATCGGTAATTCTAGAATGAACATACAAAAATAAGAGCCCGGGGTACGGTATTCAAGCCGTCGGGGCCAGCGGTTCGACTCGCTAGGCAACCAGAAGAGTATACCACCAGGGGACTGGACCAACAGCTTGGTGACTCCAAGGCGGAATTTCTACGCTCGGCTCCGCCGGGGCGGCCAGTCCTCTACCACGTCAAGTGAGGGGGGCCCATTCCTTCGGACAGCTTGGTGGCCTTGCCAAGCTAAATCCCGGGTCGAGCGTCACGCCGCCAGGCCACTTCATAAACCTTATCCGGCGTCCGCCCGGCAAGCGCGGAGCGCGGGCGCTGTGCATCATAAAGCGCGATGCACCCCGGAAGCCCGGTTCGCAAACGCGCTCTCGAACGCGTGCAGATAGATGCACTCGTATTTGAGAGACCGCCACGGCCGATCAATGAACACGTTGCCCAGCCAGCGCCTCCTCCGCCGTAGCGATGCCGAAATCCGCATCCATCGTGCTCGAGCTCCGCCACGACAGCACCTCCCGGCGCGCCCAGTCCATCACCGCCACCAGATACAGGAACCGACGCCGCATCGGAATCTCCGCGATGGCCGCGCACCGGACCTGGTTCGCCCGCTCGATCGACAGACGATCACGCGGCATCGATCGATCGACCGATCATGGTGGTGCGGTCGTCGTATCGCTCGGCACATGCCTATTTTGCCGGCTGATGAGCATGTCATGCACCACATCGAAGACGCGGACGCCCACCTCTGGGGGGCTCGGATCGAGCCACGGGGCCGCCGCCAGCGTCAACGTGGCATCGTCTTTCCCCTGATTCCAGCGATCTGTCATCGTGCTCCGGCCGAACTCGTAGTCCTTTGCCGGCCCGAGCGGAGACATCGGCCGGTAGATGACCTGGACGATGTCCATTTCGGTGACACAGTCAAATTCATGCAGGCGCTTTGCCTGTGGGGTTTCCTTGATGCTTTCGGGCAGAAGTGCCTCAAGCTCGTTGATCGCAAAACGGACGGCATGCCGCTGCTCGAAGGCATCCGTGTTCAGCCTGGTACGGCTTGCGTATCGGACATCGGAGATCCTTTCGTCGACGTCCTGCAAGCTTTGCGGAAGCTGACCGTATCCCTGGAACAGATCGACCTGAAAGGTAAGCCGGCTCCGACGCGGGTAATAGTCGAGCACATGCTGCAACGGCGTGTTCGAGACCAGGCCACCATCCCAGTAGTGTTCGCCGTCGATTTCGATCGGTGGAAATCCGGGCGGCAATGCCGCACTGGCCATAATGTGCTCCGGCCGGATGGTGATCTCGGCGCTATCGAAATAGGCGAATCGGGCAGTTCGCACGTTGACGGCGCCGACGCTCAGACGAACGTCCTTATCGCGATTGATCCTGTCGAAGTCGACCAACTGCAGAAGCGTCGCTTTCAGGCTGCTGGTATCATAGTAGCTCACCGGCGGAGCGAGAGGATTCCATTCGACTGGCAGCCGCGGATGAA
>JABBNW010000352.1 GCA_019352115.1 Pseudomonadota bacterium
CCATCATGTCCGGCTGGGCCAGGAAATAGGCGAGCTCGATGCCGTACGGCACCAGGTCCGGCGCCATCCGCACAAGCCAGCCATAGCCGCGGGGCAGGAGGCGGAGCGGCCGTTTGGGCGGGGCCCGCGGCCTGCGCGGGGGGAACGGATCGAGCGGGGTCCCGTCTTCCGACACCGCATCTTCCGCCATGACGACGGGTTCGACGCGGCGGCGGGGGCGCGGCTCCGGAGTGGCGGCGATGTCGCCGAAGCGCTCGGCCGCCTCCGTCAGGCGGTTCCAGATCCGGGCGCCGATGGACCTCAGCGGCCCGTTGTCCTCCATCGCTTCGCCCAGCCCCAGCCGCAGCCTGCAGATGAACAGCGCGAACCGCTCGGCGAGCTTCCAGGCTATGGTGTCGGGAGGGACAAAGGCTGCACGGGGCATGGACATACGTAGAACACAAAACTGCCGGCGTGTCAAGCTGTCTCTGCGCCGGGGGCCTGATTCCGCGGCTGGGGCGCCACGGCGGAATGGGCGATCGGCGGAAATCGCGACCAGCTTCCGCCTATGGGTGTGCCTGGCCCAACCGCCGCGCCAGGACGCGGAATTACGCCGACCCGTGAGGGTTTTGACCCAGAGCGTGAAAAGCAATCGAACTTGCGAAAGAATACCCGTTGAAATTGCTCGGGTTTTCGGGCGATTTTGGCCGCTGACGGGCATTCTTTCGCAAACTCTCAGGCCCTTGCTTGCCGGCTCGGGCCTCCCCTCGTGGCTGGCCCTGAACCGGCCGTCTGCCCCCGATCGTCCGTGCGCGGATGGCCGGCGCAGGGCCGGCCAAGACGGGACGGGTTCGAGGCTGCAAGTACGTCAGGCTCTTCGCAGATTGGTGTTCTACCAATCCGCGCGGGCTTTGCCTCTCGCCCTTGCGTGCCGGCCCGGGTCTCCCGTCGTGGCTGGCCCTGAACCGGCCATCTGCCCCTGATCGTCCGCACGCGGACGGCCGGCGCGGGGCCGGCCATGGCGGGACGGGTTCGAGGCTGCCGGTACCTCGGTCTCCCGGCCGATTGGTATTAAAATCTACGACCACGACCATCGGGAGAATTCTCTTCCGCATCGGCCGCCGACGGCGTGGCCGCATTCTCCTGCGTCAGGGCGCCCCGAGCCGTCCGTCCGCCAGCCGCACCACCCGCGCGCAATGGGCGGTCAGCGCCGGGTCGTGGGTGATGAGCAGGACGGCCGCGCCCGCCTCGGCGCACAGGCGGAACAGCAGGGCCATGACGACCTCGCCGGTCTCCTGATCGAGGTTGCCGGTCGGCTCGTCGGCCAGCAGCAGCGCGGGGCGCGCGGCCAGCGCGCGGGCCAGCGCCACCCGCTGCTGCTCGCCGCCCGAGAGTTGCGTCGGCAGGTGGCGCAGCCGGTGGCCCAGGCCCACCGCCTCCAGCAGCCGCGCCGCGACCGCCGCCGCGTCTCGCCTTCCGGCGAGTTCCAGCGGCACCGCCACGTTCTCGGCCGCCGTCATGCCCTGGATCAGGTGGAAGGACTGGAACACGATGCCCACGTGGTCGCGCCGCCAGCGCGCCAGCGCGTCCTCATCGAGGCCGGTCAGATCGCGGCCGGCGAAGTCCAGGCTGCCGGAGGTCGGCCGTTCCAGCCCGGCGAGCAGCATGAGCAGGCTGGTCTTGCCGGACCCGGACGGTCCCACCAGCCCCACCGTTTCGCCCGCCGCCAGGTCGAGATCGACGCCGCGGAGAATATTGACCGGTCCAGCCGCGGCGGGCAGGGTCAGGCACAGGCCACGGGCGCGCAGGAGTGGCGCACCGGGCGACGTGGACGGCGGAGTTGGCTCCATGGCGGCAGCATATGGCCCGCGCGCCGGCGGACGGAAGGCCATGCACCGCGCCGGCAGGGGCGCGCGGGTCGCCGCCGGGTTCGCGGTCAGGGCGTGCATCGCGCTGGGCGCGGCGGCGCTCTGCCTGGGTCCGCCCGGCATGGGGGTTCTTCGGCCGGCCGTCGCGGCCGTGCCAGGGGCGGTGTTGCCGGGGACGGTATTGCCGGCGGGGGCATCGCCGGTGTCGGGATTGCCAGGGTCGGGGGTGCCTGGGTCGGGATTGCCGGGGTCGGCGTCGCCGGCATCGACATCGCCTGTGTCGACGCCGCCCGTGTCGCCATCGCCATCGCCATCGCCATCGCCATCGCCATTGCCGGTGTCGGTGTCGGCGCCGGCGGCAGCTGCAACGCCGGCGCCAGCCGCTGCGCCGGTGCGGCTGGTGGTGCTGGGGGATTCCCTGTCCTCCGGCTACGGCCTGCCGCACGCCGAGGGTTTCGAGGTGCAGCTTGCCGCCGCCCTCGCCGCGCGCGGCGTGCGAGTGCGGATCGTCGATGCGGCGGTGTCGGGGGATACGTCGGCGGACGGACTGGCGCGGCTCGACTGGGTGCTGGACGGGTTACGCGACGGGACGGGGCCGGTCGCGGCGCTGGTGGAGCTGGGCGCCAACGACGGCCTGCGCGGCCTGCCGGTGGCCGACATGCGGCGCAACCTGGCCGCGATCCTGGACCGGCTGGCGGCGCGGCAGATCCCCGTGCTGCTCGCGGGGATGTATGCGCCGCCCAACATGGGGCCGGGGTACGAGAAGCGGTTCCGGGCGGTCTATGCCGCGCTGGGCGCGCGCAAGGGGGTGATCTACGAGCCGTTCTTCCTGGCCGGCGTGGCGCGGGTGCCCGGTCTCGTGCAGGCCGACGGGCTGCACCCGAATCCCGCCGGGGTGCGCCGGGTGGTGGCGGAGATCCTGCCCTATGTGCAACGTCTGATCGCACGCGCGGACGCCTCGGCCGCCGACCGGACGGCGCGGCAATGAGGCTGTTCGTCGCCATCGACCTGCCGTGGGAGCTGCGCGAGCAACTGGCAGGGCTCGCCTGGCGCGGCATTCCGGGCGCGCGCTGGGTGCCGGTGGAAAATTACCACCTGACCCTGCGCTTCATCGGAGAGACCCAGGGCTGGCAGGCCGAGGAGATCGACCACGCGCTGGCGGCCCTGCGCGGCAAGGCGTTCCCCCTGACCCTGGCCGGGGTCGGCACCTTCGCCAAGGCCGGCCGCGCCACCCAGCTGTGGGCGGGGGTGGAGCGCAATCCGCCGCTGGAACATCTGCAGGCGAAGATCGAGACGGCGTTGCAGCGGGCCGGGCTGGCGCCGGAGCGGCGGCGGTTCGTGCCGCATGTGACCCTGGCGCGGCTCGACAATGCGGCGGAGATGAAGCTGGCGGGGTTCGTGCAGCAGCATAATCTGTTCCGTGCCGAACCGATCGCGGTGGAGCATTTCACGCTGTTCAGCTCCCGGTTGGGCAAGGAGCAGGCGGCGTATGTTGCGGAGGTGGAGTATCCGCTGGGGTGAGGGGTGGGG
>JABBNW010000353.1 GCA_019352115.1 Pseudomonadota bacterium
TTGCCGAACATCACGCCGATCTTCATCCGGATCTGGTTGAGGAAGATGAACATCGTGTTCGACCGCGACACGCTGCCGGTGAGCTTGCGCAGCGCCTGGCTCATGAGCCGCGCGTGCAGGCCCATGTGGCTGTCGCCCATCTCCCCTTCCAGTTCCGCGCGCGGCACCAGAGCGGCGACGGAATCGACCACCAGCACGTCGATCGCGCCGGAGCGGACCAGGGTATCGGCGATTTCCAGCGCCTGTTCGCCGGCGTCCGGCTGGCTGATCAGCAGGTTGTCGACATCGACGCCGAGCTTGCGCGCGTAGGTGGGATCGAGCGCGTGTTCGGCGTCGATGAACGCACAGGTGCCGCCGCGCTTCTGCGCTTCCGCGATCGCGTGCAGCGCGAGCGTGGTCTTGCCCGAGCTTTCCGGCCCGTAGATCTCGACGATACGCCCGCGCGGCAGCCCGCCGATGCCGAGCGCGAGATCGAGCCCGAGCGACCCGGACGGAATGACCTCGATCTGCTCGTTGGCCGAGCGCGCGCCGAGGCGCATGATCGAGCCCTTGCCGAAGGCGCGTTCGATCTGGGTGAGCGCGGCGTCGAGCGCCTTGTTCTTTTCCATTCTGGAGGTCCTGTGTTCGGCGTTTCTACAACCATAAGGCGTGTCAAAGGCGGCGTTCTTCGCGTCAAGATTGCAGAATCTGCCACGACTCCGCAAGCGAACAATACGCCAACTCCGGTTTCACCGCGATCTTAACCATACGTTCGTATTGTGTTCCAGAGCCGCTGGAAATGCAAGAACATTCTAGAAACCCACGCGCGTAGAGCCAACCTGCACGGGACCCGCCTCTGCCCCGCCCGCCAGGCGCCGCACTGCCTCGGCCAGCTCGGCCAGCGCGAACGGCTTGCGCAGGAACACCGTGCGCGGCGGCAGCGGCGCCTGATCATAGCCCGACGTCAGCACCGCCGGCAGGTCCGGCCAGCGCCGGCGCAGCGCCCGCAGCAGCGCGAGCCCGTCCATTCCCGGCAGGCTCAGGTCGCACAGCAGCACCGCCGGCGCCGGCGTCGCGGGGCCGATCGCGGCCAGCGCCGCCTCGGCCGACTCGGCGGCGCGGACCCGCCAGCCGCCGGCGCGCAGCGCCCGCTGCACCAGCCGGCGCAACGTCGGCTCGTCCTCGACCAGCCAGACCGCGGCCGGATCGGGCGGCGGCGGGGCATCGGCGAGCGGCAGGAACAGCCGGGCCACCAGCCCGTGCCCGGGCCGGCCGCCGAGCGCGAGGTAGCCCCCCGCTTCCCGCAGGCTGTCGCGCACCCGGGCCAGCCCGAGGCCGCTGCCGTCCGCCTTGGTGCTGAAGAACGGGGTGAACACCCGCGCCGCGACCTCGGGCGTCAGCCCCGGCCCGCTGTCGCGCAAGGTGACCAGCGCGTAACGGCCGGGCGGCACCAGCTCGGACCGGGCCGGCGGCGGCATGGCGGGGAACGGCGCGAGCAGCACGAGCGCGGCGCTGCGCAGGCTGACTGTGCCGCCGGCGGGCAGCGCGTCGCGGGCGTTGATCGCGAGGTTCAGGAGGGCATGGTGCAGCCGGTCGGGATCGACCCGCACCCGGCAGCCGGGGGCGTCCAGCCGCTGAACGAAGCGGACCGAGGGTGGCAGCAGGCGGCGGATGAGCCCGGTCGCCGCCGCCAGCACCGGGTCGAGCAGGCGCGGGCGCGGCGGCCGCGCCGGGCGGGCGCCGGTCGCAAGCAGGGTGCGCACCAGGGTGGCCCCGCGCGCGACGGCCTCGCGGATCTCGGCGAGATCGGCGCGGGTCTCGGCATCGAGCCCGGGCCGGTCGAGCGCCAGCGCCGCCGCGGCGTCGATCCCGGTCAGCAGGTTGTTCACGTCGTGCGCCACCCCGGCGGTCTGGGCGCCGATCGCACGCAGCCGCTCGGCCCCGTCCGGCGCGGCGGGGGGGCTGCGAACCGGCTCCGGCGGCGGGGCGCCGGGTTCGCTCATGCGCCCGCCGCGGACGCGCCCGGGGATGGGAGCGCCGTCGGGGCCGCCGGGCGGGACCGGGCGCCGAGCCGCCAGACGTAAGCGATCAGCTCCGCCACCGCCTTGTAGTGCTCGGGCGGGATCTCGGCGTCGATGGCAAGCTTGTGCAGCGCACGCGCCAAGGGCGGATTCGCCACCAGCGGCACGCCGTGCGCCGCCGCCGCCTCCCTTATCCTGGCTGCCATCGAATCCACTCCCTTCGCGACCACCCGCGGCGCGGCACTCTTGCCGCGATCGTAGGCGAGCGCCACCGCATAATGCGTCGGGTTGGTGACGACCACGGTCGCCTTCGGCACCGCCGCCAGCATACGCCGGCGGGCGCGTTGCAGCCGGATCTGGCGGATCCGCGCCTTGATCTTGGGGTCGCCGTCGGACTCGCGCTGCTCCTCGCGCACCTCCTCCCGGCTCATGCGCAGGCCGCGGGCATGGTGCATCCGCATCCAGACGAGATCCACGATCGCGATTGCCGCCTGCACCGCCAGCACCGAGACCACCACCCGCAGCACAAGGCCGGCGGCAACCGGAGCGAGATCGCGCGGGTCGCGGAACGGCGCCAGCCACAGCGTCGGCAGCGCGTTGCGCAGGGCGAACCAGACCGTAATCCCCATCGCGGTGAGCTTGGCGAGCGCCTTCGCCCCCTCCACCAGGTGGACGACGCCCACCAGCCGGCGCAGCCCGGCGGCGGGGCTGAGGCGGGACAGGTCCGGCGCCAGCGGGGACAGGCTGAGCAGGAACCCGGTCTGCAGCAGCACCGCCGCCGCCGCAGCCAGCAGGGCGGCCGCAATCACCGGTGCCGCCGCGGCGAGCGCCGCCAGTGCGGCCAACCGCAGCGCCGCCGCCGGGCTGAGATCGAAGCGGCGGAACAGGATGGACAGCCGCAGCGCCAGGCTGTGCGCCTCGGCCGGCGCCACCATCGCCAGGGCGAGGGCGAACACGCCGAGCCCGACGAGGGCGGACAGTTCGTGCGAGACCGGGGCCTGGCCCGATTCGCGAGCACGTTGCAGCCGCCGCGGGGTGGCGGATTCGGTGCGGTCCTCGCCCCCCGGGCCTTCGGCCATCTGGGCGGCTCAGCGCCCGCCGCGCGGAGCGGACATGCGATCCGGGGTCGCGTCCCTGCGCGCGCGCCCGGGGCATGGCCCCGTCGCGAACCCTGCGCGTACGCGTGCGGCAGCGGAAAGGCCGACCGCGGATGCCCGCGCATGGCCGCAAACAGGCGTTTTCGGGCGATGTCCGCGGCTCGCGGGCGGGCCTTCCGGCAACTCGCGCCGTGTTCGATGCTTCGCCAGTAAGGCCAAGGGGCTTCGCCCCCTGGACCCCCACCAAGGGCTAGCCCTTGGAACC
>JABBNW010000354.1 GCA_019352115.1 Pseudomonadota bacterium
CCCGCCGCCCGCACGCACGCGCCACCCCCCACACGCACGGAACCAATAGATGCGTTCCAAGGGCGCCGCCCTTGGTGGGGGTCCAGGGGGCAAAGCCCCTTGGCCTTGCTTCCTGCCCGCCCGCTCAGTCCTGCCGATAGTTCGGCGCCTCGCGGGTGACGGCGACGTCGTGGACGTGGCTTTCGCGCAGGCCGGCGCCGGTCACGCGGCGGAAGCGGGCCTGGCGTTGCAGGTCGGGAATGGTGGCGCTTCCGGTGTAGCCCATGCCGGCGCGCACGCCGCCGACCAGTTGGTGCACCACCGCGGAGACGGGTCCTTTGTAGCCGACCCGTCCTTCGACCCCTTCCGGCACCAGTTTCAACTGGTCCTTGATATCCTGCTGGAAGTAGCGGTCGGCCGAGCCGCGCGCCATCGCTCCGATGCTGCCCATGCCGCGGTAGGATTTGTAGGACCGGCCCTGGTACAGGAACACTTCACCCGGTGCCTCGTCGGTGCCGGCGAGCAGGCTGCCGATCATCACGCATTCGGCGCCGGCGGCGAGCGCTTTCACGATGTCGCCCGAGGTGCGCATGCCGCCGTCGGCGATGCCGGGGATGTCGCGGTCGCGGCAGGCGGCGGCGGTTTCGGCCACCGCCGAGAATTGCGGCACGCCGACGCCGGCGACCACGCGGGTCGTGCAGATGCTGCCCGGGCCGATGCCGATCTTCACCGCGTCCGCCCCGGCCTCGATCAAGGCCAGCGCGCCTTCCGGCGTGGCGACGTTGCCGGCGATGACCTGCACCGCGTTGGACGCGCGCTTGATAGCCTCCACCGCGGCGAGCACGCCGGCGGAGTGGCCGTGCGCGGTATCGACCACGATCACGTCGACCCCGGCGCCGATCAGGGCGCGGGCGCGCAGCTCCCCGTCCGGCCCGACGCCGGTGGCCGCGGCGACCCGCAGCCGTCCCATGGCGTCCTTGTTCGCGAGCGGGTGCGCCTGCGCCTTGTCCATGTCCTTGACGGTGATGAGACCGACGCAGCGATAGGCCTCGTCGACCACCAGCAGCTTCTCGATGCGATGGCGGTGCAGCAGGCGGCGGGCTTCCTCGGGGCCGACGTCGCCGGTGACGGTGACGAGGTTTTCCCGGGTCATCAGCTCGTAAACGCGCAAGCTGGGGTCGGTGGCGAAGCGCACGTCGCGGTGGGTCAGGATGCCGACCAGGCGGCCGGTGTCGCGTTCCACCACCGGCACGCCGCTGATGTGGTGCGCCAACATCAACGCCTGCGCGTCGGCCAAGGTCTGGTCGGGGTGGATGGTGAGCGGGTTCACCACCATGCCCGATTCGAACTTCTTGACCTGGCGCACCTGCGCGGCCTGCGCCTCGGGTTCGAGGTTCTTGTGGATAACGCCGATGCCGCCGAGCTGGGCCATGGCGATCGCCATGTCGCTCTCGGTGACCGTATCCATCGCCGCCGAAATCAGTGGGATATGCAGGGCGATTTCGCGGGTGAGCCGGGTGCGCGTGTCGGTCGCGCCGGGCAGCACCTCGGAATACGTCGGGACCAGCAGCACGTCGTCGAAGGCCAGAGCCTCCTCGATGTGGCGGGTCAGTGGGGAGGGGGGGGTGTCGAATGCCATGGCCGGGGGAGCCTTTCCGTACCTTGGCGGCTCCCCTTAGGGCCAAGCTCGAAGCGGCGCAAGCGTAGCGGAACGATATCCGACGCCGGGAGACCCCGCCCGGCGGCGGTCAGCCATGCGCATGCCGCCGGTGCCCAAATCCGGGCCGCCGCAGTGTGATAAAAGACAGGCCCGATTGACGTCGTTATAGCTTGCATTATTATAGTCGCATGGGACCACAAGCCGCTGCCCGGCTCGTCGCCGGACGCCTGCACTACGCCTGGGTCACCCTCGGCGTGATCTTCATCGTCATCGTCTCCGCGGTCGGCGTGCGCGCCGCGCCGAGCGTGCTGATCGTGCCGCTGGAACGCGCCTACGGCTGGTCGGACGCCGCCATCTCGGGCGCGGTGTCGCTGAATATCCTGCTGTTCGGGCTGATCGGACCGTTCACGGCGGCGATGATGCGCACGGTCGGATTGAAACGCACCGTGCTGGGGTCGATGGCGCTGCTGGTGCTGGGGGCGGGTCTGTCGGCCTACGTGACCCAGGTCTGGCAGCTCTATCTGACCTGGGGGGTGCTGGTCGGCATCGGCTCGGGCACCGGGATGGTGGGGCTCGCCGCGGCGGTGGCGAACCGCTGGTTCGTGCGGCGGCGGGGTTTCGTGATCGGGCTGCTGGCGGCCGGCAACGCCTCCGGCCAGCTCGTGTTCCTGCCGGTCCTGGCACGGCTCGCCGAGCGCTTCGGCTGGCAGTCGGTGCCCGAGACGGTGGCCGTGGTGATCGCCGCGCTCATGGTCGTGGTCGTGCTGCTGCTGGCCGAGAGCCCGGCCGCCGTCGGCCTCGCCCCCTACGGCGCCACGGCCGAGGCCGCCGAGGTCCCCGACGGCACCAACCCGTTCCTGGTCGCATTCCAGGGCCTCGGCCGCGGCGCACGGTCGGTCGATTTCTGGCTGCTGTGCTCCAGCTTCGCCATCTGCGGCTTTTCCACCTACGGGCTGATCGGAACCCACCTGATCCCGTTCTGCGCCGATCACGGCATCCCGGAGGTGCAGGCGGCCGGGCTGCTGGCGGCCATGGGCGTGTTCGACCTGTTCGGAACCACCGGGTCGGGCTGGCTGACCGACCGGTTCGACCCCAGGGTGCTGCTGTTCTGGTACTACAGCCTGCGCGGGATCGCCCTGTTCCTGCTGCCCTTCAGCGGGTTCGGCACCGCCAGCCTGTCCGCCTTCGCCGTGCTGTACGGACTGGACTGGGTCGCCACCGTGCCGCCAACGGTCGCCCTGACCACCCAGGTGTTCGGCAAGCGCGACGCACCCGTCATGGTCTCCTGGGTGTTCGCCGCGCACCAGATCGGCAGCTCCATCGCCGCCCTGGGCGCCGGCGAAATCCGCGCCATCACGGGCAGCTACCTGATCGCCTTCGTCGCCAGCGGCGTGGCCTGCCTGCTCGCCTCCGGCCTCGTGCTGCGCATCGCACGCGCACCGGCGACAGCGGCGGCGTAAGGGCAGCAAGGCCAGGGGCGCTGCCCCTGGACCCCGCCAGGGAACTCGTCCCCTGGACCCCATACTGTTTGGGTTCCTCGCGTGTGGGTGGCGTCGCGCGTGGGCGTGCGGCGGCGAGGCGGCTGCGGCGCCGGCAGGGGCAGGGCGCCGATGCGCCCTGCCCCCCTGCCGGCGCCGCAGCCGCCTCGCCGCCGCACGCCCACGCGCGACGCCACCC
>JABBNW010000355.1 GCA_019352115.1 Pseudomonadota bacterium
GGTTCCAAGGGCTAGCCCTTGGCGGGGTCCAGGGGCAGCGCCCCTGGCCTTGCTTACCCCCCGGCCTGCTAAACCTTCTCGAAGTCGATGCGTTCGGCCACCGGCAGGGCTTGCAGGAAGCGGCGCAGGCAGTCGAGGCCGAGTTCGACGGCGCCGAGGCGCACCCATTCGCGTCCGCCCAGGATGCGGGCGCGGCGGTAGGTGGTTTGGGTTTCGGTGGCGATGGCGAGGTGGATGGTGCCGCCGAAGTCGATGCGGTCGTCGCCGTCGTCGAGTGCGATCAGCACGACGAGCGCGTGGGTGGCGCCGGCGGTGGTGCGGGTGGCGCGGGCGACGGCCTCGGCGGTTTCCTGCGACAGCGGACCGAGGGCTGGTGCGTCTTCCAGTCCGACGGCGGCCCCGAGGTCGGTAAGATCGCGCAGCACGAGGCCGCGGCGGAAGGTGCGTTCGGCGCCGGGCAGGTGGCCGATGCGGGCGGCGATCTGCCCGGCGGTGAAGGTTTCCACCACGGCCAGGCTGGCGTTCTGCGCGAGCAATTCGTCCAGCACCACGCCTTCCAGGGTGCGGTCGTCCTCGGCGAGGATGAAATTCCCCAGCCGGCGGCGCACTTCAGCGATGACGGGGGCGAGTTTGCGTTCCACGTCATCGGGGTCGGTGCCGCGCACCGTGAGTTTGGTTTCCAGTTGCGGGTAGTGGGCGCGGAAGCCGAGCTTCACGCTGCCGTCCGGGGCCAGCGCCTCGATCCCTTCCAACAACGAATCGACGTGCGATTCGCCCAATCCGTAGGAATGGAAGCGCTTCAGGCGGATCGTCGCGGGGCTGCCGGCGCGGGCGAGGATGCGGGGAATCACCTGGTCTTCCAGCATCCGGCGCAGTTCGCGCGGCACGCCGGGGGTGAAGAAGAAGCGCGCGGTCCCGATGTCGACCGCGAAGCCGCAGGCGGTGCCGACGGGGTTGTCCAGCACTTCCGCGCCCTCGGGCAGCATTGCCTGCTTGCGGTTGTTGGGCGGCATGATGCGGGACCGGCGGGCGAAGAAGCTTTCCATCTGCGCGAGCCAGGCCTCGTTCAGCACGAGTTCCACGCCGGCCGCGGCGGCGGCGATTTCCTGCGACAGGTCATCCACGGTGGGGCCGAGGCCGCCGTTCACGATCACCGCGTCGGCGCGTCCCGCTGCCAGGCGGAAGGCTTCCAGCAGCCGCGCGCGGTCGTCGCCGACGGTGGTGCCCCAGACCACCGTCAGGCCGACGTCCTCCAGCTTCTGGCTGATGTAGCTGAAATTCGTGTTGGTGATCTTGCCGGTCAGCACCTCGTCGCCGGTGCAGAGGATTTCGATGCGCATGCGGTCTGTCCTTCAATAGGCGAGGAACCCGCCGTCCACCGGCAGGGTGACGCCGGTGACGTAGCGGGCGAGGTCGGAGGCCAGGAACACCGCGGGTCCGGCGATATCGTCGGGCTCGCCCAGCCGGCCAAGAGGGATGCGGTCCTTGAAATTGCTCATGTAGTCCGGATTCTCGCGCGCCTTGGCATTCAGCGGCGTCGCGATCATCCCCGGCGCGATCGCGTTCACCCGCACGCCGAGCGGGGACAGCTCGATCGCCAGGGCCTTGGTCAGCATCCGCACCCCGCCCTTGGACGTGGTATAGGCGGCCGAATTGGGCAGCGCCACGAAGGACTGCACCGAGCCGATGTTGATGACCGCGCCCTTGGTTTCGACCAATTGCGCCAGGAACGCGGTGGTCACGACGTACGGCCCGTCGAGGTTCACCGCCAGGGTCGCGTCCCAGTCCGCCCGTGCGCCCGGATCGGCGAGCTTGCCGCGGCGGATGATGCCGGCGTTGTTGACCAGCACCGAGATCGGCCCGTCCTGTGCGCGCACCGCGGCGGCCAGCGCATCGACCGCGGCGCGGTCGGTGACATCCAGACCGACCGCGCGGGCGGCCGAGCCGATCCCGCCCGCCACCTCCAACGCGCCGGCCGCGTTCACATCGGCGACGATCACCCGCGCGCCCGCCGCGGCCATGGCGCGCGCGATGCCCGCGCCGATGCCGGAGCCGGCGCCGGTCACCAGCGCGAGGGCACCGTCCAGCAAGCCGGCCACGGCTCAGCGCGCCATGGCGGTGGTGGCCGCGCCGGGCGTGGCAGTGCGTCCGCCGTCCACCACGTAGTGCGCGCCGGTGACGTTGCCGGCGAGGTCCGAACAGAGGAACAGCACGACGTTGGCCACTTCCTCGGCGGTACCGTAGCGGCCGAGCGGCACCGAGGCCTGGTAGCGCTCGCCGGCGGCGGTGGGGTCCGACGGGTTCATCATCTGCTCGAGCGAATGGATCATGCGCGTATCGATCGGCCCCGGGCAGACCGCGTTGACCCGCACGCCGGCGCGCGCCACCTCGCCGCCGGCGACCTTCGTCAGGCCGAGCACGGCGTGCTTGGACGCCACGTAGGCCGGCATTCCGGGCGTGCCGACGAGGCCCGCCACCGAGGCGGTGTTCACCACCGCGCCGCGCTTCTGGGCCAGCATTACCGGCAGTACGTGGCGCAGGCCGAGGAACACGCCCTTGACGTTGACGCCCATCACCGCATCGAACATCGCCTCGTCGTACTCGGCGGTCGGCGCCACCGCGCCTTCGATGCCGGCGTTGTTGTGGAAGCAGTCGATGGCGCCGAAGGCGTCGAGCGCAGCCTTGACATAGGCGGCCACGTCGGCGGATCGGGTGACGTCGGCGGCGACGAAGATGGCTTCGGCGCCGTGCTGGCGGGCGATGCCGACGGTGGCCTCGCCGCCCGCGGTGTCGCGATCCACCGCGACCAGCTTCGCCCCGCGGCGGGCGAAGCCGAGTGCGCTGGCGCGGCCGATGCCGTTGCCGGCGCCGGTGACCAGGGCGACTTTGCCGGTGAAGTCCATGGCGTTCCCCTCCGTTTTTGCTGCGGTTTGGGGAGCCTAGACCAGGTCCGGCGGCGCGTCATCGTCGGGGGGGCGCGGGAACGCCGGCGCCCCCCCCTTTGCACACGCGGGTCAGTTCGGCATGCGCCGGCGCCGCGCAAGGGCGAGACCGATCAGGCCGGCGCCAAGCAAGGCAACCGATGCCGGTTCCGGCACCGTCATCGTCAGATCGGCAGGGGATCCGTTGGATTCGACATAGACCAGCTCGAAATTCCCGCCGGGCAGCAAACCGGTACTCGTGATCTCGGCGGTCGGAGTAGGCGAAGTAAAGACCGCCACGTTGCCCGGTTCCGAATAGGCCAGAACTAACGAACGGCCCATTTCTGTAGCATAAGCGGACAAACCATGAAC
>JABBNW010000356.1 GCA_019352115.1 Pseudomonadota bacterium
CGCAGCACGTTCCACAGGCGCGGGGCGGTCGCCAGAAATTCCGCCATTTCCGGCTGGGCCAGGAAATAGGCGAGCTCGATGCCGTACGGCACCAGATCCGGCGCCATCCGCGCCAGCCAGCCGTAGCCTCGGGGCAGAAGGCGCAGCGGCTTCTTGGGCCGCGCCCGCAGCCTGCGGGCGGGCTCCGGATCGGCCGGCGTCCCATCTTCCGACACCGCATTCTCCGGCGCCGCGTTTTCCGGCCCGGGCGTAGGTTCGGCGGGGCGGCGGCGGGTCCGCGCCACCGGGTGGGCGGCGATGAGGGCGAAGCGCTCGGCCGCCTCCGTCAGGCGGTTCCAGATCCGGGCCCCGACGGACATCAGCGGCCCGTTGTCCTCCATGGCCGCGCCCAGCGACATGCGCAGCCGGCCGACGAACAGCGCGAAGCGCTCGGCGAGCGCCCACGCTTCGGTGTCGGGAGGGACAAAGGCCGTACGGAAAATGTACATATAAAGAACATAAATCCGCCGCCGTGTCAAGCGGATTTTTGCGCCGGGTGCACCGCGTGGCGCCGGGCGCCGCGATCGGGGGTATCCCAATCCGAGCCGGTTATCGAAGCGTGTCGCCTATTGGGCCGGCCTTCCGTCGCCGGCTGGGGCGGGGTAGGTTGGCCCCGCAATGGCCGTCCCCGCACCATTCTGGAAGACCAAGAGCCTGGACGAGATGTCCAAGGCGGAATGGGAATCGCTGTGCGACGGCTGCGGGCGGTGCTGCCTGCACAAGCTGCGCGACGCGGACACGGATGCGCTGTCCTATACGACCGTCGCCTGCCACCTGCTGGACCAGCATACCTGCCGCTGCGGCGACTATGCGCACCGCCAGCATCGGGTGCCGGACTGTGTCAGCCTGACCCCTGATGAGGTCCGCGAGGTCGATTGGCTACCGCCCTCCTGCGCCTATCGGCGCCTTGGCGAGGGCAAGGATCTGGCGTGGTGGCACCCGCTGGTCTCCGGCGATCCCGAGACGGTCCATCAGGCCGGCGTCTCGGTGCGAGGACGCGTCGTCAGCGAGCGGCAGGCGGGACCATTGGAACATCACCTCGCCGAATGGCCCGGGCGGATGCCCCGGGCGCGGCGGTTGGAGCAAGGGAGAAACGAATCATGAAGGATGCGCTGTTCGGGGGCGTCAACGCCGCCGTGCTGACCGCGATGGGCGGGGATCTGTCGGTCGATCTCGATCGGATGGCAGCGCACAGCCGCTGGCTGCTCGCGAACGGGTGCAATAACCTGGCGATCCTGGGGACGACCGGGGAGGCCAACAGCCTCGGGGTCAGCGAGCGGATCGCGGTGATGGAAGGGCTGGTCGCGCGCGGCATCCCGTCCGGCAAGCTGCTGCCCGGCACCGGCACGACGGCGATTCCCGATACCGTGCTGCTGACCCGGCGCGCGGCCGAACTGGGCTGCCGCGGGGCGCTGCTGCTGCCGCCGTTCTACTACAAAACTCCGTCCGACGACGGGCTGTTCGCCTATTTCAGTGAGGTGATCCAGCGCACCGGCGGCGACATCAAGATCTATCTGTATCATTTCCCGCAGCAGGCGGTGGTGGGCTTCAGCGTGGCCTTGGTCGGGCGGCTGCTCGCCGCGTTCCCCGGCGTGGTGAAGGGGATCAAGGACAGTAGCGGCGATTTCGCCAACAGCCGCGCCTACGCCGACCATTTCGCCAAGGACGGGTTCGAGGTGTACGCGGGCGACGACAGCCTGCTGCGTCCGATGCTGGAAGTGGGCGGCGCCGGCTGCATCACCGCCGCGGCGAACGTGAATTGCGCGGTGGGCGCGGCTGTCTATGCGAACTGGTCGAGCCCCGCCGGTGCCGAGGCGCAGGTGGCGCTGACAGCGACCCGCAAGGCGGTGACCTCGGTGCCGCTGATCCCGGGGCTCAAGGCGCTGGTCGCGCGCAACACGGCCGATCCTGCCTGGACCCACATCCGTCCGCCGCATCTGAAGCTGACCGCGGCGCAGGAGGCGACCCTGTTCGCCGCCTTCGACGCAAGCGGCGTGCGGCTGGCCCGCGCGGCGTAATGCCTCCGGTCCTGCTGACCGGGGCGGCGGGGTTCATCGGCTATCACGTTGCCGAGGCGCTGATCGCGCGCGGGGAGCGGGTGGTCGGCGTCGATTGCGTGAACGACTACTACGATGTGCGGCTGAAGGAGGCGCGGCTGGCCCGGCTGGCGCGCCACCCCGGCTTTGCGTTCCATCGGGTGGACGTGTCCGATCGGGCCGGGATGGCGGCGCTGGTGGCGGCGGAGCCTGCGGTCGAGGTGGTGGTGCACTTGGCCGCGCAGGCCGGGGTGCGGCACTCGCTGGTCGATCCCTATGCCTATGTGCAGTCGAACGTGATGGGCCACCTGGTCATGCAGGAGACCGCGCGCCGGCTGCCCCGGCTGCGGCATCTGGTCTATGCGAGTTCCTCGTCGGTGTACGGTGCCAACCGGAGCCTGCCGTTCGCTGAGACTGATCGGGTGGACACGCCGCTGTCGGTCTATGCGGCGACCAAGCGGGCGGACGAGCTGCTGGCGTATGCGTATGCGCATCTCTACGCGCTGCCGCAGACCGGGTTGCGGTTCTTCACCGTGTATGGGCCCTGGGGCCGGCCGGACATGGCGTATTACAGCTTCGCCCGGGCGATCGTGGCGGGGGCGCCGATCACCGTGTACGACGGCGGCCGGCTGCGGCGCGACTTCACCTATGTCGACGATATCGTGGCCGGGGTGCTGGGGTGCCTGGACAAGCCGCCTTCCGGGCCGGCGCCGACGCGGGTGCTGAATATCGGCAATCACCGGAGCGAGGCGGTGAGCACCCTGGTGGCCTTGCTGGAGGTGTGCCTGGGCCGGCGGGCGGTGGTCCGCGATGCGCCGCGGCCGGAGGCGGATGTGGAAGAGACGTTCGCCGCCGTGGACACGATCGGGGCGCTGACCGGCTTTGCGCCGCGGATTTCGCTGGCCGAGGGGATCGGGCGGTTCGTGGCCTGGTTCCGGGAATTTCACGGAAGTGACGTGGCGGGCGAAAAAGTGGGTTGACCGCTTCGGCGGGGGAGCCTAGACAACGGCCTCCCGCGGCGGCGAGGCTCTTGCAATCGCCCGGCGGTGAGGTTATCTTTCTCGGTCTGCACCGGGACTGGTGCTCTCGCAGAGCAAGTCGATTTGTAGCCCTGCCGGTGGCGGGGGTGCTGTTGCCTTCTCTGAGCTCTTTGAAATTTGCATAGGCTAGGAAGGGATACGTTGGCGGCGCCCTATGTGG
>JABBNW010000062.1:0-19721 GCA_019352115.1 Pseudomonadota bacterium
GGACATGATGGAGCTG
The DNA here is from genome assembly GCA_019352115.1 of Pseudomonadota bacterium. Classification (GTDB taxonomy): domain Bacteria; phylum Pseudomonadota; class Alphaproteobacteria; order Acetobacterales; family Acetobacteraceae; genus JAJZVS01. Next base: position 17 of record JABBNW010000062.1, read on the forward strand.
CTGGCGTCCAGCCCGCGCCTGTGCCGCGCGCTGCGCCCGTTGTGCCGGATGTTCGGCCTCACGCCCCCCACCCCGTCCGCAGTGGACGCCCCGGACCCGCCCCCGCGGCGCGGGCCGAGCCCGGCCCGGCTCGCCGCGCGCCGGCGCCGTCTGTCCGACGCCGCGGCGGCCCGCGAGTATGGCCCGCAAGGCTACCGCCCCTCGACTTTCGACCGCTGAAGCACGGCGGGTCTTCGCATGTCCATAACGTTACGATATCGATACTAAAACCCCCCGCAACCGCCCCGCCAGGCCATCCCAACGCCGAAAACCCCCGGGACCGCCCCAGAACGGCGCGGCGCCCGCGCCAGCAGACCCGGGCCGCGCAGCTGCCCCGATCGCCGGCCCGGACTGCCCGCCGACGCCCACCGCCGCTGCCGGCAGGCGCCCCCACGCCCTCGCCGCCGGATCGCACCACCCCGCCGGCACCGCCCCGGTCCCCCCAACCCAACCCGCCGTCCCGACGCCCACAACAAGCCGCCGGCCCCTCCACCCGGGTGCCACCCGACCCATGCGACGCTATCCCAGCCTCCCGTCCGCCCCCCGCCATTGCCGCGGCCTCCCGGCGGAGTAGAACCCTGCGCGGAGAACCGTTCCGGAGCCGCGCCCCATGGCAACCCCCCTCGAAACCGTCATCGCCGCCGCCCGCGACCTGCTGGGTGAGCGCCTGTCCACCAACGCCACCCTGCGGGAGCACCACTCGCACGGCCAGGACACCCAGCCGCCGCACCTGCCGGACGCGGTCGCGTTCGTCGAAACGACCGCCGAGGTCGCGCGCATCCTCGCCCTCTGCCACACCCACGGCGTGCCGGTCGTGCCCTGGGGCGCCGGCACGTCGCTGGAGGGCCACGTGACCCCGGTGCGCGGCGGCATCACGCTCGACCTGTCGCGCATGACCCGCATCCTGGCAACGAGCCAGGAGGACATGGACTGCCGGGTGGAGGCAGGCGTCACCCGCGATCAGCTCAACACCCATCTGCGCGACGCCGGGCTGTTCTTCCCGGTCGATCCCGGCACCGCGGCTTGCACCCTGGGCGGGATGTGCGCCACCCGCGCCTCCGGCACCAACGCGGTGCGCTACGGCACGATGCGGGAAAACGTGCTGGGGCTGACGGTGGTGCTGGCCGACGGGCGGGTGATCCGCACCGGCGGGCGGGTGCGCAAATCCTCGACCGGCTACGACCTGACCAGGCTGTTCATCGGCTCGGAGGGCACGTTGGGGGTGATCACCGAAGTGGGCCTGCGCCTGCACGGCATCCCGGAGGCGATCTCCTCGGCCACCTGCCAGTTCGACGACCTGCGCGCCGCGGTGGAGACGGTCATCACGGTGATGCAATCAGGCATCCCGGTCGCGCGCATCGAGTTCCTGGACGAGGTGCAGATCGCAGCCTCCATCGCCTATTCGAAGCTCACCGGGTTGGAAGCGAAGCCGACCCTGTTCTTCGAATTCCACGGCACCGAGGCCTCGGTCGCCGAGCAGGCCGCCCAGGCGGAGGCGATCGCGCGCGATTACGGCGCGCACGGATTCCGCTGGGCGACCGACCCGGCCGAGCGGGCGAAGCTGTGGCAGGCGCGCCACGACGCGCTGTGGGCGGCGCTGGCGCTGAAGCCGGGCTACCAGGGGCTGACGACGGACTCGATCGTGCCGATCTCCGCGCTGGCCGAGGCGGTGCTGGGGACCAAGGCCGACATCGCCGCATCCGGCGTGACCGCCGCCGTCGTGGGCCATGTCGGCGACGGCAATTTCCACACCGTCATCCTGGTGCCCCCGGGGCCCGAGGGGCTCGCGCAGGCGTGGGAACTCGACAAGAAGATCGTCGCCCGCGCCCTCGCCCTGGGCGGGTCGTGCAGCGGCGAGCACGGCGTCGGCCTGGGCAAACGGGAGTTCCTGGAGCAGGAACACGGGGCGGAGGCGCTGGCGGTGATGCGGTCGATCAAGCAGACGCTCGATCCGCGCGGGGTGATGAACCCGGGCAAGATGTTCCTGAACTGATCGCCTCCGCCATGCCCCCCGGGGCCGGTCAGCCCGCCTTGGGCTGGTGCGCCTCCAGGAACCACAGCGCCTTGTCGAGGTCGCGCGACGCCGCCGTTAGGATGTCGGCGGTGTCGGCATCCCCCGCCTCCGACGTTTCGTCGATCGCGGCGCGCATCTTGTTCGCGATCGGCGCGTAGCGGTCGATCAGCGCCCGCAGATGCGCATCGAGCGCGACGATATCGGTCGGGTAGGGCGCCAGGCTGGTGCGCCCGGCCACCTCCTGGGTGGTGCCGAGCGCGGTGCCGCCGAGCTGCACCACCCGCTCCGCCATCGTGTCCACATGCTCGTCGAGCTGGGTGCGGAAGCCGTCCAGCATCTCGTGCACGGCGATGAAGCCGGGGCCTTTCAGGTTCCAATGCGCCTGCTTGGTCGCCAGCGCGAGGTCGATGCCGTCGGCCAACAGGCCGTTCAGCACGGCGATGGACGCGCTCTTGGCGTTGGCCTTGAGGTCGTTGCTTGTGGGATGCTGGGCCATGCGGCGTCTCCTGCAAAGGTGAATGCGGAGATCATATGGTATCGGGGCCGGCGCGTGCACCGCCCGCCGGCCGCGGCGCCGACGGCACACATCCCCGTGAAACGCGCCGGCGCGGTCCCGCCGCCGTCGCCGTGGTCTTCATGGTCCCGGCCCCCGTTCCCATGTCGAGGCCCGGTGCAGACAGGACGGGACGCGGCATGGAGCGGGATCACTACGACCTCATCGTCATCGGCACGGGCCCCGGCGGCGCGTCGCTCGCGCAACGGCTGGCGCCCACCGGCAAGCGCATCCTGGTCCTGGAGCGCGGCGACTACCTGCCGCGCGGGCAGGAGAACTGGGATTCGAAGACCGTGTTCGTCGATGCGAAATACCAGACCAAGGAGACCTGGTACAACCGCAAGGGCGAGAGCTTCCAGCCCGGCCTGCATTACTTCGTCGGCGGCAACTCGAAGGTCTACGGCGCCGCCCTGTTCCGCCTGCGCGCGCAGGATTTCGGCGCGATCCGCCACCAGGACGGCATCTCGCCCGCATGGCCGCTGCAATACGACGTGTTCGAGCCTTACTACGCCGAGGCCGAGCGCCTGTTCCACGTCCATGGCCAGCGCGGCGAGGACCCGAACGAACCCTGGTCGAGCGGCGCCTACCCGCACCCGCCGGTCAGCCACGAACCGCGCATCGAGGAACTGGCGGCGAGCTTCCGCAACGACGGGTTGCACCCGTTCCACCTCCCGCTCGGCATTCTGCTCGACGAGAAGGACGGCAAGCCGACGCCGACCAGCATCTGCATCCGTTGCGACGCCTTCGACGGCTTCCCCTGCCTGCTGAACGGCAAGGCGGACGCCCAGGTCGTCGCCATCGACCCGATGCTGGCGCGCCACGCCAACGTAACTTTGCTGACCGGCGCCTATGTGGAAGCGCTGGAGACCGATCCGCAGGGCCACAGCGTCACTGCGGTCAAGGTGATGCGCGGCGGGGCGGCGGAACGCTATTCGGCCGACATCGTCGTGGTGGCGTGCGGCGCGCTCAGCTCCGCCCTGCTGCTGCTGCGCTCGGCGAACGATGCGCATCCGAACGGGCTCGCCAACGGCTCGGACCAGGTGGGACGCAACTACATGCGCCACAACCAGTCGGTGCTGATGGCGGTGCTGCGGGAGCCGAACGAGACCGTGTTCCAGAAGACCCTGGCGGTGAGCGATTACTATTTCGGCGCGCCCGATTCCGAATTCCCGCTCGGTCTCATCCAGATGTGCGCGACCTCGCACGCCGATCAGATCCGTGGCGAGGCGCTGCCGGCCTGGCTCGGCTTCGCGCCCGAGATGCCGTTCGAGGTGATGGCCCGCCACTCGATGGATTTCTGGCTGTCGGGGGAGGATCTGCCGCGGCCGGAGAACCGGGTCAGCCTGCATCGCGACGGGCGGGTGTTCCTCGATCTGGAACCGACCGGGGCGGCGGCGCACCGGTTGCTGAAGCACAAGCTGGAACAGGCCATGAAGAAGGCCGGGCCGCATCTCGCGCTGCTGGAACGCTCGCTCTACCTCGGCAAGAACATCCCGCTCGGCGGCACCGCGCACCAGGCGGGCACGGCGCGGTTCGGGACCGATCCGGCGTCCTCGGTGCTCGACCTCGACTGCAAGGCGCACGAGGTCGACAATCTCTACGTGACCGACGCCAGCTTCTTTCCCTCGATCGGGGCGGTCAATCCGACCCTCACGATCATCGCCAATGCGCTGCGGGTCGCGGATCGGATCAAGGAACGCCTGGGGGCGTAACGTCCTGGGGCGGATCGATGGCGGGCGTGATGAAATGCCCGTCGGGATCGCGCAGCAGCCCCGGCGCCGCGCCCTCGACCAGCAGGCGGGTCGCGGCGATGTCGCCGGCCGCCCACGCCGCCCCCGCGTGCGCCGAGGCCGGGGCGCGATAGTCGAGCAGTTCGAGATGCGGCGGCCCGCTGCCGGGCACCCCGAGCGCGGTGACCGCGACCAGCGGATCGTCCAGCCCGTCCAGCGCCGCCTGTTCGGCGCCGCGGTTGAGCGATCCCCCGGTCGGTGCGAACCCGAACATCGCATAGAAGCGGAGGCTGCGCGCGGTGTCGGCCACCACGATCGCCGAATGATCGATGCCGATGCAGGGGTCGCCGCCGCCTCGGCCGCGCCAGCAGGCGGGACAGGTGGCGGCGGGAAATTCCAGGAGTTCCAGCGGGTGGCCCTCCGGATCGCGGAACTTGAACGCCGTCACGCCCCCGGCACTGTCCGGCAGGCGCTGCGGACCGTCGATCGAAATCGGCACCGCGCCCTGCGCCAGCGCGCGCCGATGGGCCGCGGCCATGTCGGTCACGACGATCGCGATATGCTGGAACCACGGATCGTTGCTCGCGCGCGGGATCGGATAGGCCGCCGCCGAGGCGGCCGCGGGAAGCAGGCGGACCTGCCCGCCCCCCAAGGTCAGGGTCAGTCCGTCGGGCGCGGCGGCGAAGCCCAGGCCCCGGACATAGAACGATGCGAGCGCGGCGGGCGCGCGGGACAGCAGGGCGATGCCGCGCAGCCGGTGGCTCATGGCGTCTGCGCGCCGCGCGTGTTGACGAAGATCGCATATAAGGTGTGCGAACCGCCGATGAACAGGCGGTTCTTGTGCAACCCGCCGAAGGTGAGGTTGGAGACGCGGTGCGGGATCGGGATCTTGCCCAGCAAGGTGCCGTCGGGGGCGATGCAGTGCACGCCGTCGGCGGCGCTGCTCCACAGATTGCCGTCCTCGTCCACCCGGATGCCGTCGGCATAGCCCGGGGCGATCTTGTGGAACACCGTGCCGCCCCGCAGGCCGCGGCCGTCGGCGTCAAGGTCGAAGACGCGGATGTGCTGGCGCGGATCGGGCTGCGCCTGGTCGCCGGTTTCCGCAACGTACAGCCGGCGCTCGTCGGGGGAGAAGGCGAGCCCGTTGGGGCCGTCGAAATCACTCGCCATGATCGCGATCTCCCCGTTTGCGGGATCAAAACGATAAAGCGCCGGCGGCTGCTCGGATGCTTGCCTGCCGCCCTCGTAGTCGCTCAGCAAGCCGTACAGCGGATCGGTGAACCAGATACTGCCGTCCGATTTCACCACCACGTCGTTCGGTGCGTTGAGCCGCCTGCCGGCATGGTGGGTGACGAGACGGGTCACCCGCCCGTCGTGCTCGGTGCGATAAAGGCAACGGCCGTGATGGGAACAGGCGATCAAGCGCCCTTCGCGGTCGCGCGTCTGGCCGTTCGCGTAGTCGGACGGCGCGCGATAGACCGACACGCCGTGGTCCTCACTCCAGCGCATCGTGCGGTTGCGCGGGAGGTCCTGGAACAGCAGGCAGTCGGCGTCGCCGATCCACACCGGGCCTTCGATCCAGCGGAACCCGCGCGCCAGTTCCTCCAGCACCGCGTTGTCGAGGACGTAGCGGCGGAAGCGCGGGTCGATGACGACCGGCTCGTTCATGCGAAGCGGCAGGGCCGGTCGATCGTCGGCGGGGCATCGAACTGGACCACCATCAGCACCGCCGGCACGTCGCCTACGGTGCCCGACCGATGCCCTTTCCGCCCGTTCGTGAGCGTCGTGTTCTGGTCCTCCCCGAGCGACAGCTCGCCCGGTCCCATCTCCACCACCGTGCCGTCCATCGATTCGACAAACCACCGGCCCGACAGGGGAATGATCCACTGCGGGCGCGGGTTCTCGTGCCACTCGCCCACCCAGCCGACGGGCTGGATCGTCACCATCACCGTCATGCCGTCATGCGTCCGGCTTCCCTGCCATTGCGGCGCCGCGCCGGCGCCCATCGCCGCCATCGTGAACCGGCTCAGCGCGCACCGCACCTGGTGGCTGACGCCGGCCGCGTCGGTCCAGAGATGCCAGTAGGGAACCTGAGGAGAAGCATCCGACATCGCACTATCCGCCATGCGCCGCATAAGGATGGGTGGAACCGAACGGATGCGCGAGCAACGCCGGCACCCCGTGCGCCGTCGTGCCGAAGGCGAGCAGCAGAAACCCTCCGGCCAACGAGAAATTCTTGAGGAAGTCCCAGAACAGATCCCGCCCCTTGCTGTCGCCGGAATGCCAGAAATCGCCCGGCCGCCAGAACGGCTTGAACAGGATCGCAGTGGCGACGCAATAAAGTGCCAGAACCAGTGCCGCGAGCCGATCCGCCGTCCCGGTCAGTATCCCGAGCGACATCACGATCTCGATGAACAACCCCGCCAGAATCGATCCGGTGGCAAGCCAAGGCGGAAACATCGTCTCCGCCTGCCCCACCGCCCCACGGAAATTGATGATCTTGTCGAGTGCACTGAACGGAAAAAACAACACCACCAACAAGTAACGGACGGCCAGTGTCACAAGCATCCGTCCCCCCCCGCGCCGGCACGGCGCCGGGCATACGCAACGGTGCAGCCCTTGGCGGTTGGTAGCAAAGGCCAGGGGCTCTGCCCCTGGACCCCGCCAAGGGCTCGCCCTTGGAACCCTTCCGTTGGTTCCTCGCGTGTGGGGGGTGTCGCGCGTGGGCGTGCGGCGGCGAGGCGGCTGCGGCGCCGGCAGGGGCAGGGCGCCGATGCGCCCTGCCCCCCTGCCGGCGCCGCAGCCGCCTCGCCGCCGCACGCCCACGCGCGACGCCACCCACACGCGAGGAACCCAAACAGTATGGGGTCCAGGGGACGAGTTCCCTGGCGGGGTCCAGGGGCAGAGCCCCTGGCCTTTGCTGCCAACCGCCGAGGGCTGCACCGTTGCGTATTACACGTCATATCGGCGGGCCAGCAGGTGGGCGGCTGTGAGCAGGGCGATAGTGGCCAGGCCGGCGTAGGCGGCGGTTTTGTGGCGGTCGGTGAACATTTCGAGGCTGGTGTTGCGCGATTGGGCGCTGAAGCGGCCGTGGGCGCCGTAGGGTCCGGCCACGGGGTCGAACAGGTTGGCGGGGGCGTCGGCGGGCAGCGGTTCGTTCGTCAGTTGGCCCGAGTAGCCATGGGTGGCGAGGTAGCGGTCGACGAGGCCGGGGGCGATCCGGTTTGCCAGGATGGCGATGACGGTTGGCAGGCCGACCCAGATTTCGCGCCGGGGGTGGAAGGCGGCAAACACGATGGCGCGGGCGGGCACTTCGGGTTCGTAGATCGGCGGCACCGGCTGCGCGCGGCGGCCCATGCGGTTCAGCGCCCAGTCGAATTGCGGTGTGTTGACCGCCGGCAGGTGGACCATCGTGAGGGTGATTTTCAGGCCGTCGTGCATCAGTTCGCTGCGCAGGCTGTCGGTGAAGCCGCGGATTGCCGCCTTGGCGCCGCAATAGGCCGATTGCAGCGGCACCGAGCGGTAGGCCAGCGCGGAGCCCACGTTGATGATGGTGCCGTGGCCGCGTGGCTTCATCCGCTTGAGGGCGGCCTGCACGCCGTACACGGTGCCGAGGTAGGTCACCTCCGTGGCGCGGCGGTATTCGGCTGGCGTGATCTCCGCGACCGGGGCGAAGATTGTCGCCATAGCGTCGTTCACCCAGACGTCGATCGGGCCGAGTTCGGCCTCGATCGCCGAGGCGGCGCGGTCGAGCGCTTCCGGGTCCGCCACGTCGGCGGGCGCGGGGCAGGCGCGCACGCCGAGCGCGCGCAGTTCGGCGGCGGCGCTTTCGAGCCGTTCGGGATCGCGCGAGATCAGGCCGACGTCGCAACCGCGGCGTGCGAATTCGCGGGCGGTCGCCCGCCCGACGCCGGCTCCGGCGCCCGTGACGACAACTACGGTCATGCTTTGCCCTTTCGAAGCCCGATGGAAATTGTGCCCGGGATATGTGTCGGGCGTGCGGGCATCGCCACCGCATTGCCGGCCGAGAGGCCGGTTCGCACCCGCAGGCACGCCATGTTGATCGGCGGGCGGGGATTTTCGTTGCGAAACCATGGTGCCCCCGCCGCGGTGTCGGCCCGCGGGGCAGGGTCAGACCAGCGTCGCCTCGACCGCGGCGACGTCGAGCAGGCGTTCGATCACTTCTGGCTCCTGCGCCCCGGCGATCGCGTGCCGGCCGCCGACAACGAAGCAGGGCACGCCATTGATGCCGATTCGGTGCGCGCGGAGGTTCTCCGCATGGATGACGTCGAGATCCTCGTCAGTCGCGAGCAGGCGGCGCAGGCGGATCGGATCGAGCCCCGCGGCGCCGGCGATGGCGGCCAGCACGGCCGGGTCGCCGATGTCGTGGCCGTCGGTGAAATGGGCGGAGAACAATGCCTCCACCACCGGGTCGGCGGGGCCGAAGCGGGCGGCGAAGCGGACCAGCCGGTGCGCGTCGATTGAAGACGGCGTGCGGCGGATGCGGTCGAAGCGGAAGGCGATCCCCTCGGTGCGGCCGAGTTCGGAGATCGAGGCGTACAGGCGGCGGGCGCGTTCCTCGCCACCGAATTTGCGCACGACGTAGTCGTTGCGGGTCATGCCGCCGCGCGGCATGTCGGGGTTCAGCAGGAATGGGCGCCAGGTGATATCCACCAGCAGGTCCGGCCGGCGGCGCAGAGTACGGCGCAGCCGGCGGGTGCCGAGGAAGCACCACGGGCAGACGAGGTCGACCACCACCTCGACCGACAGGCGGGCCTTGGGCGGGGCCAGGACGTTCATGTCGTTCCTCCCGCGGCCGCCGCGGCCAAGGGGGCGACCGATCGGCGGTCGCACCGTGCAGAGTGGTCCGCCGCCGGGCCGTGGGCAAGCCGGATCGCCAGAGCGCACCCTGGCGGGGCGGCTCGCCGCGCTCCGTCGGCGGGCCGGGTCACTTCACCGTGGAGAAGCCGGTCGGGGCCAGGATCTCGTTCGTCACCTGGGCTACGATCGGGCCGGCCGCTTCCGTCTGCGCGCGTGCACTGATCCATTCCTGGTCGGACTGGAACGCGTTCCACTTGCGCTCCCGGTCGGCGAGCGAGTCCCACGCGAGCATGTAATAGAGCCGCTGGTTCGATTCCCCGATCAGGGTGGTCCAGAAGCCCGCGTGGCGGATGCCGTGCTTGTCCCAGATCTTGAGCGTGATGGTGTCGAAGCGCTTGAGCAGGTCGGGCAGCTTGCCCGGCACGCAGTCGTAGATGCGCAGTTCGTAGATCATCCCGATTTTCCTCCGTGGCATGCGCCGTCTGGCCCGAGTGTAGCAGGTCCCGGCCCGCTGTCACGGCGTCCCGTCGGCCGACGAAGCGGCCCGCGTGGGCACCAGGATAAGCCGGTGCTCGGACCCATGCGTCATCATCTGTTCGTGTCAGAGCACCAGGTGGCCGCGGAACTGTTCGCGCAGCACCGTCTTCTGCAACTTGCCGGTGGCGGTGTGCGGCAGCCCGTCCAGCACGACGACGGCGTCCGGCACCCACCAGCGCGGCACCTTGTCGGCATAGACCGCGAGAACGGAGTCCGGATCGATCTGACGCCCGGGCCGCGCGACCACGATCAGCACCGGCCGTTCGTCCCATTTCGGGTGCACCGCCGCCACCACCGCGGCTTCGGCCACGTCGGGGTGGGAGACGGCGAGGTTTTCGAGCGTGATCGAGCTGATCCATTCCCCGCCCGACTTGATCACGTCCTTTGACCGGTCGGTGATTTCCATCATGCCCTGCGGGTCGATGGTGGCGACGTCGCCGGTGGCAAACCAGCCCTCGGCATCGAGCGCGCTGCCTTGCGGTTCGCCGGCGTAGGCGGTGGTGACCCAGGGGCCGCGCACTTTCAGATCGCCGAAGGCGATCCCGTCCCAGGGCAGTTCGGCGCCGGTGCCGTCCACGATCTTCATATCCAGCCCGCACAGGATGCGCCCCTGTTTGAGGCCGAGCCTGGTGCGTCCGGCCGGATCGAGTCCGAGATGGGCCGGTTTCGGCTTGTTGTAGGTGCCGACCGGGCTCATTTCCGTCATGCCCCAGCCGTGCTCGACCGCGATGCCGTATTCGTTGCCGAAGGCCTCGATCAGCAGCGGCGGGCAGGCGGAGCCGCCGGTCATGATGATCTTCACCGTGTCGAGCCGTCCGCCGGTGGCGCGCAGATGCGCGAGCAGACCCATCCAGACGGTCGGCACGCCGGCGGCGAGCGTGACCCGCTCGGCGTTCATCAGCGCGTGCAGGCTGGCGCCGTCGAGGTGCCGGCCGGGCAGCACGAGCCCCGATCCCGCCATCGCCGCGGCGTAGGGGATGCCCCAGGCGTTGACGTGGAACATCGGCACCACCGGCAGCACGCGGTCGATCGCGCGCAGGCCCAGCACGTCGGCCATGTTGATGGCGTAGCCGTGCAGCACGGTGGAGCGGTGGCTGTACACCACGCCCTTCGGCCGTCCGGTGGTGCCAGAAGTGTAGCAGAGCGAGGAGGCGGTGGCCTCGCTCAGCGCCGGCCAGGTGAACTCCTCCGCCGCCGCCGCCATCAGGGTGTCGTAGCAGAGCAGCGCCATCCCCGGCGGCAGCGCGAGGGCGGGCATCTGCGCGGGGGCGGCGAGCATCACCACCGCGCGCACGGTGGCGGCGATCGCCGGGGCGATCGTTTCGATCAGCCCGGCGAAGCCCGGATCGACGCACAGCACGACATCGCCCGCATGGGTGATGATGTAGGCGATGTCGTCGGGATGCAGGCGCGGATTGATGGTGTGGCAGATCGCCCCCATGCCGGGTGCCGCGTAGTAGATCTCGAGATGCCGGTGGTCGTTCCAGGCCAAGGTGCCGACCCGGTCCCCGGCGCCGACCCCGAGGCCGGCGAGGGCGTTCGCGAGCCGCCGCGCGCGCCCCTCGGTCGCGCCCCAGGTGGTGCGATGGACCGCGCCGTCGTCGCTGCGGGAGACGACCTCGGCATCCGCGTGGTGGCGTGCGGCGTGCTTCAACAACGAGGAGATCAGCAGCGGGTGCGGCTGCATCAGGCTTTGCATGGACGCCCTCCGGGAGCTTTCGACGACTCTGGCGCGGCTGCTGCGCCGCGTCCAGCGCGGCCGTGCGCCGCCGGCCATATGCGCCGCGGGCCATATCCGACGCGCGGCGACCGATCGGGGGACCGTGACCATGCGCCCGCCGCCCCCGAGTGCCGTCCTGGCGCGGACGCGCGTCGGCCCGCGCGACCAGAGGCATTAAAATCCTGCAATTGCAACCGTTCGTGGGTGGCGTCCGGATGCGTATCGTTTAAATTCGAGAATCGGGTCCAAACGCATGGAGGCCGAGATGAAGGACAGCGACGTTCCGGAGCTTGCCTACGCCTGGTGGAAAAAGAACCAGCCGGTGACCCTGCCCTCCACCGGCCTCGGCGAGGCGCTCAAGGCCTACGAGGCGGCACGTGCGACGGCCAAGCCCACCAAGGACGTCAAGGCGGTGGACGACTGCGTGGCCGCCTACGATACGGCGCTCTCCGCCCTTGCCGACCTCACCCCGGCGGTGACCAAGGCGCAGGCCAAGTGCAACAAGGTCCTGCACGCGACCTGTCTCAGGGTGCTCGGCAAGTATCCCGGTGTCATCACCAAGGAGCGGACCGCGCTCGAGAACGAACGCAAGGAGGTCGCCGCCCTGCTCAGCGGCGCGGTCGAAACCTGCAAGGTCGAGTGCGCGAAGGTCATCTCCGCGATCATCGACCACGTGAAGCGGATCGAGAGCAAGCTGAACGAGCTCAAGGATATCGAGACCGAAGCGGGCGAGACGCAGGAGGATGCCGCCAAGGCGGTGGCAAGCGAGGAGCCCAATGCCGGCGAACTGGAAGTCACGATCGCCGAAGGACATCTTCGTGATGGCACCCGGGTGCTGAACGAGCTGCGCAAGCTGGTGGACAACGCGCGCAAGGAGACCCAGAAGGCCTGGGACGAGGTCTATGACCGCAAGCTGTCGAAACTCGACCCGCAGATCGGGCGGCTGGCCGACCGGGCCGAGCAGCAATCAGCGAGCTTCGATCTGGCGCTGGAGAAGGGCGACGACGCCTTCAAGACCATCCAGTCGGCGGCGAAGACGGTACGCGAACTCGCGGACGGGGTCGGCGACCGGGAGGCGCAATTCGTGAGCGTCTGCCGCAACCTCGACGCCCGCACGGGCAAGGCGCTCGAAGGCATCACGTCGCGCTTCGCGGAAGCCGGCGGGCAACTCGACCGGGTCAAGTTCAATATCATGAACTTCTCGACCGAGGGCCACCGCGACTATGCGAAGAAGGAAGTGCTGGAGGAAGCCAGGATATCGCTCAAGCGCGGTCTGGAACTGCTTGCCCAGGGCAAGAAGGATCTTGCGCAGAGCCGAGGTGGGTTCGTGAAGGGAATTTCTGCCCTGCCGGAATTTGCCATCCCGAAGAACCCAAAATTCAAGGCGGTGTTTGCCGACCTCGCGAAGACGCAGGTGGTCCTGTCGAAACGCGAGCAGGAAAGTCGGAGGCTCGCTGAGAGTGCGCAGAAGGAAACCGAACGCTTCAAGGAGGCGATGAAGCTCGAAGGGGCCTTGTAGGCTCCGGCATGTCGTCGGCCTGGAGCGGGGCCGCCAGCAGCCGTCGCCCGTACCTTCTGTCCCCCGAGCAGGCGTGCTTTGATCCGCGCCCACGCAAGGGGAACGCGCCATGCAGCCTGTCATGTTGGTCACCGGCGGCAGCCAGGGGATCGGCGCCGCCGTCGCCCGGGCGGCCGCCGCGCGCGGCTATGCCGTGGCACTCACGTATCGCGGCAACCAGGCGATGGCCTTGGAGGTGGCGGCCGGGATCGAGCGCGCCGGCGGCCGGGCGATTCCGATCCGTGCCGAGATGGCGGCGGAGGCCGATATCCTCGCCGCTTTCGCCGCGGTGGATCAGGTGTTCGGGCCGCTGACGGCGCTCGTGAACAATGCCGGCATCACCGGGCCGACGGCGCGGATCGATACCGTTACCACCGCGATCCTGGACGAGGTGCTGGCGGTGAACGTGCGCGGCCCCTTCCTGTGCATCCGGGAGGCCGTGGCACGCATGGCGACCGACCGCGGCGGGGCGGGCGGCGCGATCGTGAATGTGTCCTCGCGCGCGGCCGAACTGGGCGGGGCAGGGGAGTGGATCCATTATGCGGCGTCCAAGGGGGCGCTCGACTCGCTCACCATCGGCGCGGCGCGCGAACTGGGTCCGCGCGGGATCCGGGTGAACGCGGTCAGCCCCGGGCTGATCGAGACCGATCTGCACGCCCGCGCCGGCCTGCCGGACCGGGTGGCGCGGCTGACGGCCGGGGTGCCGATGGGCCGCCCCGGCTCGGCCGAGGAGGTGGCGGAGGCGGTGCTGTGGCTCGCCTCGGACGCCGCCGCCTATGTCTCCGGCGCCATCGTGCCGGTTTCGGGAGCCCGCTGATGACACCCCGTCTTGCCCTCATCGTCGGCGCCGGCAACGGGCTGTCGGCATCGCTGGCACGCCTGTTCGCGCGCCAGAACGTGCCGGTCGCGCTGGCGTCGCGCACGCCCGACCGGCTGGCGGCGCTGTGCGGCGAAACGGGTGCCGCGTCGTTCGCCTGCGAGGCGGCCGAACCGGAGGAAGTCGCCGGGCTGTTCGACGCCGTAGTGGCCTCCCTCGGGGAGCCGGACGTGGTGATCTACAACGCCTCCGCCCGCGCGCGCGGGCCGATCGGCAGCCTGGTGCCGGAGGACGTGGCGCGCGCGATCGCCGTCTCCGCCTACGGCGGGTTCCTGGTGGGCCAGCAGGCGGCGCGGCTGATGGTGGCGAAAGGGGCGGGGACGATCCTGTTCACCGGCGCCTCGGCGTCGGTGAAGGGCTATCCGCAGTCGGCGGCTTTCGCGATGGGCAAGTTCGCGCTGCGCGGCCTGGCGCAGAGCATGGCGCGCGAACTGGCGCCGCAGGGCGTGCATGTCGGCCACGTGGTGATCGACGGCGCGATCCGGAACCCGGGGCGGTCGGAGCCGGCGGAGGCGCCGGATTCGATGCTCGATCCGGACGCGATCGCGGCGACGTATTGGCACCTGATCAGCCAGGACCGCAGCGCCTGGACCTGGGAGATCGAAGTCCGGCCCTGGGTGGAGCGATTCTGAGAGCGCCGTCCGGCGTCCGGCGCGAATGCCCCGGCGGCCCTATCGCGCTGCCGGGGAGTCCGCGTTCGCCGTCAGCGAAAAATCAGCAACAGCACGATGATGACCGGGATCGGGATGCCGAGGAGCCAGAGAAGCATCCCGCCGTCCATGATCGCCTCCACACGAAAATCCGTGTTGCAATGAGAAGTGGCCGGCGCCCCCGCCGGCTGCCCTGTTGGGCTTCCGGGGCCGCCTCAGTGGCGTCCCAGCAGGAAGCCAAGAGCGCCGCCCAGCAGTCCGACCGCCAGCAGGACCGCCAGCGGCTGGCGCTCCACCGTGTCCGCCAGCGCGCTGGCCGCGCCCCGCGCCCGATCGCGCGCCTCGTCGTAGGCGAGCCCCGCGACCGGGGCCGCCTTGCGCGCCAGATCCCCGGCGCGGTCGCGGGCCTCGCCCGCAAGGGCCTCGGCCCGCGCGCCGGCGCGTCCCGCGAGGCGGGATGCGCGATCTTCCATGGATTCTTCCTGCATCGAGTGACGCTCCTGTCGGGTGTGCCCGGCGACCGGCAGGGCCGCAGCGATCCGCGGCCCTGCCGTCACCCAGGCGGAGTTGGTTTCAGCTGGAGTGAGACTTGCTTTTCGCGCCCCGTTCGTCGTCGGGGTTGATCGGAGCCGGCGGCAGACCGCCCGCGGCCTTCGGGTCGGCCACGTAGTCGAACGCCGGCGCCTCGTTCCACGGGCCGCGCACGTCCTCGCCCTGCGAGAGGTTGAACACGACCTTCACCGTGTCGTCCGGCGGAATGGTGCCGAACATCGGATCGGTGAGCTTGCCCATGGAGTCGAGCGCCTTCATGAACATGTTGGCGTGCGTGATCTCGCGGGTGAGCAGATGGGTCAGCACCTTCCTGGTGCCGTCGTCGTCGCAGGCCTTGATGAGCGCCTCGTAAGTCTGCCGCGCCCCGGCCTCGGAGGCGATGTTGGCGCGCAGGTCGCGCACCACGTTGCCGCCCTCGTTGATATAGGCGGCGGTCCAGGCGTTCCCCTGGCTGTCCAGGAAATGCGGACCCATGCCCTTCAGCCGGAACAGCGGCGCGTCGTAGACCGCGGTCTGGTCCATCTTGCTGGTATGCTGGGCGATCAGCTTGCCGACCATTTCCAGGTGGCCGAATTCCTCCACGGCGATGTCCTGCAGCATGTCGCGGATGCCGGCGTTCTCGACGTGGAAGGACTGCACCCAGTACTGGAGCGCGGCGGTGAGTTCGCCGGTGGCGCCGCCGAATTGTTCGAGCAGGAAAGTGCCGAAGCGCGCGTCCGGCTTGCCGACCTTGACCGGCTGGATGGTCTCTTTGCGATGCAGGAACATGATTCCCCTTCCTTTCTGGTCCTCGGGTCGTGGGCAGGACATGGGGAACCGGGTGGCGGGTGCCCGGGGGTATGCCGTCTAGTTGATCCGGCGCGGGAATACCGAGCCCGATCCGGTTGCCGACGCAGCCGCCCGTAACGCCGGGCGCGGAAGTCACAAGAACGGCCGGTCCGGGCGTGTGCCCTCGGGTCACGACCGTCCGCGGGCGGGGGGTGCGGGGCGGGTTTCAACTTTCCGGCAGGCGGCCGCCCGCGCGGCGTTCGCCTCCGCCGGCCGCGCCGGATCAGCCGGGGCGGGCGAGCGGCAGCTTGGTGCCGGCGACCGCGCGCTCGGCCCGCACGGCGCGGCGGAAGCGGAACAGCTTGGCTGGCCGGCCGCCCGTTTCGCGCACCGTCTCCCCGGTCTCCTCGACCAGGTCCTGGCTTTCCACCAGGCGACGGAAATTCTGCTTGTGCAGCAGGCGGCCGGCGAGGGCCTCGACCGTGCGTTGCAGGCCCAGCAAGGTGAAGGCGCCGGGCAGCAGCTCGAACACCACCGGGCGGTATTTGATCTTGGCGCGCAGGCGGGCGATCGCGGTGGCGAGGATGCGGCGGTGGTCATGGCCCATCGGCGTGCCCGGCACCGGCGGGGCGGGGACGCCGGCTTCCGCGACCAGGCGCGCCTCCCACAGCAGTTCGTAGCGTTGCAGCACCAGCTCCTCGTTCCACGCGCCGCCTTCCAGCCCGAAGGT
Organism: Pseudomonadota bacterium; assembly: GCA_019352115.1. Lineage (GTDB taxonomy): Bacteria > Pseudomonadota > Alphaproteobacteria > Acetobacterales > Acetobacteraceae > JAJZVS01. The sequence continues at coordinate 16,566 of JABBNW010000062.1, forward strand.
GATCACGACCCGCTGGCGGCGTTCGCGCCGTGCGGGCGGGTCGGGAGCCGCGTCGGCCCAGGCGAGCAGGTGGGGGGCGATGACGTCGGCGACGATCGCGGCGCCGCCGGCGCGCTGGTCCTCCCACGGGAAGAAGCGGTACCAACTGTGCCAGCCGACGCCGGGCTCGCCGCCGGGCCGCGCTTCCCTGGTCAGGCCGAGGTAGCTGATCGAGATGTGGCGTGCCTCCTGCACCGCGCGGTCGCGGTCGGCGAAGGTGTAGAGCTGCTCGACATAGCCCAGCGGGTGGCGGGTCTGCCGCTCCACCCAGGCGCGCAGGCCGGCTTGCAGGGAGCGGTGGCCGGGTTCCAGCGGGCCGGAGGGCAGCGCCTGGCCGCCGGCGATGGTGAGGACGCGCGGCTCGCCGCCGGTGACCGCGGCGAGGACGGCGATCAGCTCGGCCACCGCAAGGCCGGGGGCAGGGGGGCCTGCCGCCGCCGCGTCCGGCGCGGCAGCCGTGCCGACGCGCCCGGCCGTCACCAGGGCGGCGTCCGGCGCCGTCCGCGCTTCCATCCGGCAGCTCCCTTGCGTGATTCGGGCCGATCCTACACGGTCGCGGCCGGACAAGGGGAGAGACGTGATGGTAATGGGTGCGCGCATGCCGCTGACGGTGGATCTTTCCGGCCTGCGGGTCGCGATCAGCGCCGGCGCGGGCGGCATCGGCCGGGTGATGGCCGACAGCTTCGCCGCCTGCGGGGCCGCGGTATTCGTCTCCGACGTCGATCCGACGAGCCTCGCCGGCTGCCCGCACCCCCACATGCGCGCCGACGCCGGCGTGGTCGCCGATTGCGAGGCCTTCGTGGACGCGGCCGTCGCCCATCTCGGCGGGCTCGATGTGCTGGTGAACAACGCCGGCATCGCCGGGCCCACCGCGCCGGTGGAGGACGTGGACCCGGAGGCGCTGGACGCCACGTTGCGCATCGACCTCGCCAGCATGTTCCACTGCGCCCGCCGGGCGATCCCGGCGCTGCGCGCGGCCGGCGGCGGGGCGGTCGTGAACCTCTCTTCGGCCGCCGGGCGCTTCGGCTTTCCGCTGCGGGCGCCCTATGCGGCGGCCAAATGGGGGGTGGTCGGGTTCACCAAGTCGCTGTCGATCGAGCTCGGCCCCGACGGCATCAGGGTGAACGCGATCCTGCCCGGACCGGTCGACGGGCCGCGCATCCGCGCCGTGATCGCCGCCAAGGCGAAGGCGGCGGGGATTTCCGAGAACGAGATGACCGAGCGCACCGTCGCCACCACCAGCCTGCGCAGCTTCGTCACCCAGCAGGACATCGCCAACATGGCGCTGTATCTCGCGAGCCCGTTCGGGGTCACGATCAGCGGCCAGGCGATCGCTGTGGACGCCGACATGCAGGTGACGATGTAGCCGGCCGCAGGGGTGCCCGTCTGATTCGATCCCCGGGTATTCCATCCTTGGGCATTTGATTCCCCGGCTATTCGACCCCCAGGGGCGCGGGTTCAGTCGGTCGGGCGGGTGGCGAGGGTGCCGTCCGCGCGCTCGACGATCGCGGCGACGCGGGCCTCGGCTTCCGCGAGCTTGGCCTCGCAATGGCGGCGCAGGGCCGCGCCGCGCTCGTAGGCGGCGATCGCGTCCTCCAGCTTCTGCTGCCCGCTCTCCAGCCCGCGGACAATCTGCTCCAACTCGGCCAGCGCGTCCTCGAACGACAATTTGCCGACATCGGCCGGTGCTTGGGCATCGGCCGGGACGCGGGCGGGCTCGGGCATCGACAATCTCCGGGAAGACGGGCGCATGGATGGAAGATCGGGGGCGCGGAAGATGGGGGCAGGCGACGGCGGGTGGGTAAAGCCTTGCGGTGGCGGCGCCAAGTGCTGATTATGACCGGTCACCGACCGACAGGAAGGCCGTGTTGTCGCGACCGCCCCCATCCGCGCCCAAGCCGGCGCCGCCCGAAGGGGCCGTCCCCACCAGCCTTGCCGCGGAGGGCATGGTCCTGGAGGGCGTGGCCGCGGCTGCCACGCCGCCCACGGTCGCCCAGCCCTGCGCCGCCCGCCGACCGGGCGGGCCGGCCTTCGCGGCGCTCGACCTCGGTACCAACAACTGCCGCATGCTGATCGGAACCCCCTGCGGCCCCGGCTTCCGAGTGGTCGAAAGCTTCAGCCGCGTGGTCCGGCTCGGCGAAGGCCTGCACCACTCCGGCCAGCTCAGTACCTGCGGGATGGACCGCGCCCTCACCGCGCTGGGGGAATGCGCCGACCGCCTCGGCCGCCGCCCGGTCGCCGGGCTGCGCGCGGTCGCCACCGAAGCCTGCCGCCAGGCCGCCAACGGCGCCGAATTCCTCTGCCGCGCCCGCAAGGAAACCGGGCTGCCGATCGAACTCATCACCCCGCGCGAGGAAGCCGAACTGGCCTTGGAAAGCTGCGCCGCGCTGCTCGGCGGCGCGCGCCGGGCGCTCGTATTCGATATCGGCGGCGGCTCGACCGAACTCGCCTGGGTCCGCATCGACCACTGCGGCAAACCGGCCATGATCGGCTACCTGTCGCTGCCGATCGGAGTCGTCACCCTCGCCGAACGCTTCGGCCCGGCCGCCGATACCGCCGCCGGCTTCCGCGCCATGGTCGCCGAAACCGCCGAACGCCTCGCCCCGTTCGAACAGGTCCACTGCATCGCACGCGAAATCCGCCAGGGCGAGGTCGACCTGCTGGGCACCAGCGGAACCGTCACCACCCTCGCCGGCCAGGCGCTCGGCCTGCCGCGCTACCACCGCGCGCTGGTGGACGGCACCGTGCTCAGCGGCGAAGCCGCCGACCAGGCGCTCGATCGCCTGCGAACCCTCGGCCGCGACGGCCTGTGCACCCACCCCTGCATCGGACCCGAACGCGCGGAATTCGTCCTGCCAGGCTGCGCCGTCTTCGCCGCCATCCGCCAGACCTGGCCCGCCCCCCACATCATCGTCGCCGACCGCGGGCTGCGCGAAGGCATCCTGCTCCGGCTGATCCGAGCCCACCGCGGACGGCGCGGATGATGCGGCGTGGGTTCCGGGTGTTGGCGGGGGCACAAGGCCAAGGGGGCTTTGCCCCCCTGGACCCCCCAGCAAGGGACAAGTCCCTTGCATCCCTTGGGGGGGCTTCGCCCGGGAGCGGGGTGGCTTCGGGGGG
>JABBNW010000062.1:19731-20591 GCA_019352115.1 Pseudomonadota bacterium
CCCCACCCCCCGAAGCCACCCCGCTCCCGGGCGAAGCCGTCGCAGGGGTCCAGGGGGCGGAGCCCCTTGGCCTTGCGCGCCCGCCCACAACCGGAGCCACACAGCATGAACCGCGGCACCCCGCCGCCGGGGTCGCGAGGGCTGGCAGTGCCGGTCCGCACGGCGCGCGGCCGCAGTGTGGGATCGCAGCGCTGGCTGGCCAGGCAGTTGAACGATCCCTACGTGCGGGCGGCGCGCGAGCAAGGCTGGCGGTCGCGCGCAGCGTTCAAGCTGATCGAGTTGGACGATCGGTTCCATGTGCTACGACGTGGCGCCCGGGTGGTGGATCTGGGGGCGGCGCCGGGCGGATGGTCGCAGGTGGCGGTGGCGCGCGGGGCGGCGCGGGTGGTGGGGGTGGACCTGCTGCCGGTGGAGCCGGTGCCGGGGGCGGAACTGATCGTCGGCGATTTCATGGATCCGGACATGCCGGAGCGGATGGCGGCACTCCTGGGCGGACCAGCGGACCTGGTGCTGTCGGACATGGCGCCGAACACGACCGGGCACGGCGCCACCGACCACCTGCGGATCATGGCGCTGGCCGAACTGGCGGTCGCGTTCGCCGTCGAGGTGCTGACCCCAGGCGGCAGTTTCGTTGCCAAAGTATTCCAGGGTGGGTCGGAAAAGGGAATGCTCGAACGATTGAAACGATCGTTCGCAGTGGTGCGCCACGCCAAACCCCCCGCAAGCCGCAAGGAATCAAGCGAGCTCTACGTGGTGGCAACAGGATTCCGCGGCACCGAGCAGGCGTGAGGCCCGGCAGGTTCGCAAGCAAGGCCAGGGGGCGCTGCCCCCTGGACCCCCGCCAGGGAACTCGTCCCCTG
>JABBNW010000357.1 GCA_019352115.1 Pseudomonadota bacterium
GCACCCCGGCTACCGCGACCTCCGCCCACGCCCGATCCGCCGTCAGCGCCACGCCGCCGAGCCGGGCCGCCAGCGCCAGACACGCCCGGTCCCCAAACCCCAGCCCCGCCGCGCGCGTCGCCGGGCGCAACGCACCGGCCGCATAGGCCGCCTCGGCGTCGAACGGAAGCGGATCGAGGTCGAGCCCGTCCAGCGCGGCGCGGATTGCCTCGTCGGGCATCCCCCGCTCGGCCAGCTTCGCCACCACCTCGGACAGGTTCACCGCACTCATGGTGGCGCGCGGCAGGACCTCCAGCACCGCCTCGGCCCCGGGCTCGTTGCCCAGCAGCGCGAGCACGGCCGAGGCATCCAACACCACCGGCCTGCCCGGTTCAGTCATGCCCAACGCCTTCATGCCCGGCGCCTTCATGCCCGGCGCCTTCAGTCACGTGCCGCGTCCGCCCGGCGCTGGTCGATCAATTCTTCCGACAGGCTTGCGCCGGCGGGAACGTAGGGGCGCACCAGCGCCTGCGCCCGTTCCACCGCGCGGCGCAGCGAGCGGACGCGAAGCTCCCCGTCCCTTATGTCCAGCACCAGGCTTTCGCCCGGGCGCAGCGCCAATTCGCGGCGGAACTCGGCGGGGATCACCAGCCGGCCACCCTCGGCAAGTCTGGCACGCTGCGCGGTCATGTCAGTATCCCTTGTCGATCCATGATAGAGGATATAGGACGTTTCCCATCCAAGCGCCATCCCCATGCGGTATGGCCGGACACGAGGAAGCCTCCATGGACGACGATTTCCGCCGCGCTGCGCTCGACTACCATCGCCTGCCGCGGCCCGGGAAGCTCAGCGTCGAGCCGACCAAGCGCATGGCGACCCAGCGCGACCTGGGGCTTGCCTATACCCCCGGCGTCGCCGCCGCCTGCCTAGCGATCCAGGCCGACCCGGACACCGCGTACGACTACACGATCCGCGGCAACCTTGTGGCCGTGATCTCCAACGGCACCGCGGTGCTCGGTCTCGGCAACATCGGCGCCCTGGCCGGCAAGCCGGTGATGGAGGGCAAGGCCGCGCTGTTCAAGAAATTCGCCGGCATCGACGTGTTCGATATCGAAGTGGACGCCGCCGACCCGGACCGGTTCTGCGACGTGGTCGCCGCGCTGGAACCCACCTTCGGCGCGATCAACCTGGAAGACATCAAGGCGCCCGAGTGCTTCGCGATCGAGGCCTGCCTGCGCGAACGCATGGCCATCCCCGTCTTCCACGACGACCAGCACGGCACCGCCATCACGGTCGCCGCCGCTGTGATCAACGGCTTGCGGCTGCAAGGCAAGACGCTCGATCAGGTGAAACTGGTCACCTCCGGCGCCGGCGCCGCGGCGCTCGCCTGCGTCGATCTGCTCGTCTCCATGGGCGTGCGGGTCGAAAACGTGACCCTGACCGATATCGGCGGCGTGGTGCGCGCCGGGCGGCCGGGGATGCTGGCCAACATGGCCCGCTACGCGCGCGAGACGAACCTCACCACCCTGGAGGAGGCGCTGGAAGGCGCGGACCTGTTCCTCGGCCTGTCGGCGCCGCGGGTGCTGAAACCGGAATGGCTCGCCCGCCTGGCCGAGAAACCGCTGATCCTGGCGCTCGCCAATCCCGAACCGGAAATCCTGCCCGAACTCGCGCGCGCCGCCCGGCCGGACGCGATCGTCGCCACCGGGCGCAGCGACTATCCGAACCAGGTCAACAACGTCCTGTGTTTTCCCTTCATCTTCCGCGGCGCGCTGGATGTCGGCGCCAGCACGATCGATCGCGGGATGGAGATCGCGGCGGTCGAGGCGCTGGCCGGCCTTGCGCGCATGGAAGCGAGCGAGGTGGTCGCCGCGGCCTACGGCGGCGACGCGCCGGTATTCGGTGCCGACTACATCATCCCGAAACCTTTCGATCCGCGCCTGATCCTGGAAATCGCGCCCGCCGTGGCGCGCGCGGCGATGGCAAGCGGCGTCGCCCGCCGCCCGATTGCCGATTTCGACGCCTACCGCCACGAGCTCGAACGCTTCGTGTTCCGCTCCGGCCAGTTCATGCGCCCGGTGTTCGAAGCGGCACGCAAATCGCTCCAGCGCATCGTGCTGGCGGAAGGCGAGGACGAGCGGGTGCTGCGCGCGGCGCAGAGCCTGGTCGACGACCGGATCGCCCGGCCGATCCTGCTCGGCAAGCGCGACGCGATCGCGGCCAAGGTGGCGGCGATGGGCCTGCGGCTCGATCTCGGCGGCGCGGTTCAGGTGATCGATCCCGGCGCCGATCGCGAGATTTTCGACCGGCTGGCCGCCGAGTACGTCCGCCTGGCCGGCCGGCGCGGCGTGCCGCCCGACATCGCCCTGCGCAGCCTGCGCGGCCGCGGCTCCATCGCAGCGGCGATGCTGCTGCACGCGGGGGAAGCGGATGCCGCGCTGGTCGGCGGCCTGGCGAACTGGTGGCGGCAGATCCAGTACATCCTGCCGATCATTCCGCGCTGCGAAGGGGCCAGCCGCGTCTACGCGCTGGCGGCGCTGATCCTGCCCACCGGCACCCTCTTCCTGTGCGACACGCACATGGTGGTCGATCCTACTGCGGAACAGGTTGCCGAGATGACCCTGCTCGCCGCCGAGGCCGTCGCGGGCTTCGGCGTCGTGCCCAACGTCGCCTTGCTGTCGCACTCCAATTTCGGTGCCAGCGATACCGACTCCGCGCGCAAGATGCGGACCGCGCTCGGACTGATCCGCGCGCGGCGGCCGGACCTTGCGGTGGATGGCGAAATGAACGCGGAATCGGCGCTGGTGGAAGCCATCCGCGCGCGCGCCGTAACGGACAGCCAGATCAAGGGCACCGCCAACCTGCTGGTCATGCCCAACCTGGATGCCGCGAACATCGCGTTCACCCTGCTGAAAGCCGCCGCCGACGCGCTGTCGGTCGGACCGCTGCTGCTCGGGATGTCGCGCCCGATCCACGTGCTGGTGCCAAGCGTCACCGCGCGCGGGATCGTCAACCTGAGCGCCTTCGCCGCCCGGGAGGCAGCGCTGCGGGAGAGGTAGGAAGGCCAGGGGCGCTGCCCCTGGACCCCGCCAGGGAACTCGTCCCCTGGACCCCATCACTTGGGTTCGGTGCTTGTGTGGGGTGTCTCGGGTCCGGGCCGGGAGTGCGCGGAGGGGGGCTTGCGCGCCAAAGCGCGCAAGCCCCGCCTCTCGCGCACTCCCGGCCCGGACCCGAGACACCCCACACAAGCACCGAACCAAAACGGAAGGGTTCCAAGGGCG
>JABBNW010000063.1 GCA_019352115.1 Pseudomonadota bacterium
GAGGGACCAGGCGCAGAGGCGCCTGGTCCCTCCGCCGCCCATGCCACGCCAACGCCGCCCGCCCGCACACGCCACCCCCCACACGCACGGAACCAACGGATGGGTTCCAAGGGCCCTGCCCTTGGCGGGGGTCCAGGGGGCAGCGCCCCCTGGCCTTGCTTGGCCGCGGCCCCCTCCGATGATGCCCGCGTTCCGCGCGCCTGTTGCGGACCTGCCGCCGCTGCGCGGGCGGGTGCAGCGCAATGCCGTGTTGGCGCCGGTCACCTGGTTTCGGGTGGGCGGGCTGGCCGAGGTGTTGGTGCGGCCGGCGGATGCCGCCGATCTGGCGGCCTTTCTGGCGGCGTTGGCGCCGGAGTTGCCGGTGCATGTGCTGGGGGCGTGTTCCAACCTCATTATTCGCGATGGGGGGTTGCCGGGCATCACGGTGCGGCTGGCGCGTGGGTTTTCTGCCGTGGTGGCCGAGGCGGACGGGGTGGTGGTCGGTGCGGCGGCGCTGGATGTCACGGTTTCCGAACATGCTGCCGAGGCTGGTCTGGCGGGGTTGGAATTTCTCTGCGGCATTCCGGGCACGATCGGCGGGGCGGTGGCGATGAATGCCGGTGCCTATGGGAGCGAGATTGCCGCGGTGCTGGACTGGGCCGAGGTCGTAACCAGGTCGGGCGCGCTGGTGCGGCTGTCGGCGGCAGAGCTGGCCTTCGCCTATCGCCATGCGCGCCTGCCGCATGGGGCGGTGGTGGTGCGGGCGCGGCTGCGCGCGCGGGCGGGTGCGCCGGTGGCGATTGCGGCGCGGATGGCGGAGATCCGCGCAGCGCGGGAGGCGAGCCAACCGGTTCGCGCGCGCACCGGCGGGTCCACGTTCCGCAATCCGCCGGATCAGAAGGCGTGGGAACTGATCGACGCGGCCGGCTGTCGTGGGCTGGTGCGCGGCGGTGCTGTCGTTTCGGACAAGCACTGCAATTTCCTGATCAACACCGGCGGCGCGACGGCGGCCGACCTGGAGGGCCTGGGCGAGGAGGTTCGCCGGCGCGTGCATGCCGCGACCGGCGTCGCCCTGGAATGGGAAATCCGCCGGTTGGGGCGGCTGCTTCCCCTTCCCTTGCGGGCGGGCGTCGGGATGACGGATGCGAGCGGCACGGGGAGGGCGGGATGATGCGGGTTGCGGTCCTCTACGGCGGCATCTCGGCAGAACGCGAGGTCAGCCTGGCCTCCGGCATCCAGGTGATCGCCGCCTTGGGCGCGGCCGGGTTCGACGTGACGCCGATCGAGGTCGGTGCCGATCTCGGCGCGTTGCTGGCGGCCCTGACGCCGCCGCCGGATGCGGTGTTCAACGCGCTGCACGGGCGGTTCGGCGAAGACGGCGCGATCCAGGGCGTGCTCGACTGGCTCGGGATTCCCTACACGCACTCCGGCGTGCGCGCCTCGGCGCTGGCGATGGACAAGACGGCCGCGAAGACGCTGTTCGCCGCGGCGGGCCTTGCGGTGCCGCACGGACGGCTGGTCGGGCGCGAGGATCTGGCCGCCGCCGATCCGTTGCCCTTGCCGTACGTGATCAAGCCGGCGGGCGAAGGCTCGTCGGTTGGCGTGGAAATCGTGCGCTGCGGCGACAACCGCCGGGCCGAGATCGCGCGCGCCTGGCGCTACGGCCCGGTCGCGCTGGTGGAGGAATACATCCCCGGCCGCGAACTGACCGTCGGCGTGATGGGCGAGACCCCGCTTGCGGTGACCGAGATCATTGCGGAGGCGGGAAGTTTCTACGACTACGACTCGAAATATGCGCCCGGCGGATCCCGCCACGTGGTGCCGGCCGGCGTGCATCCGGACACCTATGCGCAGGCGTTGCGGATGGCGTTGGCGGCGCATCGCGCGCTCGGCTGCCGCGGCGCGAGCCGGGCGGATTTCCGCTACGACGATACCGGTGGCGAGCCGGGCCGGCTGGTGCTGCTGGAGGTGAACACGCAACCGGGGCTGACGCCGACATCGTTGCTGCCGGAACAGGCGGCGCATTGCGGGATCGGGTTTCCCGCGCTCTGCGCCTGGATGGTGGAGCAGGCGACATGCCGCGCGGGGTGAAGGCGGCGCGCGGGACGCGCAATTCGATCAGCGATCGCCCGGGTTGGCTGCCGCTGCTGTTGCGCCGGCAGCGCTGGATGCTGCGCCCGGCGGCCTGGGGCGGGTTCGCGGTGCTGCTGGTGCTGCTCGGTTTCACGCTGCTGCGCTCGGCCGCGCCGGGTGGGGCGCTCGACCGGCTGCGCCAGGGTCTGGCCGAAGATGCGGCCGGCGCCGGCATGCGGGTCAGCCATATCGTGATCGAGGGCCGCGCCAACACGCCCGAGCCGGTGCTGCGTGCCGCGCTCGATGTGCGGATCGGCGAGCCGATCATGGGGGTATCGATCAGCAAGGCACAGGCGCGCATCGAGCGCCTGTCCTGGGTCGATCACGCGACGGTGGAACGCCGCCTGCCGGGCACGATCGTGGTGCGGTTGATCGAGCGGCGGCCATTCGCGATCTGGCAGGATCACGGCACGTTCACCCTGATCGACCGCGCCGGCAACGTGGTGACCAACCGCAACGTCGCCGATTTCCGCACTCTGCCGCTGGTGGTGGGGCCGGGCGCGCCGGAAGCGGCGGCGCGGCTGATCGATGCGCTGAATGCCGCGCCCGACATCGCGCGCCGCATGGAGGCGGCGGTGCGCGTCGCCGATCGGCGGTGGAACCTGCTGCTGAAATCCGGCCTGACGGTGCGTCTGCCGGAAGGTCACGTGGTGGCCGCGATTACCCGGCTGGTGGCGCTCGACCAGAAATTCGATCTGCTCGACCGGCCGTTGCGCTTCGTCGATCTGCGCCTGCCCAACCTGCTGGTGGTGCGCCCAATCGAAGCCGACGCGACGCCCGATACCGGCAAGCCCGGCGCGCATCCGTCGCCCGGTCCGGCGCGGAAACCGACATGACGAGTGCAGAGCATGATCGTCCGGGCGGCGCCTTCTCCCTCCCCACTTGCGGGGGAGGTCCGGGGAGGGGGGTGCGACCCGCTCCGGGTTTCGTGCGGCGCGCACGCCCCACCTCAACCCTCCCCCGCAAGGGGGAGGGAGAAGACACCCCGTGACTCCTCCCAGCCCTCAACCCGGAGCGGTATCTTGAACGAGATGTCCCAGCGCCTGCTGCCGCCGCCCGAAGCCGGGGCAGACGATCCGCCGCGGCCTCGGCTGGGTCGTTCCGGTCCGGTCGGCGTGCTCGATATCGGCAGCACCAAGGTCGTGTGCCTGATCGGCCGCCAGGACGCCGACGGCCGGCTGCGGGTGCTCGGTTTCGGTTGGCACCGCGGCAAGGGCGTGCGCGGCGGCGGCATCGTCGATCTGGACCAGGCGGAGCGCGCGATCCGCGCCGCTGTCGGCCAGGCCGAGGACATGGCCGACACCAGGCTGCACAGGGTCACCGTCAACCTCACCTGCGGCCAGCCGGAAAGCCGGCTGCTGAACGTGCAATGGCCGGTTGGCGGGCGGGCGGTGGAGGAGAGCGACATCCGCCGCGTCATCGCCGAGGGCCGCGCCCGGGCCGAGGGCGACGGGCGGGAGACGATCCACGCCATGCCGCTCACGTTCTCGGCCGACGAGACCGAGGGCGTGGCCGATCCGCGCGGCCTGTTCTGTTCCACTCTCACGGCGCGGCTGCACATCATCGATGCCGCGACCGGAGCGCTGCGCTCGCTCGGGGCCTGTGTTGCGCGCTGCGACCTCGACATCGCCGAGGTGGTGTCCGCGCCGATGGCCGCCGGGCTTGCGGTGCTGATGGACGACGAGCGCGAACTGGGTGCCACAGTGATCGACATGGGCGGCGGCACCACCGGCATGGCGGTGTTCGGCGAAGGCCAGTTGCTGCACACGGCCCAGCTTCCGGTGGGCGGCGGGCACGTGACGAACGACGTCGCCCGGCTGCTGTCCACCCCGGTTGCGCATGCCGAACGGTTGAAGGCGTTGTACGGCAACGCCGCCGGCTGCACCGACGATGAACGCGAGATGCTGTCGGTCCAGTTGATCGGCGAGGAGGATCACCAGCACGCCAAGGTGCCGCGCAGCATGCTGGTGAGCATCATCCGCCCGCGCATCGAGGAAACCTTCGAACTCGTGAAGGAGCGGCTCGAACGCTCCGGCCTCACCCGTGCGGCGGGCAACCGCGTGGTGCTGACGGGCGGTGCCTGCCAGTTGGGCGGGGTGCGCGAACTTGCGGCGCACATGCTGGGCAAGCAGGTGCGGCTCGGTCGGCCGTCGGCGTTGCGCGGCTTGCCGGATGCCGCCGCCGGACCGGCCTTCGCCACGGCCGCGGGACTGCTTGCCTGGGCGGCGGGCGCGGGGCGCGCGATGCCCGATATCGACCTCGACTCGGCGCCGCCTGCCGGCATGCTGCGCCGCGTCGTCGATTTTATTCGCAACCGGCTGTGAGGAACACCACTGCGCTCTTGCCCCGAATCGCGGACAAGAGGTTCAACCAACAAAGTGGCCTGAGGGACAAGTCGCCATGACGCTCAATCTCACCATCCCGCAACAATTCCATTCCGACTTCACCCCGCGGATCACGGTGATCGGTGTCGGCGGCGGAGGCACCAACGCGGTCGACAACATGATCGCCGCGAATCTGCAAGGCGTGGAGTTCGTGGTGGCGAACACCGACGCGCAGCAGTTGATGCATTCGCGCGCGGATCGGCGCATCCAGTTGGGGCCGCACATCACCCAGGGCCTCGGCGCCGGCGCCAAGCCGGAGATCGGGCGCGCGGCGGCGGAGGAGGCGGCGGACGAGCTGTATCGCCACCTGGATGGCAGCCACATGGTGTTCATCACCGCTGGCATGGGCGGCGGCACCGGCACCGGCGCGGCGCCGGTGATCGCGCGCATGGCCCGCGAGCGCAACATCCTCACCGTCGGCGTGGTGACGAAGCCGTTCGATTTCGAAGGCAAGCGCCGCGCGCGGGCCGCCGAAGCGGGGATCGAGGAGTTGCAGGAGCACGTCGATACCTTGATCGTGATCCCGAACCAGAACCTGTTCAGGATGGCGAACGATCGCACCACCTGGAAGGACGCCTTCAAGATGGCGGACCAGGTGCTGTACATGGGCGTGCGCGGCGTCACCGACCTGATGATGGCGCCCGGCCAGGTGAACCTCGACTTCGCCGACATCCGCACCGTGATGGCGGAGATGGGCAAGGCGATGATGGGCACCGGCGAGGCCGATGGCGAGAACCGCGCCATCCGCGCCGCCGAAGCGGCGATCAACAATCCGCTGCTGGAGGACACGTCGATGTCCGGCGCGCGCGGCCTGCTGATCAACATCACCGGCGGCGATGACATGACCTTGTTCGAGGTCGATCAGGCCGCCAACCGCATCCGCGAGGAAGTGGACGAGGACGCCAACATCATCTTCGGCTCGGCGATCGACGAGAGCCTGACCGGGCGGGTGCGCGTCTCCGTGATCGCCACCGGCATCGACACCCCGGTGCGGGTCGAGCAGCAGCGTCCGCGGCTGGTTGCCGTCGGCGGCGGCGGCGCGATGGCCGCGGAAGGCCCGCACGACCAGCCGGCGCTGACGGCCGCGGCGGCCGGCATGGTGGGGACCGGTCCGATGGGGATGGGTCCGATGGGGGCCGGCATGACGCCGACCGCCGTGCCGCCGCAGCCCGGCGGGTTCATCCCCGGCGCCCAACAGGCCGCAGCCTACCCGTCCCGGGCGATGCACCCGGAGGCGTCCGCCATGGGCGCCCCCGCTGTGGCCTTGCGTCCGTCGGCCCCGCCGCACGGCGGTTTCGCGGACGGCGAGGCGGCGCCGCACGGCGGCGAAGCGGCACCCGCTCGCGGCGGCTTTGCCGGCCACGCGCCGCGCCCGCGTCCCGGCCTTTTTGCGGCCCCGCGCACCCCTGAGGCACCTACGGCCGGCGAGGCCGGGCGCTCCAGTCTGTTCGGCACGGTCACCGGCGTGTTTCGTCGCCGCACGCCGGGTCCCGCCGCCGAGGCGGGCACGGCGCCGCGGCAGGATCCCGCGATGGCGCCGGCGCGCGCCTCCCCGCCGCACGAGCCGCGGCCGGAGCCGGCCCCCGCCTCGGTGCGCCCGGTGGCGGGGGAGGATGTGGGGCTTGAGATCCCGACCTTCCTCCGGCGCCAGCAGTCGTAACGAGCCACTGTCGCGCAGGCTGGAATAATCAGTCTATTTCAAGGCGTTACGCAGAAATACTGAGAAATAAAGAGTGACTGGCGCAAGGCCCGGGCGGTCCCCTACTAGGGGATCGCCCGTTTCTTATTGCGGCGCAGCGATCGAAGGACCCACCCGCCCATGGACGGATTGCCGCCCGACCTTCCCATGCTGCGCGCGCCGGACCGTCAGCATACGCTGAAGGCGCCGATCGGTTGCGTCGGCGTCGGGCTGCATTCCGGGCGGCGGGCCTCTCTCACGTTGCACCCGGCCCAAGCGGGCCACGGCATCGTCTTCCGCCGCACCGACCTCGGCCGTGAGATTCCCGCCCGATTCGACCATGTGGCGGATGCGCGGCTTGCCACCACCCTGGCGCTGCCGGGATCGCCGGAAGTGCGGGTCGGCACGGTCGAGCATGTGATGGCGGCGCTGGCCGGCATGGGCGTCGACAATGCGCTGGTGGCGCTGGACGGGCCGGAGGTGCCGATCCTGGACGGCTCCTCGGCCCATTTCATGTTCCTGATCGACTGCGCCGGAATGGTCGAACAGGACCTCCCGCGGGAGACGATCGTGGTCCGCCGGCCGGTCCGCGTGGCCGACGGCGACGGATTCGCCGAACTCCGGCCCGCCCTGGCGGCCGGCCGCGGCAGCTTCGGGCTCGACATGGCGCTGTCGATCGACTTTGCGGCCGCCGCGATCGGGCGGCAGGCGATCACGTTGCGCCTCTCGCCGGACAGTTTCCGTCGCGAGCTTGCCCGCGCCCGCACCTTCGGCCTGGCCGAGGACATTGCCGCCCTGCAAGCCGCCGGCCTCGCCCGCGGCGGCAGTCTGGAGAACGCGGTGGTGGTCGACGGGGACCGGGTGCTGAACCCCGGCGGCCTGCGCATGGACCGTGAGTTCGCCCGCCACAAGCTGCTGGACGCGGTCGGCGATCTGGCGCTGGCGGGATCGGCCATCGCCGGCCGCTTCGTCGCCCATCGCTCCGGCCATGCGCTGAACAACGCGCTGCTGCGCGCGCTGCTCGCCGATCGCACCGCGTGGGAGCCGCATGTCCCCGCCTTGCCGGTCCAGGTCGCGGCCTAACACGCGGGCCACGGGCCGGGCGATTGGTACCCACGGGTAGGCGGGTTTGACACCCACGGCCGGGCTTGCCTATGGTCCGGCGCTCTATTGCAGGTGCGAACACGCCGCCGTGGCGGCGTGGCCGGTTTGCGCCCGTCCCCTCTAATCGACACGGTTGCAAAATGAAGATACTGGTCCCCGTCAAGCGGGTGGTTGATTACAACGTGAAGGTGCGGGTGAAGACGGACGGCACCGGCGTGGAGACCGCCGGGGTGAAGATGTCGATGAACCCGTTCGACGAGATCGCGGTCGAAGAGGCGATCCGTCTCAAGGAAAAGGGAATCGCGACGGAGATCGTGGCGGTCTCGCTCGGGGTCGCCCAGTGTGCCGAGACCTTGCGCACCGCGCTTGCGATGGGGGCCGACCGCGGCATCCTGGTGGAAACCGATGTCGATCTTCAGCCGCTGGCGGTGGCCAAGCTGCTGGCGGCGATCGTGGCGCAGGAGCATCCGGGGCTCGTGATCCTCGGCAAGCAGGCGATCGACGACGACATGAGCGCGACCGGCCAGATGCTGGCAGCCCTGCTCGGCTGGCCGCAGGGCACGTTCGCAAGCAAGGTCGCGATCGAGGGCGAAACGATCTCGGTCACCCGCGAGGTCGACGGCGGGCTGGAGACGGTGGCCCTGAAGCTGCCGGCGATCGTCACCACCGACCTGCGGCTGAACGAGCCGCGCTATGCGTCCCTGCCCAACATCATGAAGGCGCGCAAGAAACCGATCGCGACGATGAAGCCGGCCGATCTCGGCGTCGATCCCGCGCCGCGTCTGGTCGTGGTGTCGGTGGCGGAGCCGGCGAAGCGCAAGGCCGGGGTGAAGGTCGGCTCGGTGGCCGAACTGGTGGCGAAGCTGCGCACCGAAGCCAAAGTGATCTGAGCCTTTAGGGGACGATAACGGATGACGACTCTCGTTCTGCTGGAACATGACCAGGCCGGCATCAAGCAGCCGTCGCGCAGCGCGCTGGCGGCGGCGGCGAAACTGGGTGAGGCGCACGGCCTGATCGTCGGCAGCGGCATCGGCGCGGCGGCGGAAGCGGCGGCGATACTGCCGGGGCTGTCGAAAGTGCTGGTGGCCGATACCGCGACCTTCGCGCATATCCTGGCCGAACCGCTGGCGGCACTGCTGGTGGCGCTGGCGCCCGGCTATACGCATCTGCTCGCCGCGGCGACCGCGGTGGGCAAGAACGTGATGCCGCGGGTGGCTGCGCTGCTCGATGTGCAGCCGATCAGCGACATCGCCGGCGTGGTCGATGCCGACACGTTCGTCCGCCCGATCTATGCCGGCAACGCGCTCGCCACCGTGAAATCGTCGGATACGAAGAAGGTCATCACCGTGCGCGCCTCCAGCTTCGATCCGGTGGCCGCCGAGGGCGGTTCCGCGACGATCGAAGCCGCGCCCGAGACGGCCGATCCGGGGGTGTCGCGGTTCGTTTCCGCCGACCTGTCCAAGAGCGAACGCCCCGAACTCACTGCCGCACGGGTGGTGATCTCCGGCGGCCGCGGCATGCAGAGCGGCGATAATTTCAAGCTGCTCGACCCGATTGCCGATGCGCTGGGGGCCGCCGTCGGCGCCTCCCGCGCCGCTGTCGACTCCGGATTCGTTCCCAACGACTACCAGGTGGGACAGACCGGCAAGATCGTCGCCCCCGAGCTCTATATTGCCGTCGGCATCTCCGGTGCCATCCAGCACCTGGCGGGGATGAAGGACAGCAAGGTGATCGTGGCGATCAACAAGGACGAGGAAGCGCCCATCTTCCAGGTCGCCGACTACGGTCTGGTGGCCGATCTCTTCACCGCGCTGCCCGAACTGGCGGCGGAACTGGAGCGCTCCTGAATGAATGTCGCAGTCACGACGGCGCCGGCGGACGCCCCGCTGCTCGCCGCGGCGCCGGAGATCGCCAGGCTCGGCGTGATCGGTGCCGGCCAGATGGGCAACGGCATCGCCCATGTCGCCGCCCTGGCCGGCTTGCCGGTCACCCTGCTGGATGTGAAGGCCGAGGCGCTGGACAAGGCGATGTCGGTCATGGCGCGCAACATGGAGCGCCAGGTCAATCGCAAGCTGATCACCGCCGCCGACAAGGAAGCGGCACTGGGCCGGATCAGCACCAGCACCGACTACGCCGTCTTCGCCGAGACCGATCTGGTGATCGAGGCGGCGACGGAGAAAGAGGACGTCAAGCGGGCGATCTTCAAGACCCTGGTGCCGCACCTGAAGCCGGCATGCCTGCTGGCGTCGAATACGTCCTCCATCTCGATCACCCGGCTCGGTGCCAGCACCGGCCGGCCCGAGAAATTCATCGGCATGCACTTCATGAACCCGGTGCCGGTGATGAAGCTGGTGGAGATCATCCGCGGCATCGCCACCGACGAGCCGACCTTCCAGGCAGTCGACGAGTTGGCCCGCAAGCTAGGCAAGACCACCGCGGTGGCCGAAGACTTCCCCGCCTTCATCGTCAACCGCATCCTGGTGCCGATGATCAACGAGGCGGTGTATGCCCTCTATGAGGGCGTCGGCTCGGTGGGCGCGATCGACACGTCCTTGCGGCTGGGCGCCAACCACCCGATGGGGCCGCTGGAACTGGCGGATTTCATCGGGCTGGATACCTGCCTGTCGATCATGCAGGTGCTGTATGAGGGCCTATCGGACAGCAAATACCGGCCGTGCCCGTTGCTGGTGAAATATGTCGAGGCCGGCTGGCTGGGCCGCAAGACCGGCCGCGGCTTCTACGACTACAGCGAGGATCCGCCGCGCCCGACACGCTGAAGGGCCAAGCCTGGGCAGGGACAGGCGGCGCCGCAGTCAATTCCTGCCGGTGTCCCGCCCGCCGGCAACCGCAACCTTGCGATTGCCGCGTCTGCCGGGGTTCGGGCGCTATTCTTCCTCGCCGGATCCTTGGCTGCTGCCCAGTGCACAATGTCCGACGAGCAGACCCACCGGCAGTGAGAGCAAGCCCCAACTTGCTACCGCGGTCAGCAACACATGGTCCGGATCATGAACGGTCAGTTGCAGGACCACGATCGCTCCGAGCAGTGCGATCATCAATCCCGCCAGTGCTGTCGTGGTCAGATGCCCCTTCACCTTCTCGCTCCGTTTGCTTGTGACGGTCCCCCTCGACCGAACCGCCCTTGCGTTGCGGTGATTCCCAGTCTTGACGGTAGTCACTGTCACGCGTCTGTCAACTGCGAAGTGGATCGCATCGGCCTCTCCGGTCGCCCGATGTGACAGGGCGCGGCGATCTGCCTTAGTCTCCGGCCCTTCCTCCATCCCTCCTTCTTCCACGACCGGACCGCGTATTTATGTCACGGACCTTCGAGACCCTTCGCGTCGAAACGCCGCAGGAACACACCCTGCTGGTGACGTTGCACCGGCCCGAGGCGGCGAATGCGATGAACACCCAGCTCGGCCGCGACCTGCTGGCCCTGTTCGACTCCATCGCCGCCGATCCCGCCGGGCAGCGCTGCGTCGTGCTCACCGGCTCCGGTACCCGCGCCTTCTGCGCCGGCGGCGATCTGAAGGAGCGCAACGGGATGACCGACCGGCAGTGGCAGGACCAGCACCTGATCTTCGAACGTGCGATCCGCGCCCTGCTCGCCTGCCCGGTGCCGCTGATCGCGGCGGTGAACGGCGCCGCCTACGCCGGCGGGCTGGAAATCGCGCTTTGCGCTGATTTCATCTACGCCGCGGCGAGCGCGCGGTTTGCATTGACCGAGGTCACGCTCGGCATCATGCCCGGCGCCGGCGGCACGCAATCCCTGCCGCGCGCGGTGGGGGCGCGGCGGGCGAAAGAGATCATGCTGACCGGCGCGCCCTTCACGGTAGATCAGGCGCTGGAATGGGGCATGGTCAACCGCATCTGCCCGGCGGAGACCCTGCTCGCCGACACGCTCGCGACCGCGGCGCGGATCTGCGCCAACGCGCCGATTTCGGTGCGCCAGATCAAGCAGTCGGTGAACACCGGCCTCAACATGGATCTCGCCAGCGGCATGGCTTTCGAGATCGAGGCCTATAACCGCATGGTCCCGACCGCGGACCGGCGCGAGGGCATCCTGGCCTTCAACGAGAAGCGCACGCCCCGGTTCCGCGGCGCGTAAGTCGGGAGGAAATCACATGAACGTGATGCCGGATATCGGCGCGCAGGGCCTCACCGGGCGGCTGGCGGCGGCAGCGGCAGCGTTGCGGTGGGAGGATCTGCCCGATTCGGTGCGCACGGTTGCACGCCAGGCGACGCTGGACACGATCGGCTGCGCGCTCGCCGGCGCCGGCGAACCGCTGGCGGACATCCTGTTCGCCGAACTGGCGGAAGCCGGCGGAGCGCCCCAGGCCGACGTGATCGGCCGGAGCGCGCGCCTGCCCGCCGCCGCCGCCGCGCTGGCCAACGGCGCGGCGGGCCACGCGCTCGATTTCGACGACGTCAACATGGGCATGCCCGGCCATCCCTCGGTCGCCATCCTGCCTGCGCTGCTGGCGCTGGCCTCGGCCCGCGGCGCGTCTGGAGCAGCGGTGCTGACGGCGCTGGTCGCCGGCACCGAGCTGGCCTGCCGGGTCGGGCGGACGATGGCGCCGGGTCATTATGACGGGTTGGGTTTCCATGCGACCGGGACCCTTGGCGGCCTGGGCGCGGCGGCGGCCTGCGCCAACCTGCTCGGGCTGGACGCGGCGCGCACCGCGGTCGCGATCGGCATCGCCGCGACCCAGGTGGCGGGGCTGAAATCGATGTTCGGCACCGACTGCAAGCCGCTGCACGCCGGCGCGGCGGCGCGCACCGGTCTGCTGGCGGCGCGGCTTGCCGCACGTGGCTTCACGGCTCGGACCGATGCGATCGAATGCGCGCAGGGCTTCGCCGCCACGCACAGCCCCGATTTCCACCCCACGCGCGCCGAGGAGACGGCGCCCGGCGGGTTCCATATCCTTGCCAATCTGTTCAAATACCACGCCGCCTGCTACCTGACCCACGCCCCGATCGAGGCCGCGCGATCGCTGCGCACCCATCCCGGCGTGGCGCCGGAGCGGATCGCCGCGGTCCGCCTGACCCTGTCGGAGGCGTGCGACCGGGTCTGCAATATCCCTACCCCCCGCACCGGATTGGAAGCGAAGTTCAGCCTGCGCCTGACCACGGCGATGGCGCTGGCAGGCGTCGAGACGGGCGCGCTGGCGAGCTATTCGGAGGCGACCGCCGCCGACCCGCGGCTGATCGCGTTGCGCGACAAGGTGGAGTTCGATTTCCGTCCCGATCGGACGCATACCCTGGCCGACCTGGAACTGCGGTTGACCGACGGCACGATCCTGACCGCGCACCATGATTCCGGCGTGCCGGCGGCCGATCTGGCCGATCAGGGGCGACGGCTGGGCGTAAAATTCCGCGCCCTGGCCGAGCCGGTGCTGGGCGCGGCGCGCGCCGACGCCCTGGCCGTGCGGCTGGCGGCGCTGGAGACGGAGCCGGACGTGGGTGCCGTGCTGGCGCTGTGTTCCGGGTGAGGCCTTCTCCCCCTCCCGCAAACGGGGAGGGGGAGAACGCGGCCTATCCCGCGAACGGCTCGGCCGCGCCGTCGGGCACCGGCACCGCGAAGGCGTTGATCGTCATCGAGATGAACCCGTAATAGCCGAGCACCGCGACCAGATCGACCACGCCGACCGGCCCCAGCGCGGCGCTGGCGCGTGCGAAGGTCGCCGCGCTGATGGTGCGGGTGCGCAGCAATTCGGTGGCAAAGGCGTGCACCGCCGCCTCGTCCTCGCGCGCGAAACCCGGTTCGCCGCCGGTACGGATCGCTTCGACCGCCGCCGGATCGAGCCCCGCCTTCACCGCGATCGGCGCATGCACGTGCCATTCGAACCCGGCCCGCCAGTGGGCGCCGGTGACGACGATCGCGAGTTCCGACAGGCGCGGCGACAGGGACGAGCCGTAGCGGCAGAACGCGCCCAGCGCCTGCGCGCGCTCCGCCAGTTCCGGGCTGTGCAGCCAGACGCGCAGCGGGCCTTGCACCAGGCCGCGCGGGCCGGAGGCGATCAGGTCATGCACCCGGTGCTGCTCCGGGGTCATGGTGTCGGGGGAAAGATCGGGGATGCGGGTCATGGCGTTTCCGTCGCTGTGCTGGCGTTGCGGCAGAGCACCAGCGGCGGGCGGGGCCGTCAAGCGCGGCTACCCCACCACCCGGTCCGCATCCCGCAGCACCACATAGATCGCCGGGATCACCAGCACCGTCAGCAAGGTCGACGACAGCAGCCCGAACAGCAGCGAGATCGCCAGCCCCTGGAAGATCGGATCCGACAGGATCGTCGCCGCCCCGATCATCGCCGACAGCGCCGTCAGCAGGATCGGGCGGAACCGGATCGCGCCGGCCTCCAGCAGCACTTCGCGCAACGTCAGCCCCGGCCGCGCCCCATGGCGGATGAAATCCACCAGCAGGATCGAGTTGCGCACGATGATCCCGGCCAGCGCGATGAACCCGATCATCGAGGTTGCGGTGAACGGCGCGCCGAACAGCCAGTGCCCCGGCACGATGCCGATCAGGGTGAGCGGGATCGGCGTCAGGATCATCAGCGGCACCTTGAAGCTGCCGAACTGCGCCACGACCAGGATGTAGATCCCGAGGATCGCGATCATGAACGCCCCGCCCATGTCGCGGAACGTGACGTAGGTGATCTCCCACTCCCCGTCCCACAGCAGGGACGGAGACGCCTCGTTCGTCGGCTGGCCGCGGAAGCGGATCGTCGGGCGCTGCAGCTTGCCCCAGTCGTGGTCGCGCACCAGCTTGTCGACCGCATTCATGCCGTAGATCGGCGCCTCGAATTCGCCGGCCAGCTCGCCTGTCACCATGTCGGCGAAATGCCCGTCGCGGCGGAACAGGACGCGCGAGCCCAGGGTGCGGGTCACGTGCACCACCTCGCCCAGCTCCACCACCGACTTGCTGCCCGGCACGGTATCCGCCGGCACCGGCGTGTCCGCCAGTTGCTGGTTCCAGTCGAGCGCGCGGTTCGGCAGGCCAACCACGATCGGGATCGGCAGGTGATCCTCGCCGCGGTACGAGTAGCCGACCTGCACGCCGCCGAACAGGTCCTGGATCGTATCGTACACATCGGACTGGCGCACGCCGAAGAACTCCAGCCGGTCCTGGTCGATCGCGATGCGCAGCCGCTTTTGCCGGTGGCCCCAGGAATCGTCCACATCGACGATATAGGGCACCTTGCGGAACAGCTTCTTTACCTCCCGCGCGACCGCGAGCCGGGTCGCCTCGTTCGGCCCATAGATCTCGGCGAGCAGGGTCGCGAGCACCGGCGGTCCCGGCGGCGCCTCCACCACTTTCAGCACCGCCCCCTTGGGCAGCTTCAGCTCCCGCAGCAGCCGCAGCCGCAGCGCGGTGGCGATCGCGTGGCTCTGGCGCGCGCGATCGCCCTTGGGCGTCAGCAGCACGTGCAGATCGCCCTGCCAGGGCTGCGTGCGCAGATAGTAGTGACGCACCAGGCCGTTGAAATCGAACGGCTGCGGCGTGCCGGCATAGACTTGCATCCCGCGCACTTCCGGCATCTGGCGGGTGATGCGGGCGGCGGCGAACAGGGTCTGCTCGGTCTGCTGCACGCTCGCCCCGGCGGGCAGGTCGAGCAGCACGTTCAGCGACGATTTGTTATCGAAAGGCAGCAACTTGACGGTGACGTTCTCGGTGTAGAACAGCACGCAGACGCCAACGGTGGCGAGGCCGACCAGGATCAGGAACACCAGCGCGCGCGTGCGCGTGGCCAGCAGCGGCGCCGCCACCGCGCGGTAGATGCGCCCCAGCCGGTCCGGATGCGCCGCCGCGGCGCCCGCCTCGTGCGCGAGCGCCGGGGTGGTCAGTTCCAGGAATTCCAAATCCTCCGCACCGTGCGCGAACGCCTCCTTGCCGGCCAGCTTGCACATGAGCCACGGCGCCACCACCATGGCGACGAAGAAGGAGAACAGCATCGCCGCCGAGGCATTGGCCGGAATGGGGGCCATGTACGGCCCCATCAAGCCCGAAACGAACAGCATCGGTAGCAGGGCGGTGATGACCGTCAGGGTGGCGACCACGGTGGGGTTGCCGACCTCCGCCACCGCCTCGATCGCCGCCCGCCGGCGCGACCGGGCGCCCGACGGCCCCGGCGGCATGGCCCAGTGGCGGGCGATGTTCTCCACCACCACGATCGCGTCGTCGACCAGGATGCCGATGGCGAAGATCAGCGCGAACAGCGACACCCGGTTGATCGAGTAGCCCATCAGTTCCGAGGCGAACAACGTGGCCAGGATGGTGGTCGGGATCACCACCAGGGTCACCACCGCCTCCCGCCAGCCCACCGCCAGCGCGATCAGCACCACGATGGAAACCGTCGCCAGCCCGAGGTGGAACAGCAGTTCGTTCGCCTTTTCATTGGCGGTGCGGCCGTAGTCGCGGGTGACCTGCACCGCAACGTCGCGCGGGATCAGGCTGCCTTCCAACGTCTTCACCCGCGCCAGCGCGTCGGCGGCGACCACCACCGCGTTGCTGCCGGCGCGTTTGGCGAGCGCCAGGGTCACCGCCGGCGTCGTTCGCCAGGTGCCCTTCGCATCGTGGGTGATGTCGAACACGTGGCTCTGCTTCGGCGCCGGGCCGACCACGACCCGCGCCACGTCGCGCACATAGACCGGCCGCCCGTCGCGGGTGGTGAGCAGCAGCAGGCCGATGTCCGGCACGCCGAACAGGGTCTGCCCCGCCGCCACGCTGCGCAGGCCGCCCTGGTCGAACACCGATCCGGCGACGAAGCTGCGGTTGGCGTCGGCGACCCGGGACGCGAGTTGCTGCAACGTCACGCCGTACAGCAGCAGCTTGTCGGGTTCCGGTTCGACCCGGATCTGCATCGGATCGTCGCCCGAGACATAGCTCAGCCCGACGTTCGGCACCTTGATGAGCTGGTCCTGCAGCTTGGTGGCGAGCTGCGACAGGTCGCCCTCGGTCCAGTGTCGCGCCGCGTCGGGTTTCGGCGTCAGGGTCAGCGCCAGGATGGCGACGTCGTCGATGCCGCGCCCGACGATCAGCGGCGACGGGATGCCGACCGGAATGCGGTCCATGTTGGCGCGGATCTTGTCGTTGACCCGCAGCACGGCTGCGTCCTCGTTGGTGCCGACCACGAAGCGGGCGGTCACCAGCACCTGGTCGTCCTGCGTTTCGCTGTAGATGTGCTCGACGCCGGGGATCGCCTTCAGGATCGTTTCCAGCGGCTTGGTGACCAGCTCGGCCGCGTCGGCCGCCTTCAGGCCGTTGGCCTGCACCATCACGTCGACCATCGGCACGTGGATCTGCGGATCCTCGTCGCGCGGAATGGTCAGTACCGCGACCAGCCCAGCGGCCAGGATCGCGAGCAGGAACAGCGGCGTGAGCGGGGATCGGATGAACGCCCGCGTCAGCCGGCCGGAAAGGCCGAGCTTCATGGCCGGACCAGGAGTTCGCCGGGGTTCAGGCCCGCCAGGATCTGCAGCCCGTCGGGCATGGCGGGCGTCGGCAGCGGCAGCCCGCGCTGCACCGGCAGATCGTTCACCGTCCCGTCCTTTTGCCGCACGCGCACATAGTCCTGCCCGAACCGGGTGAAGACTAAGCCGGCGGGAACGACAATCGCCTGCCGCTGCCCGGCCGGGACCCAGACGCGGATGCGTTCGCCGACGAAATAGGTGCCGATCCCGGGCGCGGTCGCATCCGCGCGCACCTGCCCGCCGACGATCGTCGGATAGACCAGGGTCACGGTGCCGAAGGCGGGGCCGGTCTCGCCCAGTTCCTTGCCGTCCAGGCGCACGGTCGCACCCGCTTTCAGGTCCAGCGCGTGGCGTTCGGGCACCAGCAACCGCAGCACGAAATGCTGCTCGGCGACGGTGGCAACCGCATCGCCCGGCAGCACCACCGAGCCGTCGGTCACCGGCACGGTCAGCACCCGCCCGGCGATCGGCGCCAGCACCGCGCCCTCCGCCTGCTGCTGCGCAGTCACGGCGCGCTGCGCGATCCGGGCGTTGAGCGCGCTGGTCGCGACCTGCACCGCGGTGCGTGCGCGATCGAGCTGCTCGCGCGACACCGCGCCGCTGTGTGCCAGCGCACTGGCGCGCGACAGGTCGATCTCTGCCTGCGCCAGGCTGGAATGCAGCCCGGCGATCTCGGCATCGAGCGCGCGGAGCTGCAATTGCAGCTTCTGGTCGTGCACGGTGGCGATCGTCTGCCCGGCGGCGACCTGGTCGCCGTCCTGCACGCTCAACGCGGTGACGGTGCCGCCGATACGGGTGCGCGCGGGCACCACGTTGCGGCTCTCCACCGTGGCGAACACGGCTTTCTCATCGGGGACCATGCGCGCGACGACCGCGAAGGTCGCGGGCGCGGCCGTCTGCGCGACCGCTTGTGCCACTGCCTGGGTGACTGGGGCCAAGGCCAGCAGCCACAACGCAGGGAGCGCGCCGCCGATCCATCGCCGGCAGATCGCCCGGAGTCGGCGTGCCATCGCCCCGCTCCTGGGTCAGCGCCGATCGACCACGGTGCCGGTCGCCGGATCGAACGTCACCACCGGCATCCCCGCCGTCTTCCAGGCGATCAGGCCGCCCTTGAGATGCGCATACGCCGGCACGCCGGCCTGCTGGCATTTCGCGACCGCCACCGCCGACCGCTTGCCCGAACCGCACTGGAACACCACCGGGCGCGCCGGGTCCTGCGGCAGCGCGTTCGGATCGAAGGTCGACAGCGGGAACAGGATCGCGCCGTGGATGCGTTCGCCGGCGAACTCCGCCGGCTCGCGCACGTCGACCAGCAGCAGCGTGCGGTCGCGCAGCCCGTCGCGAACCTCGGCCGGGGAGAGCTCGCGCAGGGGGTGTCCTTGATTCATGTCAGGGGCTCCGTTCGTGTGCTGGGGGATCGGCGCAAACCGGCACGGGGGCGCAATAGATCCCGGCCAGGGTGGCCAGGATCGCCCGCGCCGGGGCGCTCGCGATGGAATAGTGGATGGTCTGGCCGTCCCGCCGCGGCGCCACCAGCCCATCCTTGCGCAGCAGCGCCAGGTGCTGGGACACCGCGCTGTCGCGGATGCCGAGGAACGCCACGAGTTCCCCCACCGACCGCTCGCCATCGAGCAACTGGCAGAGAATGAGCAGCCGGTGCCGGTTGGCGAGCGACTTCAGGAAGTCGCTCGCCTGGTCCGCCGCCGCCTGCATCGCGTCGAGGTCAAGTTTCATACTTGCGAACCTACGAAAATACGAATATATTGTCAATCCAGGCGACGGCGCGGTCCGCATGAATTTCCGGCAACGGCCCCAGCGGCGCGTTGATCCGGATCAATCGGAGGCCCGGTCGCCGCCTGTATCTTCCGGCACGGCAAGCATCCGTCGCCGGACAACCCGGAGCAAACGAGGAACGTCATGGCAGAGATCGTGGTCCTGGGCGCCGGCCTTGGCGGCACGTTGGCCGCATTCGAGCTGGCCGATCAGGTACGTGCGGAGGATCGGATCACCCTGATCGGCCAGGGCGGCACGTTCCAGTTCACCCCGTCCAACCCCTGGGTGGCGGTCGGCTGGCGCGGCCGCGCGGATGTGGAGGTCCCGCTCGAACGGGTGATGCAGCGCAAGAAGATCCGCCTGCTGACCGGCGGCGCGGCGCGTGTGCATCCGGCCGAGAACCGGGTGGAGACCACCGACGGCGCCAAGGTGCCGTACGACTACCTGGTGATCGCGACCGGCCCCGATCTGGCCTTCGACGAAATCCCCGGCTTCGGGCCGCAGGGCCATACCGTTTCGATCTGCCAGACCGCGCATGCCGAGCAGGCGCGGGCGGCGTTCGAAACCTTCTGCGCCGATCCCGGCCCGATCGTCGTGGGCGCGGTGCAGGGCGCATCCTGCTTCGGCCCGGCCTATGAGTTCGCCTATATCCTGGACACGGAGCTGCGCAAGCGCCGCCTGCGCGACCGGGTGCCGATGACTTTCGTCACGCCCGAGTCCTATATCGGCCACCTCGGCCTCGATGGCGTCGGCGACACCAAGGCGCTGATGGAAAGCGAGTTCCGCCAGCGCCACATCAAATGGATCACCAACGCACGCGTGACATCGGTGGAGCCCGACCGCATCACGGCCGAGGAAGTCGCCCCCGATGGCACCGTGGCCGCGACCCATGTGCTGGCGACGAAGTTCTCCATGCTGTTGCCCGCCTTCCGCGGCATCCCCGCGTTGCGCGGGATCGCGGGACTGGTGAACCCGCGTGGTTTCGTGCTGATCGATCCCTACCAGCGCAATCCGGCCTTTCCGAACGTGTTCGGGGTCGGCGTCTGCGTCGCGATCCCGCCGGTGGGTACCAGTCCGGTGCCGGTCGGCGTGCCGAAGACCGGGTTCATGATCGAATCGATGGTCACCGCCACCGCCCGCAACATCGGCGCGCTGCTGCGCGGCCAGCCGGCGCGCTCGCGGGCCACCTGGAACGCCGTGTGCCTCGCCGATTTCGGTGATGGCGGCGTGGCCTTCGTCGCCCAGCCGCAGATCCCGCCGCGCAACGTCAACTGGGCGGCGCAGGGTGCGTGGGTGCACCTGGCCAAGGTCGGGTTCGAGAAATACTTCCTGCGCAAGGTCCGCTCCGGCGTGAGCGAGCCGTTCTACGAACGCTTCCTGATGAACCAGATCAATATCGCCAAACTCAAGGAACCGGTGACTGACCCACCGGTGGAGGTTGCCCATGGCTGATCACCCGCACGTCGTCTGCCCGCATTGCGCCGCCGTGAACCGCCTGCCGCCGGGCCGCCCGCTGGCCGTCGCGAAATGCGGCGCCTGCCATGCCAGGCTGTTCGAGGGCCGCCCCGTCGCGGTCGATCCCGCCGGGTTCGACAAGCACGTGCGGGCCAACGACATCCCCGTCCTGGTCGATGTCTGGGCGCCCTGGTGCGGTCCGTGCCGCGCGATGGCGCCGCAGTTCGAGCGGGCCGCGGCGGTGTTGGAACCGGATTTCCGCCTGCTCAAACTGAATGCCGACGAGGCGCCCGAGATCTCGGCCCGCCTCGGCGTGCAAGGCATCCCGGCGCTGTTCGTGTTGCAGGGCGGCCAGGTGCTGGGGCAGACCGCCGGCGCGATGGACGCGCGCGCCATCGTCGATTTCGCCCGCCGCCACGTCGCGGCGGCGTAATCCCGGAAACCGAAAGGATACTAGGGCCTGTCGTCAATTCTGTAGAGCGTCCCCGTTCCGGCCCCCCGCATATGCCGATCCCGTAACCCGTGGGCAGCGAAGCGAGTCCGAAATGCCACA
>JABBNW010000358.1 GCA_019352115.1 Pseudomonadota bacterium
CCAAGGGCTAGCCCTTGGCGGGGGTCCAGGGGGCAGCGCCCCCTGGCCTTGCTTTTTCTGGACGGCCCGCGCCCCACCGATGGCGCAAGTTGCGGGGAACGCGGGCCGACCCCGCGGCAGCGCGCCGGTGTGGGGCGGGAACGGTTGCTTAACCAATCTGCCGGCACATCGGGGGATGCCCGTGGGTTTCGCGACCGCCCTGCCGCCGGTTCATGCCTTCCATCCGGCTACGTTCGTGGAACGGGGCGTGGCGGTGCCTTTCACGACGCCCGTGTTGATGAACACGCGCGGCCGCCCGGGTGAGCGCGGCGGGTTCGACCTCATTGTGCCGAACCCGTCCGGCGGGCGCGGGGTTTATATCCTGAGCTGGCCCGGCGTTTGCCATATCTGCCGCCCGACCCTGCACGACGCGCGGCTGGCCGCCCGCCTTGCGACTCTTCCGGCCGTCAGCCCGTCCGAAATCCGGCGTGCCGCGCGGGCCGTGCTGGCCGAGGGGCTGGCGGGCCGGGAAGCGCAGAGTGCCGCCGCCGCCGCCGATGTCGCCGATCGGCAGGACCGGCTGGTGAGCAATTTCCTCCTGCTCACTCTCGTCGATCAGGTGGAGCCCGATCCCGACGCGGGACTGCCGGCTGCGCGCACGGATGCCGAGGGCTTCGCCAGGCGGGCGCGCCGCGCCGTGGCCAGGATCGCGCTCAAGGTCGCGACCAGTGCGGATGCGGTCGCCGCGACGATCGAAGACATGGCGGGTGCGTTCTCGGGCATTGGGCTGCCCGGGCAGACGCCGCTGCCTCGCATTCCGCGCCTGCTCGCTGCCCTCAGGGCCTTGCAGGAGGAATCGGCCGCCTGGTCGCGCCGCCCCAAGGCGGCGCGCACCGAGGAGGCGGCGCTGGTCGCCGCCGCCGCCCAGCTTACTCTGATGTGCGCCACGCACGCCCTGTCGGGGGCGCACGGCTTCACCACCGACATGGTCGACCTGCTGCGCCAGTGGTCGCTCGCCCCGCGCGCCGTCGCCGAGCGCCTGGCCCGGCCGGAGTGGCTGCTCGACGGATGGGAGCCGATCTGTGCGCTCTGGACCTCCGCCGTCACCGACTGGCAACGCATCGAGGTGCTGACCGAGATCGCTTCCATGGTCCCGGTGCTGCCGCGCGAAGCGGCGGCGTGGATGGACATGGAGATCGACACCGAAAGCATCACCCGCTTCCGCAAGACCGTGCTGCTCAACCAGGACTGGCGCACCGGGGAGATGTTCGATCTGATCGCGCGCAACGAACACCTGCGGGCACTCGCCGCATGAGGCCGGGGAGCGAGACGCGCGCCCTGGCCCGCGCGCTGGCCGAAGCGCCGGAACAGCGGCTTGCCAAGGCGGTCGCCCTGCTCGATGCGCTGCCGGCGCGCGGAGCGGCCGACGCGCTGATCGCCCCGCTGCGCGGGCAGTTCCGCACCATGGGCATCCCGCGCCGGATGAATTTCGGCCGGCTGCTGATGCTGCCGCTCGACCCGGTGATCCGCGATGCGACCGACTGGGTTGCCGCGAGCGCGACCGTGCCGCGCACGGCGCTGCCGCCGTTGATCGCCGCGGTGCGTGCGGCCCTGCCCGATCTGGCGGTGGCGACCGAGGCCGGGCTGCAGGGAGCGACCGATGCAGCGAGCGCCACGCTCTGCCTGGGGCCGGGGTTGTGGTCTGCCGCGGTCGCTCCGCTGCGCGCCCTCGCGGCGGCGTCGCCGCCGGCGGATCTGGCCGCGAGCTGGGCCGCGACCGGGCTTGCGGCGCGGATGCTGGCGCCGCTCGCCCGGGGCGTGGCGGCCGTGCTGGAAGCTGCCGCCGCGCTGCGCGATCCGACGGCGCCGGAGGACCCGATCCAGCTCGTGGAGCGGGTGCTGGACACCGCCGCCCTGCACGGGGCGCAGCCCTGGGCGCTGGTGGTTGCCGCGGCGCTGGCGCGGGCGGCCGATCCTGCGGGCGTGGCGCTGGTCGCCATCGAGCGGGCGCTGAGCGGCGACCCAGCCCTGCACCAGGGCATGGAACAGGCGCTCGCCGCTACCATCACGGGATTGGAGCAGGAGATGCAGGCCCCGATCCGGGCCGCCGCCGCCACCGCGTCCCGCGCCGCGCGGTTGATCGAGACGATGGCCCCGCGTGCCGGCCCGGGTTGCCGTGTCGCACTGGCCGCATTCGGCGGTCGGATGGCCCGGACGTGCCGCGCCCGGTTTGCCGCCGAGCTGGAAGCGAACCTGCTCGTTCCCCTGCGGTCGGAGCCTGCCGTGACGGGGGCGCCTGCGCTTGCCGCGCTGGAGCACGTCGCCCGCGGGCTGCGGGGATTCGAGGCGGCGGCCCGCCGGATCGATACCGGGTCGAGCTACGACATCTTGCTGCGGCAGGCCGTGGGCGCGGTCAGCGCCGTGCCGGGGCCGATCCTGGAGCGGGTCGACCGGGCGCGGCTGGTGGAAATCCTGGCCGGGCCGGAAGCAGCCATGGACGTGCTGGGGGGCTGAGGGCCGACTTGGCTCGGCTGTCCTCGGGCTTGGACGTCGCGGCGGACTGCGATCTGCGTTTATGTCGCCGGGTCCGGGGTGTCGTGCGGGCTGCGGTGCGGCGCGCGGGTTGGGTCTGCTGGGGGGCCCCGCGCCGTCCCCCCGGCCGTCCTCCGTCGTTCCCCGTCGTTCACTTGGGAGCGTTCGGCCTGGGGATGGCCTGCCCGCGGGGCGATTGCGGCAGTTATGTTATGATAACGCAACGAAATGGCCGTGCGAAACCCCGCTCCGCTTCAGCGGTCGAAAGTAGAAGGCCGGTAGCCTTGCGGGCCAAACTCGCGGGCCGCCGCGGCGTCGGACAGACGGCGCCGGCGCGCGGCGAGCCGGGCCGGGCTCGGCCCGCGCCGCGGGGGCGGGTCCGGGGCGTCCACTGCGGACGGGGTGGGGGGCGTGAGGCCGAACATCCGGCACAGCGGGCTCAGCGCGCGGCACAGGCGCGGGCTGGACGCCAGCAGCTCCATCATGTCCGGCTGGGCCAGGAAATGGGCGAGCTCGATGCCGTACGGCACCAGGTCCGGCGCCATCCGTACCAGCCAGCCGTAGCCGCGGGGCAGCAGGCGGAGCGGCCGTTTGGGCGGGGCCCGCGGCCTGCGCGGGGGGAACGGATCGAGCGGCGTCCCGTCTTCCGACACCGCATCGTCCGCCATGACGACGGGTTCGACGGGGCGGCGGGTGCGCGGCACC
>JABBNW010000064.1 GCA_019352115.1 Pseudomonadota bacterium
CTGGCGCGACTTTGCAGGCGATTCAGGCGGCGGACGGGCATTCTTTCACGAACGCGCGGCCGACGGTTCCGGCCCAAAGCTCACCCGGGCTCGCGCATGGCGTCGTGAGCCACCGGCAGCACCTGTTCAAGCAGATAGCGCAGCACCGTTTGCCGCCCGACCTTGATGTCGGCGCTGACCGGCATCCCCGGCGTGAGGTGGAAGCCAGGCGGGGTGCCGTGCAGCGCGACCTTGTCGATGGTGATCCGGGCCCGATAGTACGGTTCGTTTGTGCTCGGCGCCGGCACCGAGCCGGACGGTTCCTGACCCGGCGACTCGCTGAAGCTGTTCGAACTCACGAGCCGCAGGGTGCCATAGGCGAGGCCGTAGCGGGTGTAGGGGAAGGTCGCGAACTTGATCGCCACCTTGTCGCCGAGATGGACGTAGCCGGCGTCGCTGCCGAGGATATTGGCCTCGATCTCGAGCGGCGCGTCGGCCGGCGTCAGGGTGATGAGCTTCTCCCCCGACTGCACGACGGCGCCGACCGAGACCTTCGCGATCGTCAGCACCGTGCCGGCGCGATCGGCGCGCAGCACGACCAACTGGCGGCGTAGCTCGGCCTTGCGCAGCTGCTGGCGTGCATCCGACAGCTTGGCCAGCCGATCGGCCAGCTTCTGCGAGACGTCGGCGTGCCAGGACTGCACGAACCCGTCGCGTTCCGCGACCTGGGCGCCCAGATCGCGCGCGGCCGCCTGCGCCTGCTGGATCGCGCTCAGGTAGTCGCGCTGCATCTCGGCGCGGTTGTCCATCGCGGCGAGGGTGTTGAGCTTGCTGCCGACCTGCAGCTTCTCGAGCTGGCGGCGCATGCGTTCCACTTCGGTCGCGACCTGGAGCCGGTCGCGAAAGCCGGTGGCGTCGGCATTGGCGCGCTCGATCGCGGCCATCAGGCTATCGATCTTTTCCTTGTAGCCCTGCAACTTGTATTCGTACTCGGACGACCGCTGGGCGTAG
Organism: Pseudomonadota bacterium; assembly: GCA_019352115.1. Classification (GTDB taxonomy): domain Bacteria; phylum Pseudomonadota; class Alphaproteobacteria; order Acetobacterales; family Acetobacteraceae; genus JAJZVS01. The sequence continues at coordinate 991 of JABBNW010000064.1, forward strand.
ATCGCCGCTTGCAGCGCGAGGTCCGGATCGGTCCCGGAATACGTGAATCCGGCCCCGGAGCCCTCCGCCTGCAGGCGGGTGACCTCCGCCTGCAATGTCGCCACCTGGGCGGCGAGCGCGCTCACGTCGGCGGCGGCGAAGGTGGGATCCAGCCGGGCGAGCACCTGTCCCGCATGCACCTTCTGCCCGACCCGCACGTCGATCGCGCGGACGATGGCGGTCTCCAGCGGCTGCACCAGCAGGGTGGGCGCGCGGGAGACGACCTCGCCGTTCGCGGTGACGACCTGGTCGACCCGGATGATCCCGGCCGCGGCGATGATCGCCACCAGCAGGGACGTCACCACCCAGACGGTACCCCGGGCGCTGCGCGGGATCGGCGCATTGATGACCGCTGTCGAGGGCTGCTGGAATTCGAGGATCGTCGGCAGCGCCGGATCCGAGCGCCTGGCGGGGAGATCAGTCATTACCGGGCACCAGCGCAGCGCCGGGCACCAGCCCGGCAGAGCCGAGCGCGGGCTGGCGCGCGGCGGCCCGCTGTTCGGCCGAGCGCGGCTCCAGGTGCCGGTTCTGCTGCGCCCAGAGTTGGCGATACACCGCGCAGCGCTCCAGCAGCACGAGATGCGGGGCGATGTCGGCGATCCTGCCCTTCTCCAGCACCAGGATCTGGTCGCATTCGGTCAGCGAGGACAGCCGGTGCGACACGATCACCATGGTCCGCCCGCGCGCGATGCGCAGCAGGTTGGCGTTGACCAGCGCTTCGGATTCCGGATCGAGCGCGCTGGTCGCCTCGTCCAGGATCAGCAGCCGTGGATCGGTGATCAGCGCCCGCGCGATGGCAAGCCGCTGGCGCTGGCCGCCGGACAGGTTGGGCGAGCCTTCCTCGATGTAGGTCTCGTACCCGTTCGGCATCCGCTCGATGAATTCCTCCGCCCCGGCCAGCCGGGCGGCGCGCACCGCATCATCGAGCGTGAGCCCCGGCCGGCCGGCCAGGATATTTTCCCGGATCGAGCCGCGGAACAGGAAATTCTCCTGCAACACCGTTCCGAAGCTCTGGCGCAGGTGGCGCAGGTTGATCTCGCGCAGTTCGGAGCCGTCGATTTTCACGAACCCGGTGTAGTCGCGGTTGATCCCCTGCAGCAGCCGGGTGAGCGTGGATTTGCCGGACCCGGACCGCCCGACCACGCCCAGCATGGTGCCGGCGGGGACCGCGAAACTGACCCGGTCGATCGCCGGCGTCTTGGTGCCCGCGTAGGTGAAGGTCACGTCTTCCAAGGTGATCGCGCCGGCGAATTTGGGACGCAGTCCGCCGGACGCGGCATCGCCCTCGAGCGGGCGGTTGAGCACTCCGGCGGCTTCGCCGATGGCCCCCCCTACCTCCTCGAAATCCTCGATCAGCCGGGCAAGCCCGATCAGCGGCTGCGCCACCCGCTGCGAGAGCATCATGAAGGCGAACAGGCTGCCCATCATGTAGCCGTTGCGGCTGTCCAACGCCATCGCGACGCCGATCATGATGGTACCCATCCACATGAACCGCTCGACCGGCGTCGCCAGGGTCTGCGGCCAGTTGGCCAACCGACCGAAGGCAAGGCGGGCATGGCCGGATTCCGCGACCCGCGAGTCCCACAGCGCCTTGCGCTGCGGCTCGAGCGCCAACGCCTTCACGGTCTTGATGCCGAACACCGTCTCCCCCAGGGCCGACTGCTTGGCGGTGTCGGCGGCAATCACCCGGCGCAGCAGCACCCGCATCGGCTTGAGGAAGGCGAGGATGATCAAGGTCAGGAGGGTCGAGCAGGCGACCACGATCCAGGCCAGGGTGGCATTGAGGAAGAACAGGAACGGCAGCAGCACGCACAGCGTGATCAGGTCGAGGAAGGTGCTGAGCAGCTTGCCGGTCATGAACTCCCGCACCCGGTGGATCTGGCTCACTTTGTACATCGTCTCGCCAGCAGGATGGGTCTCGAAATAATCGAGCGAGAGGCGCACCAGCCGATTGAACACGTGCAGATTGAGCCTGGCGTCGATCCGCACGCCCACGATCAGCACGATGATCCGCCGCGCGTGGCCGATGAAGGTGTCGTAGGCGATGAAGATGACCATCAGCACGGTCATCAGGATCAGGGTCGAGTAGCTGTGGTAGGTCAGCACCTTGTCGGTGACCGTCATCACCAGGAAGGGCGGGAAGATCGTCAGCAGGCTGAGCGTGAAGGAGGCGATGCCGATGTCGCGCAGGCTGCTCTTTTCGCGCAGCACGATGCCCACCAGCCAGCGCAGCGAGAACGGCGCCTCGGCTTCCTGCCGGCCGCGGTTGGCGCGCAGGAGGATGGCTTCGCCCGACCAGAGTTGGCTCAGGCGCAATTCGTCGACCGGCACCGCGGCTTCGCCTTCGGGGGCCATCGGGTCGCGGATGAAGACCACCTTCTCATCCGTGTTGGCGCCGGTGAGCAGCCCGGCGCCGCCGTCGGCGAACAGCAGCACGGTGGGGCCGCTGTCGTGCAGCTTGAGCAGGTGGCGGAAATTCAGCCGCACGGCGCGCGACCACATCCCCGCGCCCTGCGCCCATGACGACAGCGAGGCGGCGGTGGGCGCGGCGGCGCCTTCGACGTTGCGGAACTCGCCGGGGTCGAGTTCCATGCCGTAATAGCGGCCGGCCATGATGATCGCGCGAATGCGCGGGCTGAGCGCCTCGTCTGCGGCGGCGCGACCGCGCGGTCCGGGGTCCCGGATCGGCACGTCGGCCATCTGGCCGCCACCGAGCCGACGTTGCCGTTCGGGGTCAGAAGCAAGTGCGTCGTTGATATCCACGTCTGATTCCTTCACGGCACCCGGGGCCAGCAGCCGCCAGCGGCCGAGCCCAACCAACCGGAGCGGCACCGACCGCGCAGGGTCTGTCGTCCCCAACCCGGGCTACGCCCGACCCCGAGCCATCGGCAAGCCGGCGGCACATCTCGCGCAAGATCCCCCAAGCCATAACCGACAGGCGACCCTCAGCGGGCCATACCCACACGGAACGGTCCTGCGCACGGGCATTCCCAGTCGCGAAAGACACGGCGAAGGGCGGTGTGCTCCGTCTTGTCCCGGCACCCGCCGGGGCATGCCGCCCGAGCGCCTGTACGTCCGTCCGCGTATCGCATGGCCGTGGCGTCCCGGAAAGGATTTTCGTATCTGTGTATCCCGCGTCTCGCTGGGCCCTGCCTCCCGTACGCTGCCTCTCGTGGAACCGGCGCCCGTTGCCGGCCTCAGCGCGGCCGATGGACCCGACGACAGCCCCGCATCGTCTCACCCGATCGGCTCCGCATGACCCAGACCAGCGACGACCCCATCGGCGCCTTCCTCCCCGGCCCGCGAACCACGCTGGCCCCGCTCGGCTCGGGGCGGCTGTCCGGTCTCTCCTTCGCGGTGAAGGATCTGTTCGACGTGGCCGGCATCGTCACCGGCTACGGCCATCCGGACTGGGCGCGCACCCATCCGCCCGCTGTCGCGACCGCACCGGTGGTGACCGCGTTGCTTCAGGCCGGGGCGGCCCTGGCCGGCAAGACCAAAACGATGGAACTCGCCTTCGGCCTCACCGGGGAGAACGTCTGGCTGGGCACGCCGCTGAACCCCGCCGCCCCCGATCGCTTCCCCGGCGGATCGAGCTGCGGGTCCGCCGCCGCCGTCGCCGCCGGCCTGGTGGATTTCGCGCTGGGATCGGACACCGGCGGCTCGGTCCGCATCCCCGCGAGCTACTGCGGCCTGTATGGCATCCGACCGAGCTTCGGCGCGATCAGCCTCGCCGGTGCGCGCGGCCTGGCGCCGAGCCTGGATACCGCGGGCTGGTTCGCCCGGGGCGCGGCCCTGCTCGCCAGCGTCGGCGAAGTGGTGCTGGGCGGCTGCCAGAGCGAACTCGCCGGCCCGCTGCTGCGTATCGAGGATGCCTGGATGAACGCCCAGCCGGACGTGGCGGAAGCCTTGCGCCCCAAGCTCGAACGGCTGGAGCATTTGCGCGGGCGCGCCGTCGGCGTGCGGCTGGTGCCGGAGGGAATCGACAGCGTCTTCGACCGCGTCCGCGCCGTGCAGGCCGAGGAAGCCTGGGCCACCCTGGGCGACTGGGTGGCAGCGACGCAGCCGCAGTTCGGGCCCGGGATCGGCGAACGCTTCGCCGCCGCACGGGCGATCGATCCGGCGGATGCCGCGCGCGGACGGACCTTCCGCCGGGCACTGCAGGCGCGAGTCCTGCCGCTGCTCGCCGGCGGGGCGATCATGGTCTATCCGACCAGCCCCTGCGCTGCGCCGCTGCTGAGCGTCGCGCGCGCGGAGCAGGAAGCGGTCCGCCAGGCCACGATCGGGGTGACGGCGATCGCCGGATTTTGCGGCCTCCCCGAAGTGACCTTGCCGGCCGGGCTGGTGCACGGCGCTCCGATCGGGCTGTCGCTCGTGGCCGGCCCCGGGCGCGACCGCGCGCTGCTCGCGTTCGCCTGCGACGCCGCGTCGGCCCTCGGCCTGCCGGTTTGAGGAGATCCGGCGGCTTCGCGACGTTGCGCCCGCGGGCCGTAGCCCCGGGGACTGCGCCCAGGGACCAAGCCCAAGGTCCAGGCCCAAGGACCGGGCGCCCAGGGACCAGACCCGGGGGCCTTGCCAGCCGGCAGCGGGGCCGCGAAAATCCGCCTGCCGCACCGCCGAAGCCCCGAACCCTTCCCTATGGTCCAGCCGACCGCATCGCGCTGCAGGAGAGCCCATGTCGATCCGTCCCGCAACCGCTGCCGATGTGCCGGAACTGCAGTCGATCTACGCGCACCACGTGCTGACCGGCACCGGCACGTTCGAGGAAGTGCCGCCGTCGGTGGAAGAAATGGCGGCGCGCTTCCAGCACGTGCGCGATCGTGGCTGGCCGTGGCTGGTTTCGGCGGACGCCTCGGGCGTCCTCGGCTATGCCTATGCGACCCAGTTCCGCGACCGCAGCGCCTATCGCTTCACCCTGGAGAACAGCGTCTATATCCGCGAGGACCAGCGTGGCCAGGGCGTCGGCAAGGCGCTGGTCGCGGCCTTGCTGGACGTCACGGCCGCGGCGGGCTTCCGCCAGATGATCGCGGTGATCGGCGACACCGAGAACGCGGGCTCCATCGGGCTGCACGCGAGCCTGGGCTTCCACCATACCGGCACCCTGCGCGCGTCGGGGCTGAAGTTCGGCCGCTGGCTGGACGTCGTGTACATGCAGCGCGCCCTCGGGCCGGGGGCGAGCACGGTCGCCGCCGAGGATCCAACGCCGGTCTGAAACCTGGCCACGCGCGGTCCCGCCGGCCCGCTGCTGCGGTGCCGTCCCGGTGCAGGGCACCGGCTCCGGGACCGGGCCGCGTAACTGTCACCGTCCCGTCGCGCGGTCTCCGCTACGATCGGCGGCGACCCGTGCGCGGGTGCTCTCCAGGAAGGAGGCTAATCCTTGTCTCGTCCCGCATGTATGGCGGCTGTCCTTTTCGTGGGCGCGATCCTGGCCGGCTCGGCCGCGGCCGCCACGCTCTCATCGGGTCCTGTGCCAGCGCCGGTCGCCTTGCCAACGCCGGTTACCTTGCAGGCGCCGTTCACCCTGATCGACAAGATCGCACTGCCGGCGAAGCCGGGCCATGGCGACCTCGTACGCTACGACCCCGCCACCGGCGACACCTATGTATCGCTCAGCGACGGCGCCGCCGTCGTGGACACGCGGACGGGCAAGGTGGTGCATACGTACCGCAGCATCGCCGCACCGAACGGCATGGCCTTCGGCAGGCACCATATCTACTGGACCGACGCCGGCGGCCCGGGAAAGCCCAACCGGATCGTCGTCATCTCCAAGCGAAGCTGGAAGATCGTGGGACGGATCAGCACCGTCGGCACCTCCCCGGACGGCATCTGGGTCGACCCCGGGATGCAGCGATTGTTCATCGCCATGGATGACGACAACTGGGTGGGCATCTACCGCACCGGCGCCGTGCCGAGATTCGCGGGGAAAATCCCCCTCGCCCCGGCGCATCCGAAAGCCGGCCCGGATATCGGCGTCCTGGTGCCGGCAAAGGCCACGCTCTACATCCCGGACGATGCGACGGAAGACGCCATCAGCACCAGAACCGGGAAACTCATCCGCGCGGTCCCCCTGCCCATTCCGGTCCGCCGGCACGGCGGCGCCAAAGGGCAGATCTACGACACGCAGACCAACCGGCTCTGGGTCGGCACCACGGATCATGCCGTTCTGGTACTGAACGCCGATACCTTGGCCGTCGTCCGCCGCCTGCCGGCCGAGGGCAGCATCGACCAGGTCACCTTCGATCCGAAGCTCGGCCTCGTCTATGCGTTCGAAGGCGGCGCCAAGGGGTTCGACGTCTACGACGCCCGGACCATGCGACGTCTTGGCGTCGTGTCGACCGGGGTCGGCGCGACCCACACCGGCACGGTCGATCCGATCACCCACGCCGTCTACGCTTATGCCGGCGAGGCCGCCGCGCTCTATGTTTATCGTCCCGCCGCCGCGGTCCTGCGCCCATAGCCGGGCCGGCGTGCGGGCATTGCTACACGAACGCTCAGCGGGACGTTCCGCATTTCAGGCGGCCGGCGTCGAGGCCTCCCCGTCATCGCCCCCCTTGAGCCGGCCTTGACGGGAAGGGTTGCGCCGACAGCAAGCCTAGATCGGCAAAATGACTACGGCTGGTGATCGTCCCGGCCAGAAATCCAGCAGGTCGCGCTCAGCCCGGGTCGGCGACCAGGCCGGCAGCTTCGATCCCCGCCAGGCCAGCTGCCTCGTCATTGTCCGATTTGTCGCCGGAGATACCCACGGCACCGATGATGGCGTGGTCGTCGGCGCGGATCAGCACGCCGCCGGGCACAGGCACCAGGGAGCCGCCCACCGCATGCGTCACGGCGGCAATGAACTGCGGCGTATCGATGGCCCGCTTCGCCAGCGCGCGCGAGCCGATCCCGAACGACAGCGCCCCGTGCGCCTTGCCGCGGGCGATCTCCTCGCGCCGCAGGCTGGTGCCGTCCTCGGCGGCGAAGGCCTTCATCACGCCCCGCGCGTCCAGTACGACCACAGCCAGCGGCTGGAGGTTTTCAGCGCGCCCGTAGCGCAGCGCGGCCGTTACGATCGTCTGCGCCTGATCAAGCGTGAGGGTCGACATTGCGGCGTTTCTCCAGTTCGTTGAGGATCGGAATCAGATAGCCGGCGAACAGCCCGGGGTTCTCGGCAAACGGGAAGTGGCCGATCCCCGGCATTTCGCGAAACACGGCACCCGGAATTTTCGCCGCCGTGGCGGCCGACATCTCGGTGGTGCAGGAATAATCGTAGGCGCCGGTCAGCATATAAAGCCCGGCGCGAGAGCCGTCGATCCGATGCACCCGGTCCCGCGCGTCCCAGTCGTCGGCGTAGAAAGCAAGGTCGCCGGTGAACACGCCCGGCCCGCCCTGCGCGTAGTGCCAATCGATCGCGGCCACGCACGCGGCCGGACTCTGCGGCGCCGTAAGTCCATGGATCCATTCGGGAATGAAATATCCCTGGTTGATCTCGGGATGCGAGGGCCAGGCGGTGAAGCGACCCTCGACCTTCTCGCAGGCTTCGCAGGCGATGATGCCGGCGAACGCGTCCGGATGGCGCAGCGCTAGCTCCAGGCAGATTTCGCCCGACATCGACGCGCCCAGCACGATCGGCCGGCGCAGGCCCGCCCGCGCGACGAAACCCATGATGAGCGCGACATAAAGCGCGGTGTCGAGCCGCCAGGAGCCCGGCACAGCCCCCGGCGGCGGCGGCGATCCGCCGTGCCAGGGCAGGTCGAAGGCGATCAGGCGGTGCGTCTCCGTCAGCCGCGGATCGGCCATCAACCCATGGAATTGCCGCCCGTCGGCGCCGGCGGTGTGCAGGCAGAGGATGTCCTGCCCGGCGCCGGACTGCTCGAAATGGATCGGGTAGCGGACCCCCTCCACATCGACCGGCACGTAGCCGCCGGTCGCCGCGGGCACCGGCGGCGGCGGACCGGCGGGGTGGGCGGAGACGGGCGCAGGGGCGGCATGGCCGCAGGCCAGCCAGCGGCCGATCTCCAGCACCCGTCGGATCACATGGGCATGGCGGTAGAAGGCCAGAAGATCGCCGTCCACGCTGGTGCCCGGCACACGCGCAAGCATGGCGAAGAAATTATGGTGGTGGCGCGGCGGCACCGGCTGGAGGAAGTTCGCCCATGCCTCGGCGGGCGCGCGCAGGATCGCCTGCGGTCCGGTGTCGGCGGCGATGGTGGAAACGCCGCCGATGAAGGCGAAGCGGACCTCGGTCGTGCCAGCAGCGACGGCGAAGGCGCAGGACCAGTCCCCGGCCCAGACGGCCAGGACGGAGTCGGACGCGCACGCCGCGCGCCATGCCGCGGCGGCGGGAAACCCGCTCATGGCGGATCGATGACGTCCAGCACGACGGGATGGTAGGCATCGCCGTGCCCGGCCGCCTCCGCGGCGCGCAGCCGTTGCATCGTCAGTTCGGCGCCGGGAACGGCGATGCCGGCTTCCCGCGCCAGCTCCAGCGCATAGGACAGGTCCTTCATCGCGTAGCGGGTGGAGAAGGCGCGTTCGGGGAACACGCGCGGGACCATGGCCTTCATGCCGTGGCTGCCCAGTACGAAACTGTCGCCCGAGCCCTTCGCGATCGTCGGCAACAGCAGCTCCGGCGGCACGCCGTTGCGGCGGCCGAGCGCGATCGCCTCGGCCAGCGCCGCAGTGTTCTGGAACACCAGCATGTTGTTCAGGATCTTGACCACCTGGCCGGTGCCGACGGGGCCGCAGTGGGTGACGTCCGTGCCCATCGTCTCCAGCACCGGACGGATATGGGCGAACACGGCATCCGCGGCGCCGACCATGATCGACAGCTCGCCGCGGGCCGCGGCCTCCCGCGTGCGCGCCACCGGCGCGTCGGCGAAACCGATGCCGCGCGCGGCCAGCCGGGCGCCGATCGCGCGGGTGGCCGCGACCGGGGAGGTGCTGGTATCGACCACGCACTGGCCGGCCGTCAGATGCGGCTCGATTTCCGCCAGCACCGCGTCCACCGCGCGCCCGTCCGGCAGGGAGAGCAGGATCAGGTCGGCGCGGCGGGCGATCTCGGCGGCCGGCGCGGCGGTTACGCCGGCCGCAGCGAGGCGGTTCAGCGGCTCGCCGCGCCGATCATGCGCCAACACCGGGCAGTCGAAGCGGCGCGCCAGATGGCCGCACATCGGCTCGCCCATCACGCCGAGGCCGATGAAACCAAGTGTGGCGATGGGGCGCAGGCTCTGATCCATGCGGCGGCGGCTCCTCCGGTGGCGGGACAGCCGGCAGTCTGCGAAGCGGCGCCGCGACTGTCAAAGCCGCGCGGCGGCCGGTGGTGTCGCGGCTTGGACGCCGGCGCGGGGCCGTGGCAGCGCCGCGCCTGACCTGGCCTGACCTGACCGGCGCGCCGCGGCGTCAGGCGGGTTTCGGCAACGGCGTGAAGCCCGGCAACGCAAGCACCCGCGCGACCCAGGCGCGGACGCCGGGCCATCTCGCGAGGTCGAACTCGCCCTCATCCGCCGCCTGGGTATAGGCCACAAGGGCGACGTCGGCGACGGTGGGGCCGGCATCGGTAAGGAAGTCGTGCGCGGCCAGTCGGCGTTCCATCACGTCGAGCGCCTGGGCGCCGCGCTCCCAGCACTGGCGGAGGCGCTCCGCCTGCGCCGGTTTCTGCTTCAGATAGGTGATGATGTTGCGGGCCACCGCGATCGCGGGTTCGTGGCTATACTGCTCGAAGAACAGCCATTCCAACACCCGCGTGCGCGCCAGGCCCGGGGCCGGCAGCCAGGGGGTGGATTCGGCGAAATGCAGCAGGATCGCGCCGCTTTCGGTGATGACGGTGCCGTCCTCCAGCACCACGGCCGGCACCTTGGCGTTGGGATTGAGGGCCAGGAATTCGGGCGTGCGGGTTTGCCCGGCATTGGAATCGGTTTCGATCCAGCTGAAGGCACGGCCGGTGAGGCGCAGAATGGTCGCGACCTTCCAGCAATTGCCGCTCATGCCGAAGCCATAGACGGTGATCGTCATGCCGGCCCTCGTTCGCGCGGACGGAGATTCTTCGATTCTTTCCTGCAAGAACCGACCTGTCCCGTCGGGCGGAAGATCCGTCCCCGCCGGCCGTCACGGTACCCGGATTGCGGCCCGATCGGAAGAGAGAACGGCAAGACGACAGCCGGTGCCTCAGAGCGTAAAAAGCAATCGAACTTGTGAAAGAATGCCCGTTGAAAATGCTCGTCTTTTCGGGCAATTTTGGCGGCCGACGGGCATTCTTTCACAAACTCTCAGCCGCCCACCGCCATGCGTCGGATGGTGGCGCTGGTGCTGTGGCCCTGGCGCAGGTCCACCAGCAGCACCTTGCCGCCCCAGCCGGCGACCAGGTCGCCGCCGACCACCTGGTCGATCCGGTAATCCGCCCCCTTCACCAGCACGTCCGGCCGCAGCAGACGGATCAGGTCGAGCGGCGTGTCCTCCTCGAACAAGGTCACCAGATCGACCGGGGCGAGCGAGGCCATCACGGTGCTGCGCGCGGCCTCCGACTGCACCGGCCGCGTGGGTCCCTTGAGGCGGGCCACCGAGGCGTCGCTGTTCAGCGCCACCACCAGCCGGTCGCAGGCGGCGCGGGCGGCGCGCAGCAGGTGGACGTGGCCGGGATGGATCAGGTCGAAGCAGCCGTTGGCGAAGCCCACCCGCAGCCCGCGCGCGTGCCAGGCGGCGACACGCGCCGCGGCCTCCGGCGCGGTGACGATCTTCTCCTCGCTCGCCAGCAGTTCCTCCAGGTGCAGCGCGCCCAGCAGTTCGTGCGCCGAAACGGTGGCGGTGCCCTGCTTGGCGACCGACAGCCCGGCGGTGATGTTGGCAAGCCGCGCCGCGTCGTCGAGCCCGGCGCCGGCGGCGAGCGCGACGGCGAGCGCAGCCACCACCGTATCCCCGGCGCCGGAGACGTCGGCGACCTCGCGCGCGCGCGCCGACAGATGCAGCGGCACGGCCCCCGCGCGGATCAGCGCGATGCCCTTTTCCGAGCGGGTGACCAGCACCGCCTGGCCGCCGGTGAGGCGCAGCGCGCGCGCCGCCGCCGCCTCGACCGCCGCGGTGTCGGGCAACGGGCTGGCGTCAGCGGCGCGGAGTTCGGCCTCGTTCGGGGTGAGCACCGTCGCACCGCGATAGGCGGCGAAATCGGCGCGCTTGGGATCGGCGATGACCGGCCGCCCGGCAGCGGCGGCGGCGGCAAGCACATGATCGAGCACCGGCCCCGCGAGTACGCCCTTGGCGTAGTCCGACAGCACCACCACAGCGACCTCCGCCATCGCCGCGTCGCAGGCGGCGCACAGGGACGCCACGGCGGCGGGATCGGCCGGATCGGTCGTTTCCTCGTCGAGGCGGAGCAACTGGTGCGCGCCCGACATGAAGCGGGTCTTGGTGGTCGTGGGGCGTCCGGGCGCTTCCACCAGCACGGCGCGGATGGACGGGCAGGCGGCGAGCAGCCGATGCAGCTCGGCCGCGCCCTGGTCCCGGCCGACGAGCCCGATCAGCACCGCCCGGCCGCCCAGTTCGGCGATATTGGCGGCGACATTGGCGGCGCCGCCGGCGACGGCGCGGGTGGCGGTGGGACGCAGCACCGGGATCGGCGCTTCCGGCGACAACCGTCCGGCCTGGCCGGTAACGTATCGATCCAGGATCAGGTCGCCGACCACCAGCACCCGCACCCCCGCGAAGCCGTGCACGATCCGCCCCAGCGCTGCATCCGAGGGGGCCGCATCGGAGGGGGCCGGGGAGGGCTGAAGATCGCTCGGTTCGTCCATGCGCGCGGTGGTCCCGAAACCTGCTATCGGCGCGCCGCGCGGTGCGGGCCGCGCGACACGCAGGGGTTGTCAGATCGCAAACCAGCGGCGGCGACGGTTGCGGCGCCGTGCGCTCGGTGCGGGGGCTGGTGGTACGATGCCGACGCCTGCTGCGGGGTGTCGCTGAATCGGCCCGCCAAAACAAGCTCCTACTGTGATCCAGGCTGAATCATCTTTTCATGACAGAGCCCTAGCACGCCTCGGCATCGGCTGTCTTCCCCTCATGCCACCTGCAAACACCTCTTGACGTTACGGCGCTATTCACGGTGATATGAGGACACTGGGGATCGAAAATGAAATCCGGCCGGGCAACAGCGCTCCGCGGAGGGTACCGTTCGTGAAATACGTCCCGCCGTTCGAGACGGTGCGGCGTGCGGTCGAAATATCCACCGTGCGCGGGCAGTTGCGGGTGAGCTTGTCTTATGACGAATTCGTCCGATTGATAAAATCCCTCGTCTCCGCGATCGAGGTGGACGAGATCTGGTATTTGGAGCGTAACGACGACGTCGCTGGCGCGATCGGCCGTGGCGTGGTTCCTTCGGCGCGGGAGCATTTCGCGGGCGACGGCTACCTGGAAGGGCGCCTCCCGTTTCCGATCACCGTGGACGAGCAATGGTACCTCGAGCAGAATCCAGACGTCGCCGAGGGGGTCCACGCCGGCACCGTGGCATCGGCGCAGGCGCATTTCGAGGAAAGCGGCTACCGCGAGGGGCGCCGCCCGTTCCGGCTGTGATCCGGCGGCCTCCGCGGGGTCGCATCCGGTCCGATACCCTGCCCGCGCGTCCCCCGCACCGCGGCGTTGCGGGCGGCTGGCGCCGATGAGCGGACGCCGCCGCCAACAACGGGCGCCCCGCGCCGCCGACCCGGCCCTTCGCCCTCCGTTCGAAGCACCGATCCCCGCCGCGACCGCGCCGACCCGGATCGAAGTCGCGCCGGAGTTCACCGGCGGCCTGCTCTACGGACGCCATTATGCCGTCCTGTGGGGCCGAACCATCGCCGCCGCGCCGATCGAGGCCATGAGCGTCGCGCAAGCCGGGATCGTGCTCGGAGATATCGAATACCCGCCGGAGCCGCCCGCGTCCGATCCGGCGGCGCCGGTCACCCGCGGCTTCTCCTTCACGATCGCACGCCCGGCCGCCGACGCGCCGCTGGGCTGGGACTTCACCCTGGCGGTACGCACCGCCGAGGGCGCCGTCCACAGCAGCGACTTCACCGCCCGGCGCGACCCCACAGGCGGCGGTGGCTGGTTGGACTCCGGTCCGGCCTGGACCGACGGCGGCGAAGCGCCGGCGCCGCCGATCCTTGCCTTCGTCGAACGGGCCGCGCTCGACCCGACCGGCAATCTCGTGGTCAGCGGCTGGGCCGTCAGCAATGCCCCGCTGATCGCCGTGCAGGTGATCCTGGACGGGGAGCGGGTCGGCGCGGCGCTGCTCGGCCGGCCTCGCAACGACCTGACCGGGGTCTGCGCGGACTACCCCAATGCCGCACGCGCCGGCTTCCTGCTCGCGCTGCCGCTCGGTTTCGCGGCCGCAAGCGCCACGACGCTCCTGGTCCATGCCGTCAGCGCCGACGGCGCCGCGCTCCGCATGCTGGTCCCGCTCGAGCGGCCGGCGCAGCTCAACCTGCCCGCGGAGGCCGCGCGCGCGGCGGAGCCGGAGGTCATCGCTCCTGCGTCAGCACCGCCGACGCCGCCCCCAGAGCCTTCGGTCGCCGAGGAGCGGCGGCGCATCCAGATGTTCTGCGACATCGCCGACCTGCGCGAAGACGGCACGCTCGCGATCTCCGGCTGGGCGGTCGCGGCGGTCGGCGTCGACAGCGTGCGCGTCTCGCTCGACGGCGCGGTCCTGGGCGAGGCGGAGACCGGACTCGCCAGGCCCGACGTCGCGGACGCCTTCCTGACCGTGCCGATGGCGCGGTTCGCCGGCTTCGCCTTCACCGCCCGGTTGCCGCTGCCGCTGCCGCCGGCCTGCCGCATCGGCGTGCTCGTGCGCAACAGCCTCGGCGACGAGGCCGAAACCCAGCTGGAGCCCGAGCGGGTTGCGCGGGCGGTGGTCGCCGCCGCCGCGGCCGACCCCACCCGCTTCCGGCTGGAGATCGACCGGCCGGCGATCGCCGACGGCGCCATGGTCGAACCCGTCAGCACCCGCCTGACGATCGAGGGCTGGGCGGTCGCCCGCTCCGGCCTCGCAGCGATCGCCGTCTATCTCGACGGCCAGCGGCTGGGCGAGGCGCATTACGGCCTGGCGCGCCAGGACGTGGAACGGGCGATGCCCGACTGGCCGGGCGCGCTCCGCAGCGGCTTCGCCTTCCACTGCCCGCCGCGCCTGCTGCGCAACGGGCCACACCGGATCGAACTGGTGCTGCGCGCGGAGGACGGCACCAGCCTGACGGAAGGCTTCGGCGTGACCGTGCAGCGCAGCGACGCCGCCGAGGAAAATGCCACCATCCGCCGGCGGATCGCCCATGGGGAGGCCGCGGCACTCACCCGCGCGCTCGATCGCCTGGCCGCCCGGCCGAGCTTCCGGCTGCTGATCCGCGGGGCCGATGCCGACGCGCCGGCGCCGCTGACGGCCACCCTCGCCAGTCTCGCGGCGCAGCACGGGCTGGACTGGCGGGCCGACCTGCTGGCCGCCGATGCGCCGGCGGCGGCGGCGCTGCGCCGCTGGCTCGTCGCGGCCGGGCACGGCGCGCAGATCGGCGTGCTGAACGCAGCCGCGCCGGCCGGTGCCGCGCCCTGGCCGCCCGGACCCGCGGCGGACCGCCTGTTCTGCGGCGTACTTGCCGCCGGCGACGCGCTCGATGCCGCGGCACTCGCGGAGATCGCGCTCGCCGCCGCGCTCGATCCGGACGCCGACTTCCTCTACGCCGACGAGGCGCGGCCGAGCCCGGTCAGCCACGAGCGGGAGCCGTTCTTCAAACCCGACTTCGCGCCGACCCTGCTGCTCGCCACCAATTATATCGGCCATCCCTGGTTCGCCGCCGCCGGATTGCTGCACCGGTCCGGCGCCACGGCGCGCGGCCTGCTCGCGGGCGGCGAATACGATCTGGTCCTGCGCTGCACCGAACACGCGGCCGCCGTGCGCCACCTGCCGAAACTTCTGTGCCGGCGCGGGTCCGCCGCGCTCGACGACCCGGCAGCGGAACGCGCCGCGCTGGCCGCGGCGGCCGTGCGACGGGGCATCGCCGGCGAGGTGTACGCCGGCCGGGTGCCGGGCACCTGGCGGCTGCGGCGCGCGGCACCGCCGGACGCGCTCGTCTCCATCATCATCCCCACCAACGGCGCCGGGCGCTACGTGGAGACCTGCATCCGGAGCCTGCGCGAGCGCACCAGCCACCGCAATTTCGAGATCGTCTGCATCGAGAACATACCGGACGGCCGCGCCGCACAGCGCGACTTCGTGCATGCCAACGCCGATCGCGTGCTGGCCGCGCCGGCGGCGTTCAACTGGTCGCGCTTCAACAACCTGGCCGCGGCGGCGGCCCGCGGCGAATACCTGCTGTTCCTGAACGACGACATCGAGGTGGAGCAGGACGACTGGCTCGACGCCATGCTGGAACATGCCGCCGATCCGGACATAGGCGTGGTCGGCGCGCGGCTGCTCTACCCGGATCGCACGGTGCAGCACGCGGGCATGTTCCTGGCCGGCACCGGCACCGGCCGGCACACCTTCCGCTTCGCCGCCGCCGACGACCCGGGCTATTTCGGCCTGGCGCAGACCGAGCGCGAAGCAAGCGCGGTCACCGGTGCCTGCATGCTGATGCGGCGGGCGCATTTCGACGCGCTCGGCGGCTTCGATGAAGCGCACGATATCATCAACAACGACCTGGACTTCTGCCTGCGCACCGCCGAAGCAGGGCGGCGCGTGGTCTACACCCCGCACGCCACCCTGACCCACCACGAACTCGCAAGCCGCGGCAGCCTGCCGGAGACCTACGACCTCGCGGGGTTCGAACGGCGCTGGCGGCTGCGCTTCGCGCTCGGCGATCCGTTCCATAACCCGAATCTCTCCACCGACCACGACGACTGCCGGCCGAACGACGAGCCGCTGCGCGCACTGCACGGCGGCGGCCCCCGCTTCGCGCGCGCGGAGATCCGGCGCATCCTGGTGGTGAAGGTCGACCACATCGGCGATTTCGTCACTGCCCTGCCGGCGATCCGGCGGCTGAAATCCAGCTTCCCCGACGCCGCCATTCACGTGCTGGCAAGCCCCGCCGCTGCAAGCCTCGCCGCGCTGGAACCGGCGATCGCCGAGGTCATCCCGTTCGCGTTCTTCCACGCCCGCTCGGCGCTCGGACGCATCGCGCTCGATCCGGCCGAGCTCGACGCGCTGCGCGCGCGGCTGGAACCGTACCGGTTCGACCTCGCGGTCGATTTGCGCAAGCACCTCGATACCCGCGAGCTGCTGCGCTGCGCCGGCGCGCCGGTGCTGGCCGGGTTCGACCACCTGGGCCAGTTCCCCTGGCTCGACATCGCCCTCGAATGGGAAGGCGACCGCGCCCTGCACCCCAAGCGCCAGCACATCACCGAGGACCTGCTGCGCCTGGTGGACGCGGTGGCGGCAGCGGGCGAGGCCACGGCCGCCACGCCGCTCCGCCCGGCCGCTGCCGCGCCGCTGCCGACCGCGCTCGGCGCGCTGTTCGCCCGCCCGGTGGTCTGCGTCCACCCGGGCGCCGGCAACGTGATGAAACAATGGCCGGAAGCGGATTTCATCGCTCTGGTCGCGCTGCTCCTGGACCGCCATCCGGTGAACGTGCTGCTGATCGGCGGCCCCGACGAGGCCGCAACCGCCGCCAGGCTGGAACGCGAGATCGCGGCGCCGGAGCGGCTCGGCTCGGTGGCGGGTCGGCTGGCACTCGCCGAGCTGCCGGGGCTGCTGGCGCGCTGCGCGTTGTTCATCGGCAACGACAGCGGGCCCAAGCATATCGCCGCGGCGCTCGGGGTGCCGACGGTGGGCATCCATTCCGGCACCGTCGATCCCGCGGAATGGGGGCCGCTGGGTCCGGACGCGGTGGCGATCGCGCGCGGCATGTCCTGCGCGCCCTGCTACCTCAATCGGGAGGAGGACTGTCCGCGCGCGCTCGCATGCCTGCACGGCATCGACCCGGGGGCGGTGTATCGGCTGTGCCGGCCGGTGCTGGCGGCGCTGCCGGCGCCGGCCGCCGTGCCGGCCGCCGCGCGGGCGGGTGCGGTGCGTGCGGCGGGTCGACGCCGGGCGATGGCCGCGGACGCCGCGCGCGCCCCGGTGCGGTCGTAGGTCCCGCCCCTTACGTTTGTTGCCCTTCGCAGCGACAGCAGGCCACCGCCGTCTGCCCGCCGCCCCGATTTCACGGTAGGTTCGGGTCCTGCGCGGCCGCGACCCGTCGCGCCAATTCTGCCAGGGGGATCCTTCCATGACCGAACCCGTGCTGCGCCCGCAGGGCGGCAGCCCACCGGAGAGCCAGAGTCCAGACGGACTCTCCATGGGAAGTTACGTGCACGGGGCGAGCGACATCCCGCTGCTCGGCGAGACCATCGCGGCCAATTTCAACCGCACGGTCGCCCGCTGGGGCGATCGGCCCGGCCTCATCGTCCCGCCGCAAGGGGTGCGCTGGTCGTATCGCGAGCTTGGCGCGCGGATCGATGCGTTCGCCGCCGGGTTGCTGGCGCTCGGCCTGCGGCCGGGCGATCGGATCGGCATCTGGTCGCCCAACAACGCCGAATGGCTCATCACCCAGTTCGCCACCGCCAAGGCGGGGCTGATCCTGGTGAACATCAATCCGGCCTATCGGCTGACCGAGCTCGACTATGCGTTGAACAAGGTCGGCTGCCGGGCGCTGATCACCGCAACCCGCTTCAAGACGTCGGATTACGTGGGCATGCTGGCCAGCCTGGCGCCGGAGCTGGCGCACGCGCTGCCGGGGCGCCTGACCGCGGCCAGGCTGCCGACGCTTGAGATCGTCATTCAGATCGGCGGGCCGGCGGCGGCCGGGATGATCGGCTTCGCCGCGGTGGCGGGGCTCGCCGACGCCTCGCACCACGCACGGCTGGCCGCGATCGGGGCCGGGCTACAGTTCGACGATCCGATCAACATCCAGTTCACCTCCGGCACCACCGGCGCACCCAAGGGCGCCACCCTGACCCACCACAACATCCTCAACAACGGCTTCTTCATCGGCGCGGCGATGAAGCTGACCGAGCAGGACCGGCTCTGCATTCCGGTGCCGCTGTATCATTGTTTCGGCATGGTGCTCGGCAACCTCGCCGCCACCACGCACGGCGCGGCGATCGTCTATCCCGGCGAGGGCTTCGACCCGCTGGCAACCCTGCGCACCGTCGCGGAAGAACGCTGCACCGGCCTGCACGGCGTACCCACCATGTTCATCGCCGAGATGGACCACCCGGAGTTCGCGACCTTCGACCTGTCGTCCCTGCGCACCGGCATCATGGCGGGCTCCCCCTGCCCGATCGAGGTGATGCGCCGCGCGGTGGCGCAGATGCATCTGTCGGAAATCACCATCGCCTACGGCATGACCGAAACGAGCCCGGTGAGCTTCCAGACCACCACCGACGACCCGCTGGACCGCCGCGTCGCCACCGTCGGGCGCATCCACCCGCATATCGAGGTGAAAATCGTCGATACCGAAGGCCGCGTGGTGCCGCGCGGCACGCCCGGCGAGCTGCTGACCCGCGGCTATTCGGTCATGCAAGGCTACTGGGCCGACCCCGAGCGCACCGCGGAGGCGATCGATCCCGCGCGCTGGATGCACACCGGCGACCTGGCGACGATCGACGCCGAGGGCTACTGCAACATCGTCGGCCGCATCAAGGACATGATCATCCGCGGCGGCGAGAACGTCTATCCGCGCGAGATCGAGGAGTTCCTTTACCGCCACCCGAAAATCCAGGACGTACAGGTCTTCGGCGTGCCCGACCCGAAATACGGGGAGGAAATCACCGCCTGGATCAGAACCCGCCCCGGCGAAACCCTGACCGCAGCCGACATCACCGCGTTCTGCGCCGGCCAGATCGCCCACTACAAGGTGCCGCGCCACATCCGCTTCGTCGACGAATTCCCGATGACCGTTACCGGCAAGGTGCAAAAATACCTCATGCGCGAACGCATGGCCGCCGAACTCGGCGTCCGCGCGGCAGCGACGGCCTGAGGCCGGGGTTCCGCGTCTCGCGGCATGCGCCGGAATGGTCGGTGGATCGAGGAAGCAAGGCCAAGGGGCTTCGCCCCCTGGACCCCCACCAGGGGACTAGTCCCCTGGACCCCTCGGGGTTGGTTCGGAGCGTGTGGGGGGCGTGTCGGGTCC
>JABBNW010000065.1 GCA_019352115.1 Pseudomonadota bacterium
TGGCGGACGGGGTGGGATTCGAACCCACGGTGGACTTGCGCCCACGCCAGTTTTCAAGACTGGAGCCATAAACCGCTCGGCCACCCGTCCCGCGCGGCGCGGACCCTACTGACCCCCCGTTGCGATCTCAAGGCCGCCGGGCCCGCTTCACCGCCCCACCAGCACGACCCCCCGCGCGCGCAGCCCTCGCCGATCCTCCTCCAGCGACCGCAGCAGCCGGTCGCGAGTATCGCGCACGTGCTCCGCCGCTTCCCGCGCCGCCGCCTCCGGCTCGCGACGGCGGATGCAGCCCAGGATCCGCCGGTGCTCCGCCCAGGCCTGCGCACGCGACGCCTCGGTCCATACTTCCAGCCAGCGCGGCCGCGCCAGCCGGGTCATCACCCCCTCGATCGCGCGCGCCAGGAACGCATTCCCCGCCAGCCGCGCCAACGCGACGTGGAAGTCGGTGCCCACCTTGTGCCAGGCCTCGCGCGGCACCCCGGGGCGGCAGGCGTCCAGCATCGCCTCGATCGCGTCCAACTCCGCCGCCTCCGCCCGGGCGCAGGCCAGGCGCGCCGCGGTCACCTCCAGCGGTTCGCGGAACTCGGCGAGCGCGGCGATCTCACCGAGGTCGATCGGCGCCACGACCCAGTGGCGGCCGTCGCGCTGCACCAGCCCCGCGCCCTCCAGCCGCATCAGCGCCGCGCGCACCGGCGTGCGGGAGCCCTGGAACTGCGTCTCCAGCCACCGTTCGGTCAGCCGCTCGCCCGGCCCGATGTCGAGCGAGAGGATCATTTCCCGCAGCCGATCGTGGATCAGCAGCATCTGCGACATGTGCACCCTCCGTCTGTCGCCCGGGTACCGGGACGGTCTTGCAGCTCGCGTCCCCAGGTGGTATCCCAGAAACAAGGATTTCGGTATACCAAAGGACGCGCCATGGGCCAGACCCTGTACGAAAAGGTCTTCAACCGCCATGTGGTCCGGGAAGTCGCCCCCGGGCAGTACCAGCTCCTGGCCGACCTCCATCTCCTGAACGAGGTCTCCAGCCCGCCCGCCTTCGAAGCCCTGCGCGAACGCGGCCTGCACGTGCGCCATCCGGGCCTGACGTTCGGCAGTTCCGACCACTCCATCTCCACCAGCGGCCGCGCCGACGATTTCGCCGACAAGCAGGCCGCGGGGCAGGTGGCCGCCATGGGCCGCAACATGACGGACTTCGGCCTGACGTATTTCGACCCCGCCGCCGGCGAGCACGGCATCATCCACGTCGTCGGCCCGGAGCGCGGCCTGACCCGGCCCGGCATGGTGATCGTCTGCGGCGACAGCCATACCTCCACCCACGGTGCGTTCGGCGCCATCGCCTTCGGCATCGGCACCTCCCAGGTGCGCGACGTGCTGGCGAGCCAGACCTTGCTGATGGAAAAACTCAAGGTGCGCCGGATCGAGATCACGGGCAGCCTGGCCCCCGGCGTCTATGCGAAGGATGTCGCGCTGCACGTGATCCACGCACTCGGCGCCAAGGGCGGCGTCGGCTTCGCCTATGAATTCGCCGGCGCCGTGGTGGACCGCTTCTCGATGGAGGAGCGGATGACCCTGTGCAACCTGGCGATCGAGGCCGGCGCGCGCTGCGGCTACGTCAATCCCGACCGGACGACCTACGAGTACCTGCACGGGCGCGATCACGCCCCGCGCGGCGCCGCCTGGGACCGCGCCGTGGCAGCGTGGGAGCAGGTGCGCTCCGATGCCGACGCCGTCTATGACGATGTGGTGACGCTGGACGGGGACGCGATCGCGCCGATGGTGACCTGGGGCACGTCGCCCGACCAGTCGGCCCCGGTCGACGGCCATGTCGCGGACGCAGCAACGGCGGCGGAGCACGGCTGGACCGACGACGTGCTGGACTTCATGGGTTTCGGGCCTGGCCAGCCGGTGCTCGGGACCCGGATCGACGTGGCATTCCTCGGCTCCTGCACCAACGGGCGGCTGTCCGATTTCGTCGCGGTCGCCGAGCAGATCCGCGACCGCGGCTTCCGGGTCGCCCCGCATGTGCGGGCGCTGGTGGTGCCGGGGTCGCAACGGGTGCGCGCGGCGATGGTTGCCGCCGGCCTCGATCGCGTGTTCGCCGATGCCGGGTTCGAGGTGCGCGACGCCGGCTGCTCGCTCTGCTGCGGCATGAACGCCGATCGCCTGACGGCGCGGGAGGTCTGTGCGTCGTCGTCCAACCGCAATTTCCGCGGCCGGCAGGGCTCGCCCACCGGCCGCACCCTGCTGATGTCACCCGTGATGGTGGCCGCCGCGGCGATCGCCGGCGAGGTGACCGATGCGCGCCAGTTGTTCGCGCGGACCTGAAGAGGGGAACCGATCGATGGCAAACCAGGCGAACGATCGCCGCATCCTGCGAGTGGCCGGCCGCGGCCTTGCGCTGCGCGGCGACGATATCGACACCGACCAGATCCTGCCGGCCCGCTTCCTCACCGCCGTCACGTTCCGCGGCATGGAAGCCCATGTGTTCGCCGACGCACGGGCGGCAGCGGCGGCGGCCGGCGCGGTCCATCCGCTGGACGACCCAAGATCCGCCGGCGCCCGGCTGCTGGTGGTGAACCGGAACTTCGGCTGCGGCTCATCGCGGGAGCACGCGCCGCAAGGCCTGCATCGGTCCGGGATCGCCGCCATCATCGGCGAATCGTTCGGCGAGATTTTCGCGGGCAATTGCGTCGCGGTCGGCATGCCTTGCGTGCAGGCGGACGCCGAAACGATCGCGGCCTTGCAGGATCTGCTCGGGACCGCACCGCAGACGGTGCTCAGTCTCGATCTGGAACAGCGGACCTTGACGGCCGGGGATCGGGTATTCCCGGTGAGCCTCGCCGCCGGGCGGCAGCGGCAGTTCGTGGACGGCACCTGGGACCCGACCGCCGTCCTGCTGGCGGCCGGCCCGGCGATCGAGCAGACCCTGGCGGAGGTCCAGGCGTTCCAGGGCTGAGCGTTCGTGAAGGACTGCCCGCGGGGGCGTGCCCCCGCGGGCATATGTGGGCGCGGTGCCTCAGTGCACCACCTTCTCCAGCGCCGCCAAAGTCGCGGACATGGTCTGGTGGATCGTCAGCGGCACGAACGGATTGGCGTCGAGATCGGCGATCAGCGGCTCGCTGTCCAGGAACGCCTTGCACGTCGTCAGGATGTCCTGCGCTTCCTTGATCTGCGCCGCGCGGGCGTTGGAATCGGTCGCGCCGGACGCCGCCGCGAGCCGGGCCGGGAGGTTGGCACCCAGGGCCGCAAGCACCGGAACGACCCGGGCACGGAACCGGCTTTCGATCTCCCCGGCGATCCCGTCGTCCTTGTAGGTTTCCACCAACTGGGCGCGCAGCTTCTCGATATCGGCTTCCACCCGGCTGCGCGCCTTGAGCCACGCCTCGCCCGATTTCGCATAGACGCCGGCGCGGTCGCCGCCGCCGTTGGTCCCATTGCCGGTCCCATTCCCCGACGTCCCGCCGCCGCCCGCGGCCAGCGCGTCGCGCAACGCATCGAGCGCGGTTTCCGCCGCCGACCCGCTGCCCGCCGTGATGAACGCGTTCGCCTGGCTCGCCATGCGGGCAAGCTCGCCCTTGCGCGCCACATCGGGCACGACCTGCACCTGGCGCGCCAGATCGGCCAGCCGCCGCTTGAGCGCGGCAAGATCGACGACCGGGGCGCCGTCGTCGTAGTTGTCGGTGTCGGTATCCTCCGGATCGTCGAGGTCCTCGACTTCCTTGCCGTCCACCATGAGCTTCACGCTCTTGAACGGCACCGGCTTGAACCGCTTCAGCATCTTCGTGAGCTTCTTCTTCAGCCCGGGAAGCTGCCGGCCTTCAAGCTGGAGGATCAGGACGCTCGACCGCTCGTCGCCCATCCCCTCGCCGTCATCCTGACTCTCGCCTTCATTCTGCTCGGCTTCGACCTCGCCGGCAGCTTTCGGCGTGAGCGCGACGCCGAAGGTCATTGCATGCAGGCCGGTCTCGCGCGCCAGCATGCCGGCGAGCCCCTTGCCGCCCTTGGCCTTGTTCACCGCAAGCCGGTGGTCCTCGGCCTTCTTGCCCAGCACCACGCCGAAGTTCATCTCCCCCGCCGAGCGCAGCCGCTTCAGGCTCTTCAGCAGGTATTCGTGATAGACGTCGGGATCGCTGAACATCCCGTCGTCATCTTCGACGTTCTCATCCACGAACTTGCGTTCGGCGGCGATCAGGCGGTCGAGCTTCTTCAGCGCATCGACCGTCCAGTCCATCTCGGGCGCGTTCTTGGCCTTGCCGGCCTCGGCGCTCACGGCCTTGGCCGCGGACTCGATCGCATCCAGCGCGCCGTTCGCCGCAGCGCCCGCTTCCGCATCGCCGGCCTGGAGCAGCTTGCGCTTCGCGCCGTCGTAGTCCTTCAGCGCGTCGTCCAGCTTGCCGGCGGTTTTCAGGCCCTTCGGCTGGCTGTCCTTCCACCATTTTGCGGAAAGTTCCGGTTGCTCGCCCTTCTTCATCGCGAAGACCCTCCCTGGCGGCGCCGACGCACCGGGCCGCGGTCATGACCGATACGCCAAACCTTGCACGGGGCTCGCGCGGGAGCACGCCCTCCGGCCCGGATGGCAGGGCCGCACTATCGCACCGGCAGGCGCCCCGTTCCAGGGCGAAATAAGGCGGGGGTTTTCGGCCGGATCAGGCCGCCCGGCCGTAATACAGGGTCACGGTGTGCGTCGCCTCGGCGAAAAACAGCCAGCGTTCCAGATAGATCCCCACCAGCGCGCCGAGGGCGGCCAGCGGCAGCAGAACCTCCCCGCCGCCGCCCAGCGCATCCGCGACGACGCCCACCACGAGCAGCACCATCGGTCCCGCGAACCCGAGCCAGATCGCGATCTGCCGCAGCCGATGCGCGTGGCGGCGGCCGATCACGAACCCCATCTCGCGCAGCAGGTAGTTCTCCTCGGTATGCGGCAGTTCGAGGCTGCGCACCTTGCCGAGGAAGCCGAGGCCGGTCGCGCTCTCGATCGTCGCCGCCGCCGGCGCCGTATCGATCGCGCGCCAGTAGCCTAGCTTGCCCGCCAGCGCCAGCGCCCCGGCCAGCAGCGCGACCCCGCCCGCCGTCCGCTCCGCCGTCGGCTCGACCCACACCACCAGCGCGGCAACGCATATCGCCCCGCTATACAGGGCCAGCAGCAGGAAGTTCGGCAGCACCGCCTGATGGTGCCATTGCCGGATCGGCTTCAGGGAGGCGTAGATCATCGCCTGCGAAGCGACCGTCGCCAGCCCGCAGACCGCCGCCAGCAGGCCCAGGACGACGGTGACCGGCGCCGCGCCGCCCGCCAGCGCCCAGGCCAGCCCGAAACCGCCGGCGGGCACGAACGTCACCAGAGAAACGACCCCCTCGCGCGACAGCCACGACGTGCGCCATTGCGACAGCGCCCGCCAGGCCCGCTCGGGATGCCCGAGATGCAAGGTGGAAGCCAGCAGCCCGGCCGCGGCCAGCACCAGCGCCGTCGCCACCGCGGAGCCGCCGAACCAGCCCGACCGCGGCAGCACGCCCACCGCGTCCAGCACGCCGAGCCAGGCCAGCATCCCGTACCCCGCGCCGGCGGCAGTCGTCAGGAAGACGACGGAGAATGCCGGGTTCATCGGCTCAGCGCCCGGTCGATCCAGCGCAACAGCGCGTTGGCCCCGCCGGTCGGCACCGGCTCCAGCGGCCGCGCCGGGGCCGCGGGGACCGGGCGGCGCCGCGGCGGCAGGTATTTGTTCACCGGCTTGTAGCCCATCTCCGGCATCAGATCGATGCCGCCGCGCTCGGCGACCAGTTGCGACACCGCGCTGTCGGGATCGCCAAGGTCGCCGAAATGCCGCGCCTGCGCCGGGCAGGCGCGCACGCAGGCGGGCACCCGTTCCGCTTCGACGATATTCTCGTTGTAGATGCGATCGACGCACAGGGTGCATTTGCGCATCACCCCCTGGTCCTCGTCGAACTCGCGCGCGCCGTACGGGCAGGCCCAGGAACAGAGCTTGCAGCCGATGCAGATCTCGGCGTTCACCAGCACGATGCCGTCTTCCGCGCGCTTGTAGCTCGCCCCGGTCGGGCAGACGGTGACGCAGGCCGGCTCCTCGCAATGCAGGCAGGAACGGGGGAAGTGCACGGTGCGGCTCTCGGTCCCCGTGCCCGCCTCGTAGGTGTGGATGCGGTTCAGCCACACCCCGTCCTGCTTCGCCTCGTACGGATGGAAATCCGTCAGCGGCCCGGATTGCCCGGAGGTGTTCCACTCCTTGCAGTTCACCGCGCAGGCATGGCAGCCGACGCAGGTATCGAGGTCGATCACGAGGCCGAGCTTCTTCGCGCCCGGCTGCGGGATGGCGGTCATCGTCGTGTCACTCCGCTGCGGGCGAGGGGGTGGCGGGCGCGCCGTAGCGCAGGATGCGCGGGACCGGGCGCTGGCCGGACGGGCGCGGCAGCGTCGCCGGATGGGGCAAGGTGGCCGCCGGTGCGTCGGCCTTCTCGATCCGCACCTTGAGGTCGTACCAGGCCGCCTGGCCGGTCACCGGATCGGCGTTGGCGTGGCGCGCGCCGCCCTGTTCGGGCAGGAACTCGGTGATCACGTGGTTGAGCAGGAAGCCCTTGGTCGATTCCGGGGCGTCGGCGCTGAGCGCCCAGGCGCCGGACCGCTTGCCGATCGCGTTCCAGGTCCAGACCGTGTCGCGGTTCACGCCTTCCATCAGCCGTACCTGGCCCTTCACCCGCCCGTGCCGGCTGATGACCCAGATCCAGTCGTCATCGGAAATCCCGAGGGCCGCGGCGGTGGCGCGGTGCACATAGAGCCGGTTCGATCCGTAGATCTGGCGCAGCCACGCATTCTGCGAGTGCCACGAATGGTACATCGCCATCGGCCGCTGCGTCAGCGCGAACAGCGGATACGCCGCGCCGGAGGAATCGAGCGTCTGTTCCAGCGGCGGATACCAGATCGGCAGCGGATCGAACGCATGCTGGATACGGGCGCGATGCGTCTCCGGCGGCTGCACCGGCCCATGGCCCTCGGCGGCGAGGCGGAATTTCTGCAACGGCTCGCTGTATAATTGCAGCACGATCTGCGCGGTCGAGCCGATCAGGCCGAGCGCCTTCGCCTCCGCCAGGTAGGCGGCGTTGGCGTGCTTGTAATACAGCGCCTCGGGCGGATGGTGGTGCGACCAGAAGGCGCCGTTGGCGACGTAGCGGGCCAACTGATCGGGATTGGGCGCGCCGATGCCGGACTGGGTCCCGTCCACGCCGCGGAAACCGGCCAGCGGCCCGACCCCGGGGCTGCGCTGGTGGTTCACCATGTAGTCGGCGTAGTCGCGATAGGTCGGACTGCCGTCCTCGTTCACGAACCCCGGCAGCTTGAGCCGGGCGCCGAGGTCGATCATCACGCTCTGGAACGGCCGCACGTCGCGGTCCAGCGGGATGATCGGCTGGCGGATCGAGTCCGCCGGCCCCTCCGGACTGCCGATCGGGCGATCCAGCAACGACACGCAATCCCAGCGTTCCAGATAGGTGGTGTCGGGGAACACGAGGTCGGCGTGGGAGACCATCTCCGACGCAAACGCATCGGCGTAGATCACGTGCGGGATGACATACGCGCCGGTGGCCGGGTCCTTGGCGGTCAGCATGCGCGACGCATCGGCGGGGTTCATCGCCGAGTTCCACGCCATGTTGGCCATGTACATGAACAACGTGTCGATCTTGTAGGGATCGCCGGCATGCGCGTTGGCGATGACGGTGTGCATCATCCCGTGCAGCCCGAGCGGCGCGTCCCAGGTGAACGCCTTGTCGATGCGCACCGCGGAGCCGTCGTCCTCCAGCAGCAGATCCTCCGGCCCACGCGGAAATCCGAGCGCCATGCCGGGCAGCATCGTTTCCGGCTTCGCCCCCTTGCCGACCGGGGCGGCGCCCGGCGGGATCGGGCGCGGGAAGGGCGATTTGTAGCGCCATGAGCCGGGCGTATCGATCGCGCCCAGCAGCATCTGCAGCAGGTGGATCGCGCGGCAGGTGTGGAAGCCGTTGGAATGGGCGGAGATGCCACGCATCGCGTGCATCGCCACCGGCCGGCCGCACATCGTTGCGTGTCGGCGGCCGAAAGTGTCGGTCCAGGGCTGATCGATCTCGATCGCCTGGTCGAACGCGACGTCGGCCAGTTCGCGCGCGATGCGGCGGATGGTGTCGGCGGTAATGCCGCAGCGTTCGGCGACCGCGTCCGGCGCGTAGGATCCGTCCAGGTAGCGTTCGGCCAGCAGGTGGAACACGGGGCGCACGCTGCGCCCGTCGGCCAGGCGCTGTTCGCCCACGACCTGCGGCGCCATCTCCGCCGTGGCGGCATCGATCGCGGCGCCCTGCGTGCGGTCCCAGGCGAGCGGACGGCCTTCGGCATCGCGCGCGAACAACCCGTGCTCCGCGGTGCCCGGCGCGTCGATCACCAGCCAGGCGGCGTTCGTGTAGCGGACCAGGAAATCGAGGTCGATACGATCGGCGCGCAGCAATTCATGCACGAGCGCCAGCACGAACAACCCGTCGGTGCCGGGGCGGATGCCCACGAATTCGTCGGCGATCGCCGAATAGCCGGTCTGCACCGGGTTCACCGAGACGAACTTCGCCCCGCGTCCCTTCAGCTTCGCAAGCCCGATCTTGATCGGGTTGGAATCGTGGTCCTCGGCGACGCCGAACATCAGGAAGTATTTGGTGCGGTCCCAATCCGGCTCGCCGAATTCCCAGAAGCTGCCGCCGATCGAATAAAGCCCGGCAGCGGCCATGTTGACCGAGCAGAACCCGCCATGGGCGGCGAAATTGGGCGTGCCGAACTGCTTGGCCCACCAGCCGGTGAAGGACTGGCTCTGGTCGCGCCCGGTGAACAAGGCCAGCCGCTTGGGATCGGTCGCGCGGATATGACCGAGCCAACCGGCGGCGATGCCCAGCGCCTCCTCCCACTCGATCTCCTTGAAATCCCCCGACCCGCGCGGGCCGGCGCGCAGCAGCGGCTTGGTGAGCCGCGCCGGCGAATACTGCTGCATGATGCCGGCCGAGCCCTTGGCGCACAGCACGCCATGGTTCACCGGGTGGTCCGGATTGCCCTCGATGTAGCGGATGCGGCCGTCCTTGAGGTGGACCCGGATGCCGCAGCGGCAGGCGCACATGTAGCAGGTGGTGTACTTGACCGCGTCGCCCACCGGCGGGGACGGATCGATCCGTTCCACCGGGTTCGCATAGCCGGTGGTCCGCCCCGAAGCTGCGCCGCGCATGCTGCCCCCTTATTTCCCTGCCGGCTTTGTGGGAGCGCGCGGCGCGTTCGGCAACCCCCTGCCGGGGTCCGGTCGACCACTTATTGCTCCCGCGACCGGGGGCGCCGGAAAATCCGTCCGGCGCGGCCGGGCGGCGGAGACGAAACCGGGCAGGCGCCGGTCAGGCGCAGTCCGCCCGGTCGGCCGCCAGATCGAGCGCGATATGCACCTGCCGGCGCAGCAGCTCCGGCCGCTTCTCCCGCCCGTCGGCCACCAGGCGAAGCAGCCCCGCCTGTTCCAGCTTGTCGAGCGTGCGCGAGAGATTGCCCTGGTCGCGCCCGGACCGCGCGGCGAGCTCGGAGACCGAGCGCGGCGCCTCCCGCGCGATCATCGCCAGCAGGGCGCGGTTCTCCGGCGTCAGCAGCCGCATCAGCGCATCGACCGACATCCAGAGCCGCGGCGCGTCCCGCAGGCTGGCCTCCCCGCGGGCGGCGGCGCGCAGCTTCGCCCGCATCTCCTGCGGGGAGGCGAGGCCGGGCAGGCGGTCCGGCGTGACGGGCGGCGGAGCGGGATCGGGCGTGCCGAGGTTCGCCCGGCCGGAGACGGACGTGGCCGGGCCGTGCAGGGGCCGGCGAGGTGTGCCGGGGCGGAGCAGCGCGGGGTGCGGCATGGCAGGATCCTCCGTGAGGTGTCGGGCCTACCGGCTACGCAGATGCTCCGGCAGGAAGGGATCGATATCGGCGAAGAAATCCGCGAGCAGGGTTCACGTCGCGAAAGTCATACGGCACGGTGACCAGGCCGCCGTGCCGGTGCCAGTGGTCGAACGCCGCCGGCCCCGCGCGACCCGGCACCAGCGGCGCGTGGCTGTTGTCGTAACGGACCAGGCAGGCATCGTCCGGCCCGAGGAACGTGAGCGCGTATTTCAGCCCGGCCGGACGCTCCGGCGCGGCGGCCACCGCGCGGGCGGTGATCCGGTAGCGGTGCCCGGTCTCGTAACGGTATTCCAGCCCGTTGCAGTCCAGGAAGAAGGGCCGGCCGTGATCCAAAATTCGGTCCCCCGTAGGGATGCGAGGGGCGGATCATCGGACGGGTCCCTTAGCAGGAGGTTGACGGCTGGGGCGAAACTGCAAGTATGTCCTTCAAGCACATATGTCAACCCCTCCGTGGGTCAGAACCAGTTCGCCTTGTCCACCCGGTTCCGCAGCGCCGTTCCGGCCTCGAACGCACGGCAGTTGTCGCGCAGGATCGCGTAGCGCCGCGCATCCAGATGCGGCCCGTAGCCGGCGGTGTGCGGTGTGATCAGCACTCCCGGCATGGTCCACAGCGGATGGTCCGACGGCAACGGCTCGGTTTCGAACACATCGAGCCCGGCCCCGGCGATCTCGCCCGCAGCCAGCGCGGCGGCGAGGTCGTCGAGGCGGGTGGTCCGCCCGCGGCCGATGTTGATGAAGAAAGCGCCGCGCTTCATCCGCCGGAAGCGGTCGCGGTGCATGAAGCCCTCGGTCGCCGGCGTGTGCGGCACCGTCAGGATCACGAAATCCGCTTGGCCGAGCAGATCGTCGAGCGCATCGACCGGGTGCAGTTCGGCCACCCCCTCCGGGATCGCGGTCCGGCGCGCGTCGGTGGCCAGCACGCGCACGCCGAACGCGGCGAGCAGCCGCGCCGCCTCCGCGCCGATGCCGCCGAGGCCCACGATCAGCGCGGTCGCTTCGCCGAGCGCGATCACGCCGGTGTCGAGCGGGCGCGGCGCCCAGTCCCGCCGCGCCTGCGCCGGCAGGTAGGTGTGGAAATCGCGCGCGAAGGCCAGCACGAAGGCCAGGATATGCGCGCCGATATGATCGTTGTAGATCTCGCGCATGTTGGTCACCGCCGCGGGATGCGCGACCAGTTCGGGATAGTAATATCCCGCCGGCGGCGCGGCCTGCGGCGCCTGGAGCCAGCGCAACCGGCCGGCTGCGGCGAGGAGCTGCGGGTTCACGGTGCCGAACGCCGCCTCGGCGGTGGGGATCGCCGCCGCCGCCTCGGCCTCGGTCGCCGCCGCGACCACCCGCACGAACGGCAGCTCGGCAGCCAGGCGCTGCGCCCAGGCGCGCGTGGTCGCGGTCTGCGGGGGCAGCATCAGAAGGGTGAAGGGCATCGGCAGGCTCCATGGCCGGGAACCGCGGAGGCTATCGGGCCAGGCCCGCCCGGGCCAGGGGGCGGTAACGAGCGGGCGGCACCCAGCGGCGGCCAACGGGGCGCCGGCGCCTTCACCGTCTGTTTGCAATTGCACGCCATCCTCCGCCGCCTGGACAGGGAGACGGCATGCAACGCAGGCAGGCGATCGGACTGGCGGCGGCGTTGTTTCTGCCGGGCCGCGCATGGGCCGAGCAGGACCGGCGCCCGGTTTCGCTCATCGTGCCCGACTTCCCCACCGCGCCCGCCGGCATTGCCGCGCGGCTGCTGTGGGCGCCGCTGGCGGGAGCGCTCGGCCGCAGCGTGACGTTGGACTTCCGGCCCGGCGCCGGCGGGATCACCGGGCTGATGGCCGGCGCGCACGCCCATGCCGACGGCAGCGTGCTCACCCTGCTGACCCCAGCAATCGCCGCCGCCCCCTGGCTTGCGAGCCGCATGGACAACGAGCCACCGGATTTCGCGCTGATCGGGCGCATCAGCTTCACGCCGGAGGTGCTGCTGGTCGCCGCCGCCAGCCCCTGGCGCACGCTTTCGGACCTCCTCGCCGCGCTGCGCGCCGCCCCGGGGCGGATCCGCACTGCGTTCGACGGCGCCTGGACCAGCGCCGAGATCGCCGAGGTGATGCTGCTCGACCGCGCCGGTCTGGCAGCCCGCCCGGTGCCGGGGGTGCGCGCGGCGTCGGCGCTGGGCGACGGGCGGATTGCCTTCGTGATGCGCCCGCTGCCCTGGGCGCTGGCCGCGATCGCCGCCGGCGGGGTGCGCGCGCTCGCCGTCTCGGCGCCCGGCCCGGTGGCCGCCTTGCCGGGCGTGCCGAGTTTCCGTGCGCGCGGCATCGACGTGGCGATCGGATCGTGGCTGGCGCTGGCCGCGCCGGCGAGCGCCTGGGCGGAGAGCCTGGCGCCGGCGCGGACGGCCCTGCACGACGTGATGGCCGATCCGGCGGTGCGCGCTGCGCTGGCCGCGGCCGGGCTGCCGCCGGCCTGGCTGGCGCCGGAGCCGGCGCGGGTGGCGATCGCCGCGGAATACCATGCACTCGGGCGGCTGTTCACGACGGCGGGGGTGAACGTGCGCCAATCGGCGGTGGCGGCGCGCTGAGGCGGGGGCACTGCCGCGGGGAGACGGAATTGGGCAGCGTTCCGTTCGGAACCTTGCGGATCCGGGAGCAGAACCGGTTCGGGATCGATCCCGCGGTGCAGGCGTTGCTGCTGGTGCTGTACCGCGAACCCGCGGCAGCCTTGCGGGCCTTCCGGCAGGCGGCGTGAGGCTTTCGTTGCGATATCGATACGTCAGTTTGCCGCTGCGCGGGTGAATGAACAGCCCGCGCTTGCGGTCAGCCGGTGGTCCGGAGCGGCGGGCGGGCTTCGATTCCAAGACAGAGAAGGAAGGCGAGGAAGACCGAGGGCGCAGAGGGTCCGTCTTCGTTTGCCGCCCGGTGCGTTCCCCTGGGCGCGCCGTGCCGGGATCGGGCGCATGCCGGTGCCGCCGGGATTTTGCGTGTGAACCGCGCACCAACCTTTCCCGGGCACCATGTCATTTCGGTACGCGATCTTCTGCGCCCTCGTTCTTCCTCGCCTTCCTTCTCTGCGTGGAAATCGAAAGAACCCACCGCCGCGGACAACCCATTCGCCGCTTTCCGCCAGCCGTTACCCCATTTTAGTCCCGGTCGCGGTCCGATACATTATTCGCGGACGCGCAATGACATCGGCCACCATGTCGTTCCGAATACGTCCTGACAATGTCCGGATACGCTGCACCTGAAAGCGACCTCCCACCTCCCGCCGGATCGCGCGACGATGTCGCCTTGCCAGGCGCGACCTCACCCCCGCGGCGACGCCGCGATCGGCGCGCAATTGGTCCGCCCCTGGGCCACGCAATCCTGGATCGCCACCATCCGCCCGATCCGCCCCACGAGGAAGATGCCCACCACCAGCAGAACCAAGATCACGACCACCCCGAGCCAGGTCGCACGGAGCGACCGCTCGGGCTCCGGGTCCTCCGGGATCGGCAGGTCCGGCTGGTCGCGCGGCATGCTCGCGGCTCCGACGGGCCATGGCAGTCCGACCCGACACATCCTCTGCCGCGCCTTGCCTCCTCGCGACCAGCACGCCGCAAGCGCTTCCAGACCGTGACCGAGGCGCGTGCGTCCCGAACCGGCGGCCCCGGCACCGCGCGTTCGGCGACAGCGCGCGCCCTACCCGATCGCCGCCGCCACCCAGGCCGCCGCCGCCAGCACCGCCCGGTCCTCCCCCACCCGCCCGACGATCTGCACCCCGAGCGGCAGCCCGCCCGGCCCCACCCCCGCCGGCACCGTCACGCAGGGCACGCCGAGGCTGGTCCAAAGGAGGTTGAACGCCGGATCGCCGGTCCACTCCAGGCCCAGAGGCGCCTCCCCCGGCGCGGACGGCGTCAGCAGCACATCCAGCCCCTCCATCGCCGCCGGAAACGCCGCCCGCGTCGCGCGGAACACGGCATAGGCGCCGGCCACCGCCGCCTCGTCCTGCGCCAGGCCGAAGTCGAGCCGGTCCATCAGCTCGGCGCTGATCCCGGTGCGCGCGTGCGCCAGTTCCCAGCCCAGGGCATGCGCGCTCTCGCGGTTCATCACGATCGGATGCGCCTCGGTCAGGTCGGCGAAGTCGGGCGGCAGTTCGCGATCGACCAGCCCCGCGCCGGCGCGCCCCAACAGGGCGGCGATGCGGTCGAACAGCGCCACCGTCTCCGGCGCCGCCTGCGCCCACGCCGGCGAGCGGCACAAGCCGATCCGCGGCGCTAGTTCCGCCCGCCGGCCCGGATCGCCGAGGTCGCGGCGCGACACGGCGGCGGCGAACAGCGCGCAATCGGCGACCGTGCGCGCCATCACCCCGACCGTGTCCAGGCTGTCGGCGAGCGGCTTCATCCCGGCCCGGCTGATCAGCCCGAAGCTCGGCTTGTAGCCCACCACGCCGCAGAACGCGGCCGGGCGGATCACGCTGCCCGCCGTCTGGCTGCCGAACGCGAGGGGGAAGAAGAAATCCGCCACCCCGGCGGCCGAGCCCGACGACGAGCCGCCCGGCGTATGCGCCAGGTTATGCGGATTGCCGGTGGGGCCGGGCTTGCGGGTCGCGAACTCGGTCGTGACGGTCTTGCCGACCACCGCCGCCCCGGCTGCGCGCGCCCAGGCCACCGGCGCCGCGTCCGCCCGTGGGCGCCAGCCGTCCCAGATCGGGGAGCCGTAGGCGGAGGGCATGTCGGCGGTGTCGAACAGGTCCTTCACCCCGATCGGCAGGCCGTGCAGGACGCCGTCCGCGCAGGACGCCGCGGCTTCGCGTGCCATGGCGGGATCGAACCAGGTGAAGGCGCGCACCGCCGGCTCCCGCGCGGCGATACGGTCCAGGCAGGCCTCCATCAGCGCCTCCGGCCGCAGGCTGCCCTGGCGGAGACGTTGCTGGGCCTCGGTGGCGGACAGGCGGGACGGGTCCATGGCGGCGGTCTCCGGCAGAGTAAGGGTCGGACGTGCCGAAATCGGCCCGCCCCGGATCGGCAAGGATCGATGGTGTCAAGACTGGCGCGGGATGACGCGGCAGTCCATGGTCCGGTCATGCAGGCCCGGCCCGAGCCCTCCGCGCCCGACGATCCCGCCGCCGATGCGGCGGCAGGCGCGCCGCGCGCACGGGCGCGGGCCGGCCGCGAGGACTGGCCGACCTACCACGTGGATGCCGGGCCGGAGGAATTGCCGCCGGTGCGCGGGCGGGACCTCGACCGCGCCTGGCACGCGGCGCGGCAGGCGGCGCTCGCCGAGGCCTGGGGCACGATCCGCGGCTTCCGCTTCCGCCGCGCCGACGGCCGGGTGACGGACCTCGTGCTGGCCGATCCGGACGCCTGCTGCTGGGTGGGCGCGGTCGACCGGTTGGCCGGGCTCGGCTCGCACCACGGGCTGTCGCTGTGTCTGCGGCTGCTGGCCTTGGTCGATCTGCTGGCCCGCGCACCCTGGACCGCCTCCCTCTGCCGGTTGGCGCGCGACGGGGCGGAACTGGATCCGCGGCTGCTGCGGCTGGCCGCCGTCGCGCCGCTGTCGGCCGAAGCCCGGTTCGACGAAGCCGCCTTCCGCGCGGCGCTTGCCGCACCCCCGCCCCGCCTGATCGGAACCCTGTCATGACCCGCCGCGCGCTGCGTCTGATCCCGCTGCTGCTTGGGCTTGCCGGCTGCGCCGCCGCGCCGCCCGAGTCCCTCACCGAGCGCGACACGCGCACCGCCTGCCGCCAACAGGCGAACGAGGTGTACCGGCTGCGCCATCGCGACCAGATCTACAGCATGCCGAACCAGGACGCGCCGGAGTCTGGCGCGCTGGGGTTGCCGCTGCCGACCGCCGGGCTCGCCGACCAGTTCCAGCAGGAGCGCGAGATCAGCACCTGCGTGCATGATACCGGCACCGGGACCACGCTGAAGCCCTAGGCGACGGTCCTATCGTGGCGGGGGGAGCGCGGTCCGGACCCCGTGGCGCAACCCGTCGACGAAGACATCGACCAGGCGCAGCACGCTCGCCTGCCAGCCGGGGCGGTCGTGGATGATGCACATGCCCACCAAGGTCCGCAGCAGATCCTCGGGGCCGATATCGCCGCGGATTTCGCCGGCCGCCGCGGCGCGCTCCAGCAGCATGCCGACCGCTGCGGTCAGCCGCTCCATGGAATAGGCGGACAGCTCGGAGGATCCGGGCGCGGCCAGCGCGAGCGCCGCCGCCATCCCCTTCTTCGTCGCAACGAACTCCACGTTCGAGCGCAACCAGCGGCGCAAGGCCTCGACCGGCGCCGCGTCGGCCCTCAGTCGCTCGGCAAGATCGGCGAGTTGTTCGACCTCGCGCCGATAGACCGCCTCGAACAACGCCTCGCGGGTCGGGAAATGCCGGTACAGCGTGCCGATGCCGACGCCGGCGCGCCGCGCCACCGCCTCCAGGCTCGCATCCGGACCGCCGACGCTGAACACGGCCTTCGCCGCCGCAAGAAGGTGCTCCCGGTTGCGTAGCGCATCCGTGCGCGGCCGCCGCGTTGCCTTGAGCGCATCCGCTCCCATCTCGCTGGTCATCACTCCGATGCCTCTTGCAAAACGGAGGCTGCCTCCGCATACTCTGGGGACGGATCCAGCCGACGCAATGGCCCCGGCCCGCCCTCGCCGCAGCGACGCGCCGTTCCTGGGGTGCTGCCCGGCGCGCCGACATGCCTCCCCCCAACCGGCCTCGCCCCCAGCCGCCGCGCCCCGATTGGGCGGGACCGCGACGTCATTCGGCCAGACCATCAAACGGAGCACCGCATGAGCCTGTCGATTTCGCTTAGCGTGAACGGCGTGGCGCGGGAAGTCGCGCTGGACGACCCGCGGGTCACCTTGCTCGATCTCCTGCGCGAGCGCCTGGACCTCACCGGGACCAAGAAGGGCTGCGACCGCGGGCAATGCGGCGCCTGCACGGTCCTGCTGGACGGGCGGCGCATCAACGCCTGCCTCGCCCTCGCCGCCAGTTGCGACGGCGCCGCGGTGCTCACCATCGAGGGGCTGGCCCAGGGCGACACCCTGCATCCGGTCCAGGCCGCGTTCATCGCCCATGACGGCCTGCAGTGCGGCTTCTGCACCCCCGGCCAGATCATGAGCGCGGTCGGCCTGCTGCGCGAAGCCCAGACCGGCGACGACCCCGAGCGCGTGCGGGAGGCCATGAGCGGCAATCTCTGCCGCTGCGGCGCCTACGCCGGCATCACCGAGGCCATCCTGGACGCGCAGCGCCAGCTCGCCGCACCCGACCACGCGGAGGCCGCATGAACCGATTCGAATATATCCGCCCGGCCACGATCGCCGAGGCGGTCGCCGCCGCCGCCGCGCCCGGCGCTGCCTATCTCGCCGGCGGAACCAACCTGATCGACCTGCTGAAGGGCGGCATCGTCCGGCCGGAACGCGTGGTCGATGTGACCCGGCTGCCGGGGCTCGACGCGATCGAGACGCTCGCCGACGGCAGCGTGCGCATCGGCGCCCTCGTGCGCAATGCCGACCTGGCGCATGATCCGGACTTCGCCCACCGCTTTCCGGCGGTCGTGGAGGCGCTGCTCTCCGGTGCTTCCGCGCAGTTGCGCAACGCCGCAACGGTCGGCGGCAATCTCCTGCAACGCACGCGCTGCGCCTATTTCTACGATGTCGCCAGCGCCTGCAACAAACGCACGCCCGGTGCCGGCTGCGCGGCGCGCGGCGGCGACACGCGGCTCGCTGCCGTGCTCGGGTGGAGCGAACACTGCATCGCGACGCACCCGTCCGATTTCTGCGTGCCTCTCGTCGCCCTGGACGCGGTGGTCGAGATCGTCGGGACTGCGGGGTCGCGCGACGTACCGCTCGAAAGCCTGCACCGCCTGCCCGGCGACACGCCGGCGCGCGAAAGCGTGCTCGAGCCGGGCGAATTGATCGTCGCCGTCCGACTGCCGGCGGATGCCGCGTCGTTCGCGGCGCATGCCCGCTACCTCAAGCTGCGCGAGCGCACGTCCTATGCCTTCGCCGTCGTGTCGGCCGCCGCCGCGCTGCGGATCGAGCACGGCGCGATCGTGGCCGCCCGGATCGCGCTCGGAAGCGTCGCGCCCAAGCCCTGGCGGGCCCACGCAGCCGAAGCGGTGCTGACCGGCGCGCATCCCGACCGTGCCGCCTTCCGCCGCGCCGCCGAGGCGGCGCTCGCCGACGCCACGCCCTCGGGCGACAACGGTTTCAGGATCGAGCTTTCCCGCCGGGTCGTGGCGCGCGCCCTCGCACGCGCCGCCGCCGGCACGCCGGCGCGCCTGCCGGCCCTGCCGGCCTCTCCCTTCGCTCCCGCTCCTGGAGGTCTTCATGCCTGACATCGCGCCCACAACAGCACCGGCGCATCTCCGGCACGGCTCGAGCATCGGCCAGCCGCTCACCCGCCGCGACGGGATCCTGAAAGTCACCGGCGGCGCCCGCTATGCCGCCGACAACCACCCGGCGGGGATGCTGTACGCCGCGCTTGCGGCCAGCAGCATCGCGCGCGGCCGGGTCGCCACGCTCGACATTGCCGCGGCGAAGGCGCATCCCGGCGTCGTCGCGGTGATGACGCCGGCCAACAAGCCGCGGCTTGCCGAGGACCCGGACGCGAAGACCAATCCGTTCATGTTCCGGCTCGACCTGCTGCAGAACGACCGGGTGCGCTACCCGAACCAGCCGATCGCGGTCGTCATCGCCGAGACCTTGGAAGCGGCGACCGAGGGCGCCGCCCTGCTGACCCCGAGCTACGAGACGGAGCCAGCCAGGGTCGGCCTCGACGCCGCCGAGAGCTTCGTCCCGCCGGCGGTGGGCGCGGGCAGTCCGGCCGAGCAGGAGATCGGCGACGTCGATGCGGGCCTTGCCGCTTCGGCCCTGCGTATCGAGGCGACCTACGAAACGCCGGCGCAGTACCACAACCCGATCGAGCCGCACGCAATCGTCGCCGTCTGGGACGGCGACAGGCTTACCGTCGATACGCCGAGCCAGGGGATGGCGATGGCGCAGGCGCGCATCGCCGGGCTGTTCGCCATCCCGGCCGAGAACATCCTGATCCGCAGCCCCTTCCTCGGTGGCGGTTTCGGCTGCAAGGGCATGCTTTCCGGGCCGCAGGTGCTCGGCATCATGGCCGCGCGCCTGGTCGGCCGGCCGGTCAAGCTGGTGCTGCGGCGCGAGCAGATGTTCGGCCCGGTCGGCCACCGCGCGCCGAGCCGGCAGACGTTACGACTCGGCACCGACGCCGACGGCGCCTTGCTGGCGCTGCACCATCACACCCTGACGACGACCAGCACGTTCGACGATTTCATCGAGTCGGCCTCGGAAGTCTCGCACACGCTCTATGCCAGCCCGGCCATCCGCAGCTCGCATACGGCAGTGCGGCTCGATACCGGCACTCCGATGTTCATGCGCGCGCCCGGCGAGGCCACCGGGTCGATCGCGCTGGAAAGTGCGATCGACGAGATGGCCGCGGCGTGCGGCATGGACCCGCTCGCGTTCCGGATCCGCAACTACGCCGAGGTGGAGCCGATGTCCGGCAAGGCCTTCTCCTCGAAAGCACTGCGCGCCTGCTACACGGAGGGCGCGGAGCGCTTCGGCTGGGCGGGGCGCAAGCTGGCACCGGGCGTGACGCGCGACGATGCCGGACTGCTGGTCGGCTGGGGCGTCGGCACCGCGACCTTCCCCGCCCTCATGTTCCAGGGCAACGCCCGCGCCGTCATCCGCCGTGACGGTACGGGAATGGTCGAGATCGGCGCCCACGACATGGGTCAGGGCGCCTGGACCGCGCTGGCGCAGATCGCCGCCGACGCGCTCGGCCTCGATCTCGGCGTGCTGGAGTTCCGTTCCGGGTCGTCCGATCTGCCCGATGCCGGCATCGCCGGCGGTTCGGCGCATACCGCGACCGCCGGCATGGCTGTCCATGGCGCCGGCGGGGAGGCGATCGCCCGGCTGGCGGGGCTCGCCACCGGCGACGAGCGCTCGCCGCTGTTCGGCGCCGGCAATGCCGGCGTGATCGCGCGCGGCGGCCGGCTGTTCCGTCGTGACGACGAGACGCGCAGCGAGAGCTACGCCGACATCCTTGCCCGCGCCGGCCTCGCGGAGATCGAAGGCCGGGGCAGCAGCGCCGCCGACCCGACGGCGCAGGCGAATTACGCGATGCACGCGCACGGCGCGGTGTTCGCCGAGGTCAAGGTCGATCCCGAACTCGGCCAGGTGCGCGTCACCCGTCTCGTCG
>JABBNW010000359.1 GCA_019352115.1 Pseudomonadota bacterium
CCCCACCAGCACGGAACCTAACGGAAGGGTTCCAAGGGCGATGCCCTTGGCGGGGTCCAGGGGCAGAGCCCCTGGCCTTCTTGCCGTCAGCCGGCCGCGGCGACTGCGCCCGCTGCTTCGCGCACGCCTTTCACGGCCGCGCGCGCGGCCTGTGCCATCAGGCCGCTGTCATTGGCGATCGTGACGAAACGGAATCCCATTCCGATCATCCGCGCCGCGTAGGCTGCGGTGCCGTTGTGGATGCCGGCGAACTGGCCGCGCTTGCTCGTTTCACGCACCAGCATTTCGTAGATGCCGAGGATTTTCGGCTCTTCGCGGTCCAGGATCGGCACCAGGCCGAGCGAGAAGCCGAGGTCGGACGGGCCGACGTAGATGCCGCTGATCCCGGGCACGTCCAGAATCTCGTTGATGTTGTCGATCGCTTCCTGCGTTTCGATCATCGGCATCACCAGCACTTCGTCGTTGGCGATGGTCTGGTAGCTGCTGGCCTCGCCGTAGGCGGCGGCGCGGATCGGGCCGTTGCTGCGCCGGCCGGCGGGCGGATAGAGGCAGGAATCGACCAGCCGCTGCGCTTCCGCCTTGTTGTTCACCATCGGGCAGATGACGCCCCAGGCGCCGCCGTCCAGCACCTTGCCGATGATCCCCGGCTCGTTCCACGGCACCCGCACCAGCGGCGTGACGGGCTGCGCGCCCATGCCGTGGAAGCATTGCACCATCGAAAGATAATCCTGCACCCCGTGCTGCATGTCGACGGTGACGCTGTCCCAGCCGCATTGGGCCATGACCTCGGCGGAGAAGCCGGAGGGGATGGCCAGCCAGCCGTTGACGACGGCCTTGCCGGATTTCAGACGCTGCTTTGCCTTGTTGATCATCGGTCGGTTTCCTTCCGTTAAGATGGCGGACGCTAGGCTGGGGTCGGGGCAAGGTCAATCGAAGCACCGGCCGGCCCCGGCGGCGAAAAACCTCTGCCGGACTGCAATGTTGCCGTCCCGCGCGGGGCGGGATGCAGCCCCGATCCGGGCGCTCCATCATCATGCCCCGGCCATCATGCCCCCGCTTGCGCCATGGGCAGATCGATACGCCGGCGCGGCCGGGCCCCGGTTGGCACGACGGTCCAGGGACGATCCCCGCGGACGCCGCGCACCGTTTCCATCCGTGCGCCGTGCCGGCCCAGCCAGATCGCGGTCGCGCCGTCGCGGACGAGGCTGCGGCGATCGATTGCGGCTGCCGGCGGACACGGGGCCGCGGCGGGCCGCGCCGGCGGCGATGCCCGGGATGGCGGCGGCGCCTCGCCGGGGCGCAGGCCGAGCGCGACCGGTGCCACGATCACCGCCGCCACGCAGCCGCCCGTTCTCCCCGCGCCCGAGGCCGTGGCCGTGGCCGTCAGCAGCACGGCCGCCCCGCCCGCGCGCGGACGCAGCAGGCAGGAATCCGCGCCGCAGACCACCGCCCCGCCCGCCTGCACCGTGCCCGGTTCGATCCGCTCGGCCGGGCCGGACGCCCAGTATTGCCCCCACTCGTCCAGCGCGAAATGCGACGACCCGCGCCCGCGCGCCACGAACACCCCGTCGGCCGTGCGCACCGCCACCATCGTTCCGTTCGCCGCCACCAGCACGTCCGCCGGCCGCACCAGCGCCGGCGAGACCGCACCGAGCCCGATCGCGAGCACCCCCGCCAGCCGCCAGCGCCCCCGCCAC
Organism: Pseudomonadota bacterium; assembly: GCA_019352115.1. Classification (GTDB taxonomy): domain Bacteria; phylum Pseudomonadota; class Alphaproteobacteria; order Acetobacterales; family Acetobacteraceae; genus JAJZVS01. Next base: position 1,698 of record JABBNW010000359.1, read on the forward strand.
AGCCCGAGCCAGGCCATCCCCAGCGCCAGCACGGCAAGCCCCCAGCCCGGCATCGGCCCCACCGCAATCACCGCGTGCGGCAGCGCGGTCGTGGTGCGCGCCACCCACAGGATCGCGCGGATGCCCCAGCCCATCGGTCGCAGCGCCAGCCACTCCGCCCCGAGCGGCAGCAAGGCCAGCGCGACGATCCCGGCCGGCATCACGAGCAGCGCGGTGATCGGCACCGCGATCATGTTCGCCAGCACGAAATAGACCTGCACCCGCCCGAAATGATACGCGGCGAACGGCGCCGACGCCCCGCCGGCGAGCAGGCTCGTCACCCCGAGCCCGGTCACGTGCAGCGCCGCCCGCCGCCACCAGGTGCCGTCGCCGTGCAGCGCGGTCAGATGCGGACGCAGCGCCTCGTAGCCGGCGATCAGGGCCAGCACGGCGGAAAAGCTCATCTGGAACGAAACCCCCGGCACCTCCTGCGGGGCGAGCAGGATCAGCACCCCCGCCGCAAGCGCGAGACCGCGCAGCGAGATCGCGCGCCGCCCGGCCAGCACCGCCACGGCGACCAGACAGGCCATGGCGAAGCTGCGCGCAATCGGCACGTGCATCCCGGTCAGCAGCATGTAGAACCCGCCGGCGGCGAGCGCGACCAGGGTCGCGATCGGCTTGCCCGGCCAGCGCAGCGCCGCATATTCCCACCCCGCCAGCCCAAGCCGCACGGCGCCGAACACGAGCCCCATGACGATCCCGATATGCAGCCCCGCCACCGCCAGCAGGTGCGCGAGGCCGGAGCCGCGGAAGGCCTGCCGGTCCGCTTCCGGGATGGCGTTCTGCTCGCCGGTGAACAGGGTGGCGGCGATGGCGCCCGGCGCACCGCGCAGGGCGGCCTGGAAGCGCACCGCGATGGTCTCCCGCAGGCGTTCCAGCGCGCCGCCGATCCCGCCCGGGGCGTGGTGGGCAAGCACGCGGACGGGGCCGATGGCGAAGCCGTAGCCGGCCAGGTCGGTGAAGAACGCACCGCGCTGGAGGTCCCATCCGCCTGGGGTGAACGGCGGCGAGGGCGCGCGGACCAGGGCGCGCACGGCGATGCGGTCGCCTTCCGCAATCACGGCGGGGTCGGTATCGCGCAGCCGCACGCGGACCCGCCGCCGCAGGGGCGGGGCGGGGCCGAACTGCGGATGCGCCAGGGTCACCCGCCTTCCGTGCGGCAACAACTCCACCAGGCGGACGGTGCCGGTCAGCAGGACCGCGCGCCGCGGCAGGGCTTCGGGCGGCGGGGCGCGCGCGGTCGCGCGTTGCGCCGAGGCGAAGCCGACCGCGCCGGCGGCGAGCAGGACCAGCGCGACCCGCACCGCGACGGCCGGCCAGGCGTCCCGCCGGCGCAGCAGCACGATGCCCGGGGCGGCGGCCACGGCTGCGGACGCGCCGAGCCAGCCCGGCGGCTCGAACCGCAAGGCGAAATACACCAGCAC
>JABBNW010000066.1 GCA_019352115.1 Pseudomonadota bacterium
AGAAATGCTCGAGATACCAGTAGCCTTCGGTGAAGACGATATAGTACGGCTTCAAGGTCGGGTGCGGCGGGAACAGATGGCTGCTGAACACGTTGCTGTGCGGTTCCAGCGACACCAGCACCATGCTGTAGAGCGGTGTCAGGGTCCAGATCAGCAGCAGGATCGCGACACCGATCGCCGCCGCCTGCGCCAGCGTCCGGCGCATCCGCCAGTGACGTGCCCGCGCCCCGCCGCCCGGCGCCGCGCCAAGAACGGTCGCGCTCATAGCTGCACCTCGGTCGTGCGCAGCTTGCGCATCAGCAGGATCACGAGCGGGATCAGCAGCGGCAGCGCCGACATCACCGTGGCCATGCCGAGCCGCGGCTCGTCGATCTCGAACGCATCGCGGATGCCGAGGGTTGCGAGCACGTGGGTGGACAGCGCCGGCCCACCGCCGGAGACGAAATGCACGGTATTGAAATCACCCAGGGTCCAGATGGTCGAAAGCAGGGTGCAGACCAGGTACAGATTCGCCAGCAGCGGGAAGGTAACGTGGACGAAGCTGCGGACCCCGGTGGCACCGTCGATCCGCGCGGATTCATAGATATCCTGAGGTATTGCCATGCGCCCGGCGAGCAGGATCACGGTCCAGAACGGTGTCCATTTCCAGATGTAGGAAACGATCACGGAGCCCATCGCCAGCCAGCGCGTGTCCAGCCAGGACGGCCCGTTGATATGGAACACCTCCCACAGCACGTTATTGATGAAGCCCCACTGCCCGTCCAGCATCCAGTGGATGGCGATGAAGGTAGGCAGCGCCGGCACCGCCCAGGGCAGGATGAACACCAGCAGCAGCGGCTTCACCCACCAGTAGCGCAGCATGAAGAAGCCGGACAGCAGCAGCGCCAGGAACAGATGCACGTTCACACCGACGCCGAGGAACAGCGCGGTGTTGAACAAGGTGCGCAGGTAGATCGGGTCGGAGAACAGCTCAACATAGCTGGATGGCTGGCTACCCAGCCACAGTCCGTAGCCCACCGGGAAAACCACGAACATCAGGAACACCGCGGCGTACGGCACGACGAAGGCCAGACCCCAGGCGAATTCCGAGCCTTGCGGGCTGCCGAACAAGGCAAGCCTGCGTGACCGTGGCCCGATCTCCGGGCGCACGGCCGGCAGCGACGACGTGCCGTCCATCGCGTGTGTCCCCTCGCTAGGCGATCGGGTATTTCGCGAAGATCGCCTTGATCTGGTTGAGCGCCTTGTCCGCGGCCTTCTCCGGCGTCATGCCGTTGCTGATGATGTCGGCTTCCGCCACGCTCCAGATATGGGCCGCATTGACCTGGCCGTAGGCCGGGTTGAACACGTAGAACCACGGCACCGTTGGCGTAATCACGCCCTGGCGCGTGTAGGTGGCAATCGTCTCGTCCTTCGGGTTCAGCCAGAACGGATCCTGCTTGACGATTCCGGGCATGACCGGCAGCCAGCGCCCCTCGGCGTTCTTCAGATAGTCGCCGACGATCTTGGGCTGGATCAGGTAAGTAAGGAATTCCTTCGCCGCGGCGACGTTCTTCGCCCCCTTGGGGATGAAGCCGAGTTCGACGCCCAATTGGCTCGGCACCGGCTTGCCGTCGTTGCCCAGCGGCAGCGCTCCACTGTAGATCTCGCCGTTGTACCAGCCCTTCGTGCTCTTGACCGCCACCGGGATCGACGTCGTGTCGTTCGGCGTCATGATGCACTGCTTGGCATGGAAGGCGTTGTTGTTGTCGCCATCACCCCAGTTGATCGCGCCCGGCGGCACGAAGCCCTGTTTGTAGGGCGTCGTCAGCTTCTCCAACGCCATCACGGCCGCCTGCTTCACCTTCGGGTCGTCGGCATGCAGCGCGCCGTCCGGCGTGACGATGCCGTAGCCGCCGTAGGCGATCAGGAACGCATTGAAAAGATTGTTGGGATCGTCCCCGGTGGTGGACACGGTATAGCCCAGCGCGTAGATGCCGCGGATCGAGTTCCGGAGCTTCTTCTGCATCGGCTTGAACCAGTCAAAATACGCATCCCAGGTCTTGGGCATCTCGCTCATCTTGAAGCCGGCCTTCTCGACCAGGCTTGCCCAGATATCCATGGTCAGGACTGCGGATTTGAACGGCACGCCGTAGCAGCCGCGCTTCTTTTCCACATTGTTGTAGAACTTTGCCGACAGCAGCGCGGTGTCCAGATATTGCGCCTTCTGCGTCTCCACCACGTCGGAAACATCCAGCAACTTGCCATCCCACGCGCTTTGCGGAATGATCTGGCCCGGCGCGTTGTCGGCGTACATCAGATCCGGCACGTCGCCGCTGGTCAGCGCCGAGACGATCTTCTGATTCAGAGCCTGGCCCGGCAGCAGGGACAGGTCGAACTTGTTGCCGCTGACCTTTTCCCAGTCCGCGACCAGAGTCTTGAAAGCCGCATCCTCGGCCGGGTAGAAGCCCTGATTCCACCACGCCGTGACAGTGGTTGCCGCCGCGTTGGCGATGTAGGGTCGCGCCAACGTGCCGGCCGCCGCCAGCCCCAACGACGCGCCCAACACCGATCGCCGGCCAAGTTTCACCATGGTCCGTCTTCCTTCCCTGTAAGCGCCGCGCGACCCGTTCGCGGGCGCGTTCTCTTTATGGAAAGCAGACTGACAACTTCGGGGAAGACCGTCAATGGATTCCTTCAGTGACGAAACTTCCATGCTGCGGCGCAGCGATCAGCCCGGCGCCCACCCGGTCAGCACCGCGAGCCGCAGGCGCACCGATACCCTGCCGTCCGCGCCCGCGGCATCCGCAAAGCCCGCGGCGAACAGTCCGCGCGGGGGGATGCGGCGGTCGCGCTCGGCCAGCGCATTCGTCTCCCCGGCCGCACGCAGTTCCGCCACCAACGTCATCGGATTGGCATAGCTGAAGCCCACGTCCTCGACATCCGCCACGGGAAGCGCGTAGCCGGCGCGCTGGAGCAGGGCCGCGCAGTCGCTGAGGTCGGGGAACGGCGCGACCCGCGGCGCCGCGCCGCCGCTGACGGCCACCTCCGCCCGGGTCAGCGCCATGCGCAGGCCGCCGAGGGTACCGAGCGCGGGAAGGCTCGCCAGCAACAACCCGCCGGGTCGCAACGCATGACGCAATTGTATCAGGGTGCCCGGCAGATCGTTGATCCAGTGCAAGGACAGGCTGGCCACCACCAGATCGAAACTGCCCGGCGCGAAGGGCAGGAATTCTTCATCGGCAACCACCACCGGGCGGGGGTTGCGCGCCACCATCGGCGCCGACAGGTCGCAACTGACGCAACCGATGCCGCGCGCGGCCAGCAGCGGCGCCACGACCCCGCGGCCGCCGAGGTCGAGCGCCGCGGTGAAGCGCTGGGTGGTGTCGTCCAGCCGGTCGAGCAGCCGCTCCGCCAGCTCCCCCAGCAGATCGGCCACCTGGTCCACCCGCGCAGCGGCGCGATCGCGGTGGCGGCGCACGGCGGCACGGTCGAATGGGGCGGCCGGACCGCCGGGCCCCGCCCCGGTCACGGCGCCGCCGCCACCAGGGCCAGCACCGCGGCGCCGTAGCGCGCGAGCTTGGACGCGCCGACCCCCTTGATCTCCCCCAGTTCGCCCAGACCGACGGGGCGGACGGCGGAGATCTCGCGCAGGACGGTATCGTGGAAGATGACGTAGGGCGGGACGGCCTGGGCCTTGGCCTCACTGGCGCGCCAGGTGCGCAGGGCCTCGAACAGGGACAGGTCCGCACCGGGCAGCGGGGGTTCCGCCGACGGCGCGCCCGCGCGGGCGCCGGTCCCAGCGCGGTCCGCCGCGAAATCGCCGGCGCCGGCGGCCCCCGCGACGATCGGGGCGCCGCGCCGCTCCCGCCTCGTGCGTGGCGCCCGCGGCAGGGCAGGCGCGTCCTCGCGCACCAGCACCGGGACCTCCCCGCGCAGGATCGGCCGCGCGACCTCCGGCACCATGAAAAGGCCGCCATGGCCGGCGGTGTCGACGTCCAGCACGCCGCGCGCGATCAACTGTCGTACCAGGCCGCGCCAGAATCCGGCGGGACGGTCCGCGCCCACGCCGAAGGTGGGCAGGCGATCGTGGCCGTGCCGCTGCACCGCCTCGGTCGCCTCGCCGCGCAAGACGGCCACCAGATGCACGGCGCCGAACACCTGGCCGGTGCGATAGACGGCGGACAGCAGTTTCTGCGCCTCCACCGTGCCGTCGAACGTGCGCGGGGGGGCGCGGCAATTGTCGCAATGGCCGCAATCTTCGACCAATTCCTCGCCGAAACAGGCGAGCAACGTGCGCGTGCGGCAGCCGACCGTTTCGGACAGCGCGATGATCTGTTCCAGCTTGGTGCGCATCACCCGCTGCTGCGCGTCGGGCGCAGTGGATTGCGCGAGCCAGTGGCGCGCCTGGGCGATATCCTGCGCGCCGTGCAGCAGCAGGGTCTCGGCCGGATCGCCGTCGCGGCCGGCGCGGCCGATCTGCTGGTACCACGCCTCCGGGCTGTCCGGCATATCCAGATGCGCAACGAAGCGCACGTCGGGGCGATCGACGCCCATCCCGAACGCGATCGTTGCGACCACGACCAGTGGTTCGCCGGACCGGAAGCGGGCCGCCGCCGCGCGCTTGTGCTCGGGATCGAGCCCGGCGTGGAAGGCCACCGCCGGGTGGCCGCGCGCTTCCAGCGACGCCGCCACCCGCTCGGTCTTGGCGCGCGAGCCGCAATAGACGATGCCGCAGGCGCCGGGCTGGCGATCCAGCAGTTCGGTCAGTTGCGCCATCTCGGACGTCTTCGGCTGCGCCGCCAGGAACAGGTTGGGGCGATGGAAGCTGGCCGCGAACACCTCCGCCCCGCCCATCCCGAGTGCGGCCAGGATGTCGGCCCTCGTGCGCGGATCGGCAGTGGCTGTCAGTGCGATCCTGGGCACGCCGGGGAATCGGTCGGGCAGGCTGGCCAGCAGGCGGTATTCGGGGCGGAACTCGTGGCCCCATTGCGACACGCAATGCGCCTCATCGATCGCGATCAGCGCCAGCTTCAGGCGCGACAACCGATCCAAGGTGCCGTTCGCCAGCAGGCGTTCGGGGGAGACGTAGAGCAGATCGAGATCGCCCTCGATCAGGCTGCGCATCGTGTCGCGCGCCTCGGCCGGATCGAGGTCGGAATGCAGCGCGCCGGCGCTGATGCCGAGCTGGCGCAGCGCGGCCACCTGGTCGTCCATTAGCGCGATCAGCGGCGACACGACCACGGCGGTGCCGGGGCGGCAGAGGGCGGGCACCTGGTAGCAGAGGCTCTTGCCGCCGCCGGTCGGCATCAGCACCAGGGCGTCGCTGCCGGCAAGGACGTGGCGAATCACCGGTTCCTGCAGGCCGCGGAAATCCGGGAATCCGAAGACGCGGCGCAGGATGTCCTGGGGGTCGGTCATGGAGAGAAAGGTCGGGGAGCGCTGCCCCCCGAACCCCGAGGGGTCCAGGGGATTTGTCCCCTGGCCGGGGGTGTGGGGGGCAGCGCCCCCCACGCTTACGCCGCCGCCGCCACCGCGCGGCGCGCCATCACCCCGATCAGATGGGCGCGGTACTCCGAACTGGCGTGGATGTCGCCGTTCAGATCGTCCGCCGGCGTCACGACGTCGGCGATCGCATCGGCAGAAAAATTCTTGCTCAGCGCCGCTTCCATCGCCGTGTGCCGGAACACCCCGCCCTGGCCCGCGCCGGTCACCGCGACTCGCACGCCGGCCGCCGTCTGCGCCACGAACACGCCCACGATCGCGTAGCGCGAGGCCGGATTGCGGAACTTCTGGTAGTTCGCCTTCGTTGCCGCCGGGAACTCGACCTTGGTGATGAGCTCGTCCGGTTCCAACGCGGTGGTGAACATGCCCTGGAAGAAATCGTCCGCCTTGATCGCCCGCTTCGTGGTGGTGATCGTCGCCCCCAGCGCCAGCGCGGCGGCCGGATAATCCGCCGCCGGATCGTTGTTGGCCAGGCTGCCGCCGATGGTGCCGCGATGACGCACCTGCTCGTCCCCGATCAGGCCGGCGAGCGCCGCCAGCGCCGGGATGACCCGCTGCACGTCGGCCGAGTGCGCCACCGCCGCATGGGTCGTCATCGCGCCGATGGTGATCGAGCCCGCGCCGGCGGTGATCCCCGCCAGCCCGGTCTTCGCCAGGTCGACGACGACCGACGGCCGGTTGAGCCGCTGTTTCAGCACCGGGATCAGGGTCATCCCCCCGGCCACCGCCTTGGCCTCGGGGTCGGCGCCGAGAGCTGCCACCGCGTCGGCGACGTTGCTGGGCTTCTGATAGGCGAAATCGTACATCGCGTGCTGTCCCCTGCGCTATTCGGCCGCCAGGCGCGGCCGGCCGGCCTGGATGATCGACCAGAGTTTCGGTGCGGTGGCGGGCATTTCGATATGCCGCACGCCGTAGTCGGCCAGCGCGTCGACCACCGCATTCATGATCGCGGGCGGGCTGCCGATCGCGCCCACCTCGCCGCAGCCCTTCACGCCCAGCGGATTGTGCGTGCAGAGCGTCGATTCGGTCCCGACGGTGATGTTGGGCAGGTTGTCGGCGCGCGGCATGGTGTAGTCCATCATCGAGCCGGACAGAAGCTGGCCGGACTTGTCGTAGATGGCCGCTTCCAGCAACGCCTGGCCGATGCCCTGCGCGACGCCGCCCTGCACCTGGCCCTCGACGATCATCGGGTTGATGACCCGGCCGACGTCGTCCACCGCGGTGAAATTGATCACCGTGGTCACGCCGGTCTCGGGGTCGATCTCGACCTCCGCGATGTGGCAGCCGCCGGGATAGGTGAAGTTCTTCGGGTCGTAGAAGGCGGTTTCTTCCAGCCCGGGTTCCAGTTCCTCGATCGGGTAGTTGTGCGGCACGTAGGCGGCGAGCGAGATTTCCGCCAGCGCCCGGCTCTTGTCGGTGCCGGCGACGGTGAATTTGCCGTCCTTGAACTCGACGTCGTCCACCGCGGCTTCCATCAGATGCGCGGCGATCTTGCGGCCCTTGGCGATGACCTTGTCCATCGCCTTGACCATCGCCGAGCCGCCCACCGCGAGCGAGCGCGAGCCGTAGGTGCCCATGCCGAACGGGATCTTGTCGGTGTCGCCGTGCACGATCTCGATCTGGTCCATCGCCACGCCGAGCTGGCTGTGCACGAGCTGCGCGAACGTCGTCTCGTGCCCCTGGCCGTGGCTGTGCGAGCCGGTGAACACCGTCACGCTGCCGGTCGGGTGCACGCGGATATTGGCGCATTCGTACAGACCGGCGCGCGCGCCGAGCGAGCCCACCACCGCCGAGGGCGCGATGCCGCAGGCTTCCAGATAGGTGGACACCCCGATGCCGCGCAGCTTCCCACGCGCCGCCGCCGCCGCGCGCCGTTGTGCGAACCCGGCGTAATCGGCAACTTTCAGCGCCGCGTTCAACGTCGCCGTATAGTCGCCGCTGTCGTATTGCAGCGCCACCGGCGTCTGGTACGGGAACGCATCGTTGGCGATGAAGTTGCGCCGCCGCAGCTCCACCCGGTCGATGCCGGTTTCCCGCGCGATGACATCGACCAGGCGCTCCAGCAGATAGGTCGCCTCCGGCCGTCCGGCGCCGCGATAGGCGTCGACCGGGACGGAGTTGGTGAACACCGCCTTCACCTCGACATAGATCGCCGGGGTCTTGTACACGCCCGCCAGCAGGGTCGCGTACAGATAGGTCGGCACGCAGGGCGCGAAGGTGGACAGATACGCGCCCATGTTCGCCAGGGTGGACACCCGCAGCGCGAGGAAATGCCCGTCCGCGTCCAGCGCCATCTCGGCGGTGCTCACGTGGTCGCGCCCGTGCGCGTCCGACATGAAGCTTTCCGATCGGTCGGCGGTCCATTTCACCGGCCGCTTCAGCTTGCCGGCAGCCCAGGTGACGATCGCCTCTTCCGCGTAATGGTAGATCTTGGACCCGAAGCCGCCGCCGACGTCGGGTGCGACCACGCGCAGGTGGTTCTCCGGGATGTGCAGCACGAAGGCGCCCATCAGCAGGCGGATCACGTGCGGGTTCTGGCTGGTGGTGAACAGGGTGTAGTCGCCCGACATGGAATCGAAATCGCCGAGCGCGGCGCGCGGCTCCATGGCGTTCGGGATCAGCCGGTTGTTTTCCAGGTCGAGCTTCACGACCTTGGTCGCGCGCGCGAAGGCGGCATCGACCAGCGCCTTGTCGCCGATATGCCAGTCGTAGCAGAGGTTGCCCGCCACCTCGTCGTGCACCAGCGGCGCGCCGGGCGCGATGGCGTCGCGCAGGCCGGCGATCGAGGGCAGGTCCTCGTAGTCGATCACCAGCGCCTCGGCCGCGTCCTTCGCCTGCTGGCGGGTCGCCGCGATCACCACCGCGACCGGATCGCCGACATGGCGCACCTTGTCGACGGCCAGCACCGGATGCGGCGGCTCGGCCATCGGCGAGCCGTCCTTGTTGTGGATCTGCCAGCCGCAGGGCAGGCCGCCGATGTTGTCCGCCGCCATGTCGGCGCCGGTGAACACCGCGGCGACGCCGGGGGAGGCTTTCGCCGCCGCGGTGTCGATCCCCTTGATGCGCGCGTGCGGCCGATCGGCGCGGCGGATGGAGGCGTAGAGCTGGCCGGGCCGGTTGATGTCGTCGGTGTAATGGCCACGCCCGCTCAGGAACCGCAGGTCCTCCTTGCGGCGGACGGCGGCGCCGATGCCCTCGAAGCCCATGAGCCTACTCCTCCCTGCGAATTTTTTTTGGTTATTCGGCGGCGACCGGCAGCGCCTTTCCGTGCATCAGCGGCCAGGCGGCGGCGATGGCTTTGACGATGTTGTGGTAGCCGGTGCAGCGGCAGAGGTTGCCTTCCAGGCCCTCGCGGATCTGGTGCTCGCTCAGCCCCTCGGGGTGCGACTGCACGAGGTCGACCGCGCTCATGACCATGCCCGGCGTGCAGAAGCCGCACTGCAGGGCGTGATGCTCGCGGAACATCTCCTGCATCGGGTGCAGAGTGCCGTCCGCGGCGGCGAGGCCCTCGATCGTGGTGACCTTGGCGCCTTCGGCCTGCACCGCGAGCATGGTGCAGGATTTCACCGAAGCGCCATCCAGATGCACGACGCAGGCGCCGCACTGGCTGGTATCGCAGCCGACATGGGTGCCGGTCAGGCCGAGCGTCTCGCGCAGCAGTTCCACCAGCAGGGTGCGGTTTTCCACCTCGACCGTGTGGTGCGTGCCGTTCACCGTCAGGGATACCTGAGGCATCTTGTCCCCCTTCTGTCCGCTGGGTTGCGTCGTGTGGATGAAGCCGTGTCCGCCGCCGGGTCCGCCGCCGCGCGCGCGGCCGGGGCCCGAGGCCGGTTCGGCGCGGAGAATGGTCGGGTGGGGGGGCGGTGGTCAAGCGGGGGGGGCGCAGCGCCCGCCTACCCCAGCGCGATCCCCCGCATCGCCGCCACGTCCCGCCGCCCCGCGCTGAGAATATACCCGACGTCCGACCCGCCCGTGAGGTAGCGCACGCCGAGCCGCAGCAGCCAGGCCTGGAACTCGTTATCCTCGCGTACCCCGCCGACGCCGAAACTCTTGCCGTGCGCCCGCGCCGCGCGCGCCGTGGCCTCGTACGCCGCGCGCATCCGGTCGTGCTTGTACTCGCCAGGGATGCCCATCTCCGTGCTGAGGTCGGTGGAGCCGATGTGCAGCATGTCGATCCCCGGCACCGCGGCGATCGCGTCGGCCGCCTCGATCGCCGCGGGCGTTTCCAGCATCGCGATCACCAGGGTCTCGGCGTTCAACCGCCGGTTGATCTCGGGCTGGCGCAGCGCCGCATAGCCCAGCGCCGGCACCGTGCCGGCGGCGGAGCGATGGCCGAGCGGGGCGAAGCGGCAGGCGGCGACCATCGCGCGCGCCTCCTCCGCGCTGTTGACGTGCGGCACCATCACCCCCTGGGCGCCGCAATCGAGGATGCGCGCCGCGTCGTGTGCATCGTGCGAGGGAATGCGCGCGATCGGCGTCACCCCGTGGCCGGTTGCGGCGACGCAGATTGCCGCGGCCGTTTCGAGCGACGTCGGGTTGTGCTCAAGATCGATATAGATTGCATCGAACCCGCACGCGGCGGCGATCAGCGCGATGTTGGGGGTGCGCAGTTGGTTCACCCCCATGCACAGCACAAGCTCCCCGGCGGCGAGCCGGCGACGCGCATGGTTCTCGAAAGTGGCAGTCGGCATGGCGGCGTTTCCCTTCCCCATCGGCATTGGCCGACAGTCTCGCGCCGGAATACCGCGCCGCTCAAGCCCGCCCCCCGCCAGCCCAGACCCAAGCCGGCCCACCCCCGAGCCATGCGTCGGCCGCCGATATGTGCGGTTGACCGCAAGCCTCGGCAGGCCTTACGCATTGGCGCTTGAGAAACCCGCGCCCGCCCCTATGTCCCCCCGGCTCGCGGCGGCGTCGCGCGCCTGTCCCCTGCCCGGCCGGAGATGCAAGCCGATGAGACCCCGCGTTCCGGCCATTGCCCTGATGGCCGCTCTGTTCGTGCTCGTCGCCGGCGTCGTTCCGGCAGCGGCGCAGGCACCCGGCCCGCCCGGCCCACCGTCCGTCGGCGTGACCCGGGCGGAACCGCACCAGATCACCGAAACGTCGAAATACGTCGGGCGGATCGTGGCGCAGCACCGTGTCGCGCTGGTCGCGCGGGTGACCGCGTTCCTGGAAAAGCGCGACTTCGTCGAAGGCTCGGAGGTGACCAAGGGCCAGGTCCTCTACGAGCTGGAACAGCCTCCGTTCCAGGCCGATCTGGCAGCGAAACAGGCGGCCGTCGCGCAGGCGCAGGCGCAGTTGCAGAATGCGACGCTCGCCTATCGCCGCGCCGCATCGCTGATCAAGACCCCGGCCGGCCAGCAATCCTTGGTCGATTCCGCGCGCGCGACCATGCTGTCGGACGCCGGCGCGTTGCAGGCGGCCGAAGCGCAGATGCGGGCCTCGCAGATCAACCTCGGCTACACCCAGATCCGGGCGCCGATCGCCGGTAAGATCGGCCTCAGCGCGGTCTCGGTCGGCAATGTGGTCTCGCCCAGCTCCGGCACGCTCGCCACCATCGTGAGCCAGGATCCGATGGACGTGCAGTTCCCGGTTTCGCTGACCGACGTGCTGGAACTGCGCCATCGTTATGCCGGCGCCGGTGGCTTCGGCGCGGTGGTGATCCGGATCGAGCTGCCGGACGGGCGCATCTACAAACAGACCGGCAAGCTCGATTTCGTCGACAACACGGTCTCCACCAGCACCGACACCGTCATCCTGCGCGGCACCATCCCCAATCCGCCGATCAGCGACCTCAAGGTCGGGGGCGCCACCCAGCGCGAGCTGATCGACGGCGAGTTCGTCACCGTGCTGCTGCAAGGCGCACAGCCGATCACCCTGCTGGCGATCCCGCGCGACGCGGTGATGACCGACCAGCGGGGCGACTACGTCTACACGGTCACCGCGCAGCATAAGGTGGTGGAGACCCGCATCTCCCTCGGCCAGTCCACAGCCACCGTCGCGACCGTCACGACCGGCCTGACCAAGGGCGAGGATGTCATCGTGGATGGGCTGCAGAAGGTCCACCCGGGGGAGGTGGTGAACCCCGGCCCGGCCAGCACCCCGATGCACGCGGCGCCGGCCACCCTGTCCGGAGCGGCCAGCGCGAAATGATCTCCTCGGTCTTCATCCGCCGGCCGCGGCTCGCCATCGTCATTGCCATCGTCATCACCATCGCCGGCGCGATCTCGATGACGCGCATCCCGGTGGCGCAGTTGCCGGATATCGTGCCGCCGCAGGTCATCGTATCGACCACCTACCCCGGCGCCTCGGCCGAGACGGTGGAAGCCGCCGTCGCCGAGCCGATTGAGGCGCAGGTGAACGGCGTCGACAACATGATCTACATGCAGTCGACCAGCGGCAACGACGGCAGCTATTCGCTTGCGGTCAGCTTCGCGCTCGGCACCAATCCCGACATCGACACCGTCAACGTCAACAACCGGGTGCAGGCGGCGCTGTCGCAACTGCCGCCGGAGGTGCAGGCCGAGGGCCTGACGGTGCAGAAGAAATCCTCCGCGGTGCTGATGTTCGTGGCCTTCTCCGGCAGCACGCCGCAGGAAACGCCGCTCTACGTCGCCAACTACGTGCTGATCCACGTGCTGGATGCGGTCTCCCGCACCCCCGGGGTGGGTCAGGCCAATCTGTTCTCGCGTCTCAACTACTCGATGCGGGTCTGGTTCCACACCGACAAGCTGGTCAGCCTGGGTCTGACGCCGACCGATATCGTCAACGCGATCAAGGCGCAGAACGTGGTTGCGCCGATCGGGCGCATCGGCGCGCGGCCGATCGGGAACAACCAGCAGTTCCAGTTCAACCTGCAAACGCAGGGACGGCTGGTGACCGCCAAGCAGTTCGGCAACATCATCATCCGCGCCAACCCGAACGGCTCGGTGCTGCGGCTGCGCGACGTCGCCTCGGTCGAACTCGGCGCGCAGAACATGGACAGCGAGGCGCGGCTGAACGGGGAGCCGGCGGTGCCGATCGGCATCTACCTCTCGCCGGGGGCCAACGCCGTCTCCACCGCCACGGCGGTGCGCGCGACCCTGGCCAAACTCTCGAAGCAGTTCCCGCCGGGCATGAAGATGACGGTGCTCTACGACACCACCACCTTCGTCTCCGACACCATCCACGAAGTGCTGACCACCCTGCTCGAAGCCTTCGCGCTGGTGGTGATCGTGGTGTTCCTGTTCCTCGGCAACGTGCGCGCCACGATCATCCCGATCGTCGCCGTGCCGGTCAGCCTGATCGGCACCTTCGCCGGGCTCACCGCCCTCGGATTCTCGGTCAATACGGTCACCCTGCTCGCCATGGTGCTGGCGATCGGCATCGTCGTCGACGACGCGATCGTGGTGGTGGAGAACGTCGAGCGGGTGATGGGCGAGGAGCCGACCCTCACCGCCGCCGAAGCTACCGACAAGGCGATGCGCCAGATCACCGGGCCGATCATCGCGATCTCGCTCGTGCTGCTGTCGGTGTTCGTGCCGGTGGGCTTCATCCCCGGGCTGTCGGGCATCCTGTTCCGCCAGTTCGCCGTCACGATGACCTTCGCGATGCTGATCTCGGCGACCTGCGCGCTGACCTTGTCGCCGGCGCTGTGCGCGGTGTTCCTGCGCCATCACGGCACGCCGCGCGGGCCGCTCGGCTGGGTGCTGGGCGGGATCGACCGGGTACGCGGCGGCTACGCCTCCGTCGTCACCCGGCTGGTGCGGCTCGCGGTGCTCGGCCTCGTGCTGGTCGGCGTGGTCGCGGTCGGGGCCGGCTGGTTCGCGGCGCACACGCCGTCGGGCTTCCTGCCAGAGGAGGACCAGGGGGCGTTCTTCGTCTCCATCCAGTTGCCGGACGGCGCCTCGGTCGGGCGCTCGGCAGCGGTGGCGACCCGCGTCACCGACATGCTGAGGAAGATGCCGCAGGTGGACGAGACCCTGGCAATCATCGGCTTCTCGCTGCTCGACGGCGGCGTGCAGGAACCGAACTCCGCCTTCGTGGTCGTCCATCTCAAGCCCTTCGCCAATCGCGCGGGCGTCGCCAACTCGGTGCAAGCCGTGATCGGGCGCACGTTCGGCGCGGTCAGCCGCATCCGCTCCGCGGTGATCTTCCCGTTCAACCTGCCGCCGATCATCGGCCTCGGCACCGGCTCCGGATTCCAATACGTTCTGGAGGCGTTGGAGGGACAAAGCCCGGTCAAGAACGGCCAGGTGATGCGTGGGTTGGTGGCGGCGGCGAACCGGGATCCGCTGCTCTCGCGCGTGTTCTCCACCTATACCGCCAACAATCCGTCGCTGTTCCTGGATGTCGACCGCGCCAAGGCGGCGGCGCTCGGGCTCAATCTCGCGGACGTCTACAACGCCCTGCAGGCGACCCTGGGCGGCATCTATGTGAACAACTTCAACCTCTATGGCCGCACCTGGCAGGTGAACATCGAGGGCGAGCCGAACGACCGCAACGACATCAACGCGATCTGGAAGATCTTCGTTCGCAACAACCAGGGCCAGATGGTGCCGCTGCGCTCCATCGCGTCCCTGCATGTGGTCACCGGCCCGCAGGTCATCACCCGCTACAACAACTACCGCGCGATCATCATCAACGGCGGCCCGGCGCCGGGCGTGTCGTCCGGCACCGCGCTGGCGGAGATGGCGAAGATCTCGGCCAAGACCTTGCCGCCGGGCTACGGTTTCGAATGGACCGGCACCGCCTACCAGGAGGAACTGGCGGCGGGCCAGACCGGCGCGATCCTCGGCATCGCGGTGCTGTTCGCCTATCTGTTCCTGGTCGGGCTCTATGAAAGCTGGACCATCCCGATCCCGGTGCTGCTGTCGGTCATCGTCGGCATCCTGGGCGCCTTCATCGGCATCGAACTCGGCGGCCTGTCGCTCGATCTCTATTCGCAGATCGGGCTTGTGGTGCTGATCGCCCTGGCGGCGAAGAACGCCATCCTGATCATCGAGTTCGCGAAGGAGCAGCGGGAAGCCGGCGTGCCGATCCAGGAAGCCGCGGTGCTCGGCGCGCGGATGCGATTCCGGGCGGTGATGATGACCTCGATCGCCTTCGTCGCCGGGCTGCTGCCGCTGGTGCTGGCGCAAGGGGCGGCCATGCTCAGCCGGCGCGACGTCGGCACCGCCGTGTTCGCGGGCATGATCGCAGCCAGTTCGGTCGGGGTGTTCCTGATCCCGATGCTGTACGTGACGTTCCAGACCGCGCGCGAATGGGTGAAGGCCCGCACCCGAGGCCGAGCACCGGAGCACGACCGGACGCCCTGAAAAAAGGCAAGCAAGGCCAGGGGGCAGAGCCCCTTGGCCTTGCTTGCCCTCTTCAGGGCGGCCCCGTCATCCGCCCGACCAGCGGCTCGCGCAGCGGCGGCAGCAAGGCCGCGGCGTAGGCGGCCGGATTGTCGATCAGGAAATGCGCCACCTCCAGGTCCAACTCCTGGCCGACCGCGGCGGGGCAGGCGTTGCGGATCGCCACCGCCTCGGCGGGCGGCACCGGAGCGCGCACCGTGCGTTCGCGCAGGATCGCCGCAGCCATCGGCTGGGTCCCGTCGTTCAGCGCTTCCAACTGGCGCTCCACCGCGTGCTGCCCCAGGCTCGTGCAGACCTGCGGCAGCACGCCGAGGCCTTGCAGCGGCCAGCCGCGCGGGGCGAGCACCCGGCTCCAGGTCACGAACAACTCCCCGCCGCCGGGCAGGCGGGTGAAGGTCTGCACCAGGCCCTTGCCGAACGTGGCGCTGCCGACCACGACCGCGCGTCCGCGGTCGGCCAGTGCGGCGGCCAGGATTTCTGCGGCGCTCGCGGTGCGACCATCGACCAGCACGACCACCGGTATGCCCGGCGCCAGCTCCCCCGACTTGGACCGCCACACCTGCGAGGCCAGCGGATCGCGCCCTTCGGTGCGGGCCACCACACCGGCCGGCAGCAGCCCGTCCGCGACCGTGACCGCCTGGCCGAGCAGGCCGCCGGGATTGCCGCGCAGGTCGAGCACGATCCCATCCGGGGGATTGCGCCCGGCCATCGCCTGCTCGATCGGCGCAGCGAAGCCGGTAGCGGTTTCGCGGTTGAAGCGGGTGATCCGGATCAGCAGCATGCCCGCCAGCCGGTCGCTGAACACGGTGCGCGGGGGCACCCGCGCCCGGACGATCGCGGTGCTGCGCGCCGGCCCGCCGGGCGGCAGCCAACGCAGCACGACGGCCGAGCCCTCGGCGCCGGCAAGCTGGGCCGCGACGGCGCCGACGGAGCGGCGCGCGGTCGACTGTCCGTCCACCGTCAGCAGCGCGTCACCCGGCCGCACTCCGGCCCGCGCCGCCGGTCCGACCGGGGTGACCGTGCCGGCTAGGATCGCCGCCCCCTTGCGGATCGGCCGCAGCCCGATGCCGACATCGCCGCCGCGCGCCGCCTCGTCCGCCGCCGCAGCGGCCGGCGCGTCGTAGCGGGAATAGGGATCGAGATGGTTGAACATCTCGTCGAAGAACGCCTGGATCACCCCCTCCGTCCCGGCGCTGCGCACCGCGGGCGAGGCGTTCCACGCCGCGGCCGCCATCGCCGTTGCCGCGTCGGCCCAGGCGGCGGGCGCTTCGTCGCGCGGCGCCGGCGCAGCATAGAAGACACCGGCGCGCCCGCTGAGTTCCAACCGCCCGGAGCGAAGCACGGCAGTCAGGTCGGGGTCGAGCGCGGTCAGCCCGCGCAGACCCCACACCGTCAGTTCCGGCACGTTCACCGCCTCCAGCGCCCGCGGCGTGATGAAGGTCAGGGCGGCGGTATAGACCTGCCGGGTCAGCGCGACGTCGAATCCCGGCGCCGACGCGGCGTTGAACGCGGCGGCCGGGCCGGCTTGCGCGGGACCCGCGAACGCCAGCAACAGAAACAGGAGACCGAAGCCTCTCACTGACGGCGGGACCGATTCCCCGTTTGCCCGCCGCGAGATGAGGGACGCGACGGAAGGCCCTGCATGAGCTGGAACACGAGCCCCCCGGTCACCGGCGTGGCCTCCGCCAGCCGGACCTCGGCAGGTTCGCCGAGGCGGAAGACGAGGCCGGTGCGCCGTCCGGTCAGGGTCTGTGTGCGCGCATCATGCTGCCAGAAATCATCCGGCAGCGCGGAGCGCGGGACAATGCCGCTGGCGCCGTTTTCGACCAGCGTGACAAAAAGGCCGAAGCGTGTGACCCCGGAGACACGGGCGGCGAACACCGCGCCCACCCGGTCGGCAAGGAACGCCGCCAGGTAGCGGTCGATCGCCTCGCGCTCCGCCGCCTGGGCGCGGCGTTCTGTGCCGGTGATGTGGGTGGCGATATCGGCGAATTCGCCATCCGCGTGCGGCGGCAGGCCGTCCGGGCCGAGCTTCAGCACGCGGATCAGGGCACGGTGCACCAGCAGGTCGGCGTAGCGGCGGATCGGGCTGGTGAAATGCGCGTATTGGCGGAGCGCGAGGCCGAAATGGCCGATGTTGTCGGGGCTGTAGGCGGCCTGCGACTGGCTGCGCAACATCACCTCGTTCACGAGCGGCGCTTCCGGGCGGCCGGCGATCTGGCGCAGCACCCGATCCAGATCGCGCGGATGCACCTGATCGCCGGGCGGGAGCGACAGGCCGAGGCCGTGCAGGACGGTGCGCAGTTCCTCCAGCTTCTCGGCCGTGGGGGGCGGGTGGATGCGATACAGGCAGGGGGCGCGGTGCCGGCCCAGTTCCTCGGCCGCGGCAACGTTGGCGGCGATCATGAACTCCTCGATCAGCCGGTGGCTGTCGAGGCGCGGGCGCGGGATCACGTCCGCCACCCGCCCGTTCGGGTGCAGGATCACCTGGCGTTCGGGCAGGTCGAGATCGAGGGTGCCGCGCGCGATGCGGGCGGCGAGCAGGGCGCGGAAGGCGGCATAGAGGGCGGGGAGCAGCGCTTGCGGAATCGGGTCGAGGCGCGCGGTGCCGTCCTGCGCCTGCTGCACCTGTTCGTAGGTCAGGCGCGCGGCGCTGCGCATCAGGCCGCGGCCGAAACGATGGCCGGTCTGGCGACCGTGCGCGTCGATATGCAGCTCGGCGAACAGGCAGCCGCGATCCTCGTCCGGGCGCAGGCTGCACCAGCCGTTCGACAGCGGTTCGGGCAGCATGGGCACGACGCGATCGGGGAAATAGACGCTGTTGCCGCGCTCGTGCGCGGTGCGATCGAGTGCCGAGCCAGGCTGCACGTAGTGGGCGACGTCGGCGATGGCGACGATCAGGCGGTGCCCCCCGTCGGGGGCGGCTTCGGCGAACACGGCGTCGTCGAAATCGCGCGCGTCGGCGCCGTCGATGGTGACCAGCGGCAGCCCGCGCAGGTCTTCGCGGGTGCCGAGGGGGGTGGCCTCCGCGGCGTCCGCTTCCTCCAGGGTTTCAGGTGGAAAAACATGCGGGATGTCGTTGCCCGCGATGGCGATCAGGCTCACCGAGCGCGCGTCGCCCATGCGGCCCAGGCGCTCGATGATGCGGGCGGGCTTGAGGCCGAGGCGGTGGTGCGGGAGGGGTTCGGCCAGCACGATCTCGTCGGCCTCGGCGCCGGCGGTGGCGTCGGCGGGGACGATCCATTCGGCTTTGCTGCGACGGTCGGTGGGGATGATGCGGGCGTCGCGATGGGTGGCGGGGTCGGCCGGGCGGAAGATGCCGATGACCCGACCGGGGGATTCGGCGAGGCGCTTGAGCGTGCGCCCCTCGTAGCGGCCCGGCCCGGCGGGGCGCAGACGCGCGAGCACGCGCTGGCCGGGGGCAAGGGCGGACTGGCCGTGCGGTTCCGGGGCCATGAGGATCTGCGGCGGCGGCCCGGCGTCATCCCAGGCGACCGGGCGGGCGAGGGCGTCGCCGTCCGTGTCGGTGCCGGTGATCTGGACCAAGGTAACGGGCGGAAGCTGGCCGCCGGCGCGCGTGTCCCGCGCGGGGCGCCAGGGCGATCGGAGCTTGGCGCGGGGTGGGCGGGGCAATGGGCGATGCTTCGGACGGGAGGTGGCGCGAGGCGGGAAAGCTCCCGACCCGTCGGATCAGGCGGGAAAACCAGAAGGGATGCAAGCGGCACCGCAGGCGCGCGCGACAGGGTTGCGTCCACGCCGCTGCCCGTGCCCGGGCCGTCCGCCGGCGCGGCGGTTGGCAGCAGCGCCGCCGCGGCGCATGAACCCGCCGATGCAAGACCCGACCCGCGATGCCGCCTTCGCCCTGCTGAGCGCGGTGCTGGACCACCACCGCCCGCTGGAGGAGGCGCTGGACGCCCTGCCCCCGCTGGCCGCGCGCGACCGCGCCGCGGCGCACCGGCTGGCCGCCGCCACCCTGCGTCGACTCGGCACCCTGGACGCGGTGCTGGAGCCGCTGCTGCGCAAGGCTCCCCCCGATCCGGTGCGCCACATCCTGCGCCTCGGCGCCGCGGGGCTGCTGCTGCTGGACACGCCCGGCCATGCCGCGGTCGCAACCGCCGTCGCGCTGGCGCGCACCTGCGGGTTCGCGCCGTTCACCGGCCTCGTGAATGCCGTGCTGCGCCGCGTGGCCGCCGCTGGGCCGGCGGCGCTGGAGGGGCTCGATGGCCCGCGGCTCGACACACCGGCCTGGCTCTGGACCGCCTGGGGCGGCGCGGCCCGCGCGATCGCCATGGCGCACCTGGTTCCGGCCCCGCTCGACCTCTCGCTGCGCCCCGGCACGCCGGTCCCGGAGGGTGGCGTCCTGCTGCCCACCGGCTCCGTCCGCTTCCCACCCGGAACGCGGGTGGACGACATCCCCGTCTTCACCGCCGGCGACGCCTGGGTGCAGGACGCCGCCGCCGCGCTGCCCGCACTGCTGCTTGGGGCCCAACCGGGGGAACGAGTCGCCGACCTCTGCGCCGCGCCAGGGGGCAAGACCGCGCAACTCGCGGCCACCGGTGCAAGGGTCGTCGCGGTGGAACGCGACCCGGCGCGTCTCGGCCGCCTGCGCGAAACCCTGGCGCGCACCCGACTGGCGGCCGAAACGATCGCCGCCGACGCGGCAACCTGGGCACCCGGCGAGCGATTCGACGCCGTGCTGCTGGACGCGCCATGCAGCGCCACCGGAACGATCCGCCGCCACCCCGACGTCGCCCACCTGAAACGCCCGCGCGATATCGCCGCGCTGGTCCAATCCCAGGACCGGCTGCTCGCCGCCGCAACCGACCTGCTGCGCCCCGGAGGGCGGCTGATCTACGCAGTCTGCTCGCTACAGCCCGAGGAAGCTCAACCCCGCATCGCCACCGCCCTCGCCGCCGGCGGACTGCGCCACGACCCCTTCACCACAGCCGAACTCGCCGCGCTGCCGGAAGCCCGCACGGCGGACGGATTCCTGCGCACCAGCCCATCGTTCTGGCCCGAACGCGGCGGGATGGACGGGTTCTTCGCCGCCCGGTTGGTGCGGCGCTGAAGAGGTAGCAAGGCCAGGGGGCGCTGCCCCCTGGACCCCCGCCAAGGGCATCGCCCTTGGAACCCTTCCGTT
>JABBNW010000067.1 GCA_019352115.1 Pseudomonadota bacterium
GTTCCGGGCTATCGCAACCCGCTATGACAAGACCGCCAGGAACTTCCTCGGCGCCATTCATCTCGTCGCCGCAGAGATTTGGCTGAATTGACGACAGGCCCTAGTTATAACGTCCTCACGATCTTTGTAAGGGTCGGCCAGCAAAAGCATTAGCACCGGCAGCGCGGTCAAGAAGTCCATCGCGCGAATACGGGCGGCGGCGACTAAGGCTCGATCCGAGTCGCTTTCCTCTGCAAGAAAGATTCTACGCGCCGTTGACGACAGGTCGTTAATATTTTTGAGGTGCTCGGCGGCCGAGCTCCGCCCCTTTGTCTCTGAAAGATGATCGACGAACGAATCGTATACATGCGACATAGGGATCGGCTTACCCGTCAGAACCGTTAGGGCCTGTTGCAGGAAAAAATCCAGGCGGGGTCGGGCGGTGTAGCCGGCGCCCACGTTGGGACGCCAAAAAGGATCCTCATCGAAACTCCGCCAGTACTTCTCGTAGAGCGCCGCGGTAGGGGCGCCTTCTTCTTGCGCTCTCCGCAAAAGAATGTTTTTGATGAGGTCGCTTGGTGTCAGTTGCGTACCGCGAGCGTTCAAGCTCTCGAAGATGACCTGGGCTTGGTCATCCTCGGCGAGGTTCAAGGCTATAAGCCAAAGGTGCTGCCTCAGAGCCCGCGCCAATGCCTCCCCGCGCCCTGAGCGGATTTCTGGATCATCACTGCCTAAGGCCAGCCATTTATGGGTCGCATCTCGGAAGAAGAGGTAGGCATTTGCAAACCTATCCTCCGGGACCGGTTTTGCAGAAACAGGGCCGTCCATTACGTTGCGAAATCGTGCTCGGTCGACGTTAGTCGGCCACACTTTGTAGTATCCCTCCACATCTGCCTTGGCGGCAAACGGGTGCCGCAGTAGAGGAGTAAGGGGTAGCGCAGAATCAGCCGTCACAAGGTCTGCCTCCAGTGCGTCGGCGACCGCCTTAAGCAAGATCTGGAGAGTCGTCAGGCGCTGCTGGCCATCGATAACTTCGCGCCTCGGCACCTGCGTAACGCCGTTCGGCCGCTGCTGTACTACGATCGAGCCCAGGAAGTGGCGCCCCGGTGCCTTATCGGAGGCCAGCATTCCTTCTGCCACGCCGACAACATCCTCCCAAAGCGGCTCCCATCGCTCGTCGCCCCAGACGTACGGCCGCTGGAACAGCGGCACTACAAAGACGCTTTCGCGCGAGAAAAGATCTCCAACCGACACGTACTCGGGCTGCATCGAAGTATCCTAAAAAAGCGGTTGAAGTGAGTCACAACTGAGGAACCGTCTATCTACCCTGTAACGACCGCCGTTGGGAAGACCAGATCGGGCTAGAGTGGAGTGCTGGCAAGCGGGAATCCCCGAAATTTTGTCGCTCCTGGAGAGCCTGCGGTTGTATCCAGACAAAAAAATCGCATTTTCTATACGCCAGCAGACGGCAGTCCGAGTCCGATTGGAGGCTGTCTTCACAATCCCGCCGCCTCACGTGCGTCCATCGCCACCGATCTCCCCGTACCTCACAAGCCTGTGCTCAAAGGTTTCTTGCAGCCGATCATTCCCTTAATGCCGCTCCTCCAACCCTACCCGAAAATCTCCCCCAGCCGTCGGATCGATCCCAGCACTTTCTCCTGCGGCAGGCCCGGCCACTGCACCCGCATGACGAAATGGTTCACCCCCAGAACCTCCGCCCAGCGCGCGATCTCCTCCTTCACCGAAACCTTGTCACCGATGATGAAGCGGTCGCGCGCCATTTCCTCAAAGCTCATGTGCGCGGTCGGGCTTTCCATCCCCCAGGCGGCGTAGGAGTTGTATTTGTATTCCAGCGCCGCCCGGCATTCCTCCAGCGCCGTCGCGTGGGTCGCGCCGACATAGCATTCGCGCGCGATCGGGAATTCCGTCACGGTGCGCCCCGCCTCGGCCAGCGCCGCGCGGTAGATCGCCATCAGCGGTTCGGTCGCGCCCAACGTTGTAGCGTTGGCGATCAGCCAGGCGTCGCCGATGCGTGCCGCCCGCTTCACCGCCGCCTCCACCAGCCCCGCCACCCAGACCGGCGGGCCGCCGGGACGGGTGGGTTTCAGGCTGATGCCGTGGTCCTTCACCTGGTAGAACCGACCCTGGAACGTCACCTTGTCCTCGGTCCACAGCCGGCGCATCAGCGCGATGCTTTCGGCGAAGCGCGGCGCGCGTTCCTTCAAGGACACGCCGAACGCATCGAACTCCCCCGCCCGGTAGCCGAGCCCGACGCCGAGCACGAAATTCCCCCCGCTCAGCACATCGAGGGTCGCGGCTTCCTCGGCCACATGCACCGGGTTCAGCAGCGGCAGCAGCAGGATGTTGCCGCCGATCGTCATGCCCTGCGCCTCGGGCAGCAGATAGGCCATCATCGGGCCGATCTGCAGCATCTGCAATGGTGCGGTCAGGTAATGGTGCGGGAACAGCAGCGAGGCGAAACCCGACGCGCGGGCCAGCCGCACCTGCTCCACCAGCTCGGGGACCCGCGCGGCGACGTCATCGCCCTCGGGGAACTGGGTGTTGATGAACATGCCGACTTTCATGGCCGCCTCCGATTTTCAGGCAAAGTCTAGCCGCCCGACCCGGCCGCGTCACGGCGTGACCGGCGGGCCGACGTAGCGCGAGGTCGGGCGGAACATCCGCCCCGTCGCCTGCTGTTCCAGCGCATGCGCGATCCAGCCCGGCGCCCGCGCCACCGCGAACACCGCGGTGAAGCCCGCGCGGTCGATCCCCACCGCCTCCAGCAGCACCGAGGCCATGATCTCTACATTCGCCGGCAGATGCAGTCCGGGTTTCACGCGCGCGGCGGCGGCGGCGACTGCGGCCTCGGCCTGGCGGGTCAGCGCGAGCCGGCCGGACGCCGGGCCCATCCGTTCCAGCGCAACCCGCATCGCCGCGGCGCGCGGATCGTTGCCGCGGAACAGCCGGTGGCCGAACCCCATCAGCCGTTCGCGCGCGCGCAGTCGGGCTTCCACCCACGCCTGCATGTCCTCGGCCGCCGCCAGCGCGTCGAGCAGGTCGAGCGTCGGCCCCGGCGCGCCCCCGTGCAGCGGCCCGATGAAGGCACACCATGCGCCCAGCACCGCGGCCGGCAGGCTCGCGCGGGTGGAGGCGACGATGCGGGCGGTGAAATTCGACGGGCTCATGCCGCTGTCGGCCATGACGACGCAATAGGTGTCGAGCGCCGCCGCCGCTGCCGGTGTCGGCGCCGTGCCGTGCAGCATGCGCAGCAGGTCGGTCGTGGTCGGCAACGCGGGGTCGGGCGCCAGCGGCGCGGCCCCGGTCGCCGCGCGCAGCAGGGCCGGCACGCCCACCGCGAGGGTCGCCACGATCGTCTCCGGCGTGCTGTCGTCAGGCAGTCCCGCGAGGCCGAGCCGCACGCCGACCGCGAGCGGGGCCGCCGCCGCCGCCGGCAGCCAGGCGTCCAGCCGCGCGAAGGCTTGCGCCCGCGCCGCACCGAGCCGCTGCTGCACGCCGTCGCGGGTCAGCCCGTCGCCGGCGAAGCCGTCCCACAACAGCGCCACGGTGCCTTCGTAGCCATGGCGCGCCACCAACTCGGGCAGCTCGACCCCGCGCACCCACAGCCGGCCCGCCGCCGAATCAGCGAGGCTCAGCACGGTATCCGCCACGATCACGTCTTCCAATCCGTCGCTCATGCGCTGCCTTCCGTTGCCTGGTTCGGTTCCGGCCGTCAGTCTGCCGCGCCGGCGCAGGCAGAGACAGGGGCGGGCGGGACAAGGCAGCGGCGCATTGGCGGCGATCGGTCGCGCGGCCGGCCGTCGCGACGAAGCGGAGAGCGATTGCGTCGGGGCGGGTGGGCGCCTATTTCGCCTCGCATGTCCGAAAAAACCGAGGCCAGTCCGCCGACCCCGCCCGCCGTCCCGGAGCCGAAAGCGCCGCCGGCGCCGCCGGTGAAGGAGATCGGTGGCCCGCCGGGGCCGGAGCCGACCCGCTACGGCGATTGGGAACGCAAGGGGCGCTGCATCGACTTCTGAGCGCCGGCGAGCCCGTCAGGGCGCGGCCAGGAAGCGGCGCACCGCGTCGACGAACAGTGCCGGGCGGTCATGGTGCACCCAGTGGCCGGCACCGTCCACCTCCAGCACCTCGGCGTTGCGGAAATAGCCGAGCCTGCCGTCCGCGGCCGGGCTGGTGGCCCAGCTTTCGCGGCCATAGACCAGCAACGTGGGGCAGGCGATGCGAGTCCACAGCGCGGCAATTTCCTCGCGAGTCATGTCGCTCGGGGGCCAGATCCGGACGTAGGGGTCGAACTTCCAGCAGAACGTGCCGTCCTCGTTCTGGTTCACCGCGTGCTCGGTCAGGTGGCGTGCCATCGGTTCGGACAAATGCTTGTTCGCCTCCCGCATGCGGGCGAGCGCGGCGTCCAGGGATTTGTAGCGCCACGGCACTTCGGCCGCCTGGGCGCGCTGGCGGGCGATCCAGTCGGCCATGCGCTCGTGGATCGGTTTGGCGGCCTGCGCCGCCGCGCCGCCCGGGCCGGGGCCCATGCCCTCGATCGCGACCAGGCGATGCAGGTGCTCCGGGTAGATGCCGCCGTAGCGCAGCGCGATGCTGCCGCCGAGCGAATGCGCCACCACCGATACCGGCGCCAGTGCCTGCGAGTGGATAAGCTGGGCCAGGTCGTAGATGTAGCTTGCCATCGGATAGTGCCCGGACGCGGCCCAGGCGGAATCCCCGTGCCCGCGCAGATCGGGGGCGATCACGTGGTAGTCGGCGCGCAGTGCCTGGGCGACGCTGTCCCAGCTGCGCGCATGATCGCGCCCGCCGTGCAGCAGGATCAGCGGCGGCGCGCCCGGATTGCCCCAGTCGACATAGTGCAGCCGCAACCGCTGGGAGAAATAGACCCGGGAGACCGGGCCGCCCGGCTCGGCTTTCGGCAAGGCTTGTGGCGATGCGGTAGGGGGCAGGTCGGTGTTCATCGTGCGGCTCGCGGTCAGCCGATCTGCGGGCGGCGAGTGTGCCAGTCGGTGGCGCGCTCATAGGCCGCCGCGGCGCGCAGCACCATCGCGTCCTGGAAATAGCGGCCGACGAATTGCAGCGACAGCGGCAGGCCGTCACGCGACAGCCCGGCCATCATGGCGAGCGCCGGGTGGCCGGTGACGTTGAACGGGGTGCGCGCTTGGCGCGGATAGGTGCGCGCGGTCTCCGCCGCGTCCTCGATCCGGCTCGCAGGATCCATCGAGCTGGCGCAGAGCAGGATGTCGACGTCGCGGAACGCGTCCTCCACCGCCGCGATCATCTGCGTTCGGCGGCGTTGCGCGCCGACATAGTCCCCGGCCGGGATGAAGGCGCCGGGCAGTAAGCGGCGGCGGGCGAGCTGGCCGTAGTCGCCGGGACGGGTGCGCAGCCAGGGGGCGTGGATCGACCAGGCCTCCGAGGTTAGGATCACCCGGTTCACGGCCCCGAATTCGGTCAGGCCCGGTAGGGTGATGGTGCGGACATCGGCACCTTCCGCGGCCAGGATCCGCGCGGCCTCCTCCAGGGCTGCCGTCATCTCCGGATGCGCGGGCAGGTCGGTCTCATGGAAATGGCGCACGAAGCCGATGCGCAGTCGGCGCACCCCACGGCCGAGGTCGCGGCCGAACAGCCGGGCCTCGGTGGGCGCGCTGGCGGGATCGGCCGGATCGTGGCCGGCGAGCGCGTCCAGCATCAGCGCCGCGTCGGCCACGGTGCGGGTGAGCGGGCCGACGTGATCGAGCGTGTAGGACAGCGGGAACACGCCGCGGCGGGACACCAGCCCGTAGGTCGGCTTCAGCCCCACGATCCCGCAGCAGCTCGCGGGATTGCGCACCGACCCGCCGGTGTCGGTGCCGAGCGCCACCGGGAACAGCCCCGCGGCCACGCCGGCACCGGAGCCGGAGGACGAGCCGCCCGGGTGGTGGTCCGGGTTCCACGGGTTGCGCGCCGGCGGGAACGGCAGGTCGAAGCTCGGGCCGCCGATCGCGAATTCATGCGTCGCGGTCTTGCCGAGGACGATCGCCCCGGCCGCGCGCAGCTTCGCGATCACGGCGGCGTCGGTGGCGGCGATGTTGTCGCGCAGAATGGCCGAATGGCAGGTGGTCGGCAGGCCGGCGACGTCGATGATGTCCTTCACGCCGACCGGGATGCCGTGCAGCGGCCCGCGCACCCGGCGCGCGCCGAGTTCGCGTTCGGCGCTGCGGGCGGCGTCCATCGCGGCCTCCGCATCGAGGCGGATGAAGGCGTGCAGGCTGGGCTGCAGGGCGTCGATGCGGGCGAGCAGGGCAGTGAGCAGTTCGACCGGGGAGAGGGTGCGGGCGGCGAACGCGCGCGCGGCCTCGCTGGCGGAGAGCCAGTGCGGCGTCACAGCCCGATCCCCGGGCGCATCGGCGGCCAGGGCTCGACGGCGGGGTCGGCGGGGGCGCGGATGGCGCCCGTGGTGGCGAGCGCCTGGGCCGCGGCGGCGGCGACGTCGTCGGGGAAGTCGGCCAGCGCGGTGTCGAGGCCGGCGGCGTGCGCCAGGGCGGCGATGAGGTCTGCGGGGCTGGCGGCAGGGATCGGGTCTGGCGTCACGGTGCCGGTCTCCTGGAAGTGGCTCGGGGAGGTGTCCCGGGGAAGTGGCCCGGCGGAAAGCGTCGGGGGATGTGCCGGCGGATCATGCGACGTCCGCGGGGGCGGAGGGAAGCGGGGGCGCCAGCGATCGTATGCTTGCAGCGGAGGGGGCGGAGGGCGTATCAGGCGGTCACGAGGGGGAGCCTAGCGTCCGGTGCCGTTGGTTCGGCCGGACGTCCTGCGTTGCCACTGACCGAGAACCGCCCGGCGGCCCCTGTATGCGCTCCCTGTTTTTCGTCCTCGACATGCTCTGCCTACTGCCGGTCTCGATCGTGCAGCCGTTCGTCGGCGTGCTGCTGTGGGACTGGATCGCGTTCATGAATCCGCACCAGATGGTGTGGGGATTCGGGGCGCATTGGCCATGGGCGCTGGCCTCCTTCGTGGTGACGGTCATCGGCTGGGCGTTCTCGCGCGAGCCGAAGCGGTTCGCGGTGAACCCGACGACCGTCCTGATGGTCCTGTTCATGATCGGCATCACCGTGAACATGCCGTTCGCGCTGGCCGCGCCGTGGACCGAGCATCCGGAATGGCTCCGGGTGCTGAAGATGTTCCTGTTCTTCATCATCACCGCCTGCCTGCTGACCGACAAGCGGCGGATCGACGCGCTGATCTGGATCATAGCAATCTCGATGGGGTTCTGGATCCTGTATCAGGGCGGTGCGTCGGTGGTGACCCTGGGCGCGCACAAGGCATTCGGGCCGCCGTCGTCCATGATTAGCGACAACAACATCTTCGCCGCGGCGTTGCTGGTCGTGCTGCCGCTGCTGAACTACTTGCGATTGCAGGCGGCCCACAGGGTCGTGCGGCTCAGCCTGCTGTTCGTCATGGGGGTGTGCTTCCTGGCGGTGCTCGCCAGCTATTCGCGCGGCGCCTTCCTCGGTGTGTTCGCAGTTACGGTCGTATTGTGGTGGCGCAGCCGGAGCAAGGTGCTCGGGGTCATCGTGCTCGGCGCGGCGCTCGGGGCCGCGATCATGTTCATGCCGGCCGACTGGGTCGCGCGTATGCATACGATCGATCATTACAGCCATGACAGCTCGGCCGAATCGCGGCTGTATATCTGGCGCGTGGCTTGGCTGCTGGCGCTGCATCATCCGCTGACCGGGGTTGGCTTCGGCGCCACGACCTCGGCCGCCGTGGTGCAGACGGTGGCACCGGTCAAATGGACGATTGAGATCCACAGCATCTGGTTCCAGGCTCTCGGCGAGCAGGGGTTTCCAGTGTTTTTCATATGGCTTTCGATTACTCTCGTTGGCGTGTTCAATGCGCGCCGGATCGTAAAGTTGACACGAGATCGACCTGATCTCGCCTGGGCAAACGATCTCGGGCGCATGGTCCAGGTCTCCATCGTCGCTTATACGGTGACCGGGACATTCCTGCCGATCGCCTACTGGGACATCTATTTCACCGTGCTGGTGGCATTGCAGATGGCCCTGGTGCTGGTCCGCCGCGAGTTGCTGCAAGGGGCCGGTGCGCCGCGCCGGGCGCGGGCGCGGGTGGCCGACCGGGGAGCGATCCGGGTGCCGGGACCGGCCGTCGCTGCGCGCCTGGTCCGATCGGGGGGCGCCCTGCCGCGGGGCGTGCCGGCACCGTGAGCGGCCTGCTCTACATGATGGCGCTGGTGTTGGTGCCCTGGCTTGTGGTGTGGACGATCCGCGACCCGAACCGCCCGAGTCCGATGTGGTGGCCGTTCGCCATGAAGGGCGACCCGGCTCCGGCCCGGGGCCACGCCGGCGTGACGCGCCGGGGGTTCCGCGCCCCGGACCCGAGTGCCGCGGCCGCGGAACCCCCGGCCGACGCCCCGCGCGCGCCGGACGACAATGGCCCGCCCGTCAGTCGCCTGCCCGTTTGGCGAAGGGCGCAGGCGACGGCTCCGGGGGCCAGGGTTCGTCGCGATCCGCCGGCGCGGGGATCGCGAGGTAGCTGAGGCGCTTCAATTCCCGCCGCCCGCGGGTGACGGAATCGAGGATCAGCCCGCAGGTTGCCGCCAGGCTGGACAGCAGCACGAACCCGGTCGCCAGGACCGCCGTCGGCAGGCGCGGCACCAGCCCGGTTTGCAGGAAGGTGCTCACCACCGGGACGCCGAGGACCAGCCCCGCCAGCAGCAGCAGCGCCGCGGTGGCCGAGAAGAATTGTAGGGGACGTTCCTCCTTCACCAGCACCAGGATGGTGCGCAGGATGCGCAGACCGTCCGAATAGGTGCGCAGCTTGGAGGTGGAGCCGGGCGGCCGTTCCCCATAGCAGGTCGGGACCTCCCCGATCGGCATGCGGAGTTCGAGGGCGTGGACCGTGAACTCGGTCTCCGTCTCGAAGCCGGCGGCCAGCGCGGGGAAGGATTTGACGAAGCGGCGCGAGAACGCCCGGTAGCCGGACAGCATGTCGGACACGCCGCGGCCGAAGATCGTGCGCACGACGCCGGTGAGCAGGGCGTTGCCGAACTGGTGGCCGGTTCGGTAGGCACCGGTCGCGACGGGAATCCGCGCCGCTGTGACCATGTCGAGCTGCCGATCAAGCAGCAGCGCGACCATCGCCGGCGCGGCGGCGGCGTCGTAGGTGCCGTCTCCGTCTACCAGGATGTAGATATCGGCTTCGATGTCGGCGAACATCCGGCGGACGACGTTGCCCTTGCCGCGCAAGGCCTCGTGGCGGACGATCGCGCCGGCGCGGCGCGCGATCGCGACGGTTTCATCATTTGAATCGTTATCGTAGACGTAGATGGCCGCCGCGGGGAGCGCCGCGGTGAACCCGGCCACGACGTCGGCGATCGAGAGGGCTTCGTTGTAGCACGGGACCAGAACCGCGATGCGCAACGCCGTGTCCCGGGGCGCGCGGGCCGAAGCGGGCGGCCGCCTGCCAGGCGCTGCTGCGAACGGGCCGGCAGCGATCACACCGGACATGGCGGCGCGCACCGTTCTTGTCGGCTGTAGGCAGCGCGCCGCGCGGCCATTGTCCGCGATCCGCCGGTGCTGCCGCGGCACGGTCCGGGCCACCACCGGCTCACGTCATCGCGCAGACCACATCCGACGGCCGATCCGTTTGACGCAATTTCACGCATTGGCTATCGTAGCAACAGCGCAGTAGGGCCGACAATCCCTTTCCGCAAAGTTCTATGCATCCCGATGCGGAGGTTGTTCGATGGCGTCGCGCCCTGACCGACGGCACGTCGCCTGGTTTCTCGCGATTGCCGCAGTTGGCCTCGGGCTGCGCCTCCTGTTCGCCCCCTGGTTGTCCGGCAACGACGACCTTGCCCTCGCCGGTCCGGCGATCGACCTGCTCCATCACGGCTGGCAGATCCCGACCTCCAATTACGGGGCCGACTACGGGATGACGGTGCCGCTGGCAGGCATCTTCGCCGTGCTCGGCGTCGGCCTGCCGCAACTCGGCCTGCTGCCGTTGGTGGTGAGCATCGCAGGCATCTACGTCGCCTGGCGCATCGGAACCATCCTGTTCGATCCGGTCGTCGGCCTCATTGCCGCGGCCGCCTTCGCCTGCTTTCCGATGTCGGTGCAGTTCTCCACCCTGTTCTTCCCCGATCAGCCGCAAGGCGTGGCGATGGCGATCGCTTTCCTGTGCGGCCTGAACAGCGCGCGCGCGGTACGCGGCGGCGCCTGGTGGGCGGTCGCGGCGGGCGCCTGGTGGGCCTATGCATACTACGTGAGGATCGACGCCTTCTTCATGGGCTTCGTGTTTCTGGCGGCCGTCGGGCTCGGCTATATCCGGTGGCGACATCTGTTCGTCATCGGCGGCGTCACCGGCGTCCTGGTCGGGGCTGAGCTCGTCGTCTTCGACCGCCTGACCGGCAACCCGTTCTACCACGCCGAACTGGAAGAGCGCGCGGCCAACGAAGTGCTGTCGCCGACGATGAATTATCGCGACCTCATCACCTATCCGAAGGTGATGTTCCTGACCCCGTACGAAGCCGGGCTGCACTTCTACCTGCTCGCGGCCGGGATGATCGGCGCGGTCGTGCGCCGGCGGCGGCCGGCCTTGATGCTGGCGATCTGGGTTGCGATCTTCATCGTCTGGCTCATGTTCGGAATCGATCCGTTCCACCATCCGGTGCGGCTCAAGCCGCAACTGGGGCGGTACTTGCAGGAAATCTCCGTGCCGATGACCGTGCTGATCGGCTGGTTCCTGGTCGGCCTCTATCGGCGCGTCTCGCGCGTGGGCGCTATGGCGCTCGGCACCGTCGCGCTCGTGGTCGCGGTCGTGTTCATGCAGTTCAACCTGCTGAACTTCGAACCCGCGCTGGCGACCGTGCGCGCCACCCAGGCGGCCGAACGCCACGGCTGGTTCCCGCTCTATGCCGATTCGCAAAGTGCGGGTATCGTCGCGTTCCTGCTGTACGGCTCCCCGCTCGCCGACCAGGCGCACCCGGCCCAGCAACATGATTTTTTGACCGGAACGACGACCTTCGCCGCGATCCCCGGCCGGAAGGCCTATCTCGTGATCAACCACGACTACGTGCGGCAGTTGCACGAGCGCAACCTGGAAACGCCGATCACGCCCGACAGGTTCGGCATGGCGGCAACCACTGTCTATACGGTGAACAACCCCGAGCCGCCGTTGTCCTACGCGATCCTCCGCGCACTGGCCGCGCTCGCACGATGGGTCGCGGTGCCGGGACTGAGCGCCCATATCCAGGCCACCGCCCATACGGTCCTGCTGCCGGACGACGCCCGGATCTATCTCCTGCGCCGCACGCCCTGACTTCCTCCTGCGCCGCGCGCCGTGACTGCGCGCCACCGCTGGCTCCGACCGCCTCCGACCGCCGGCTCCCCTGGGGGGCATCCGGTGGCGTATGCTCCGCGCGTCCCCCCCAACCCCCGATTCGCCAGATGCTCACCCTCCTCGGCCTCGACCCCGGCCTCAGCATCACCGGCTGGGGATTGATCGCCGTGGACGGCAACCGCCTGCGC
Organism: Pseudomonadota bacterium; assembly: GCA_019352115.1. Taxonomy (GTDB): domain Bacteria; phylum Pseudomonadota; class Alphaproteobacteria; order Acetobacterales; family Acetobacteraceae; genus JAJZVS01. The sequence goes on from JABBNW010000067.1 coordinate 11,526, forward strand.
CACATCGCCGACGGCATCATCGCCACCGACGCCGCCACGCCCGTGCCGGCCCGGCTGCGCCTGCTGCACGACGCGCTGGCCGCCCTGATCGCCGAGCACCGTCCGGACGAGGCCGCGGTGGAGGAGACCTATGTCAACCGCAACGGTGCCGCCACGCTCAAGCTCGGCTACGCCCGCGGCATCGCGCTGCTGGCCCCGGCGCTCGCCGGCATCCCGGTCGCCGAATACGGCGCCAAGACCGTCAAGCGCGCCGTCGTCGGCACCGGCGGCGCGGCCAAGGAACAGGTACAGATGATGGTCCGCCGCCTGCTCCCCGGCGCCACCGTCCGCCGCGCCGACGCCGCCGACGCGCTCGCGGTCGCCATCTGCCACGCCCATCACCGCGCCACCCGCCAGGCCTGGGCCGGGCGCGAACATCCGGCGCCGGCCGCATGATCGCGCTGCTGACCGGGCGCATCGCGGCGCTGGAAGACGGCACCTGCATCGTCGACGTCGGCGGCGTCGGCTACCTCGTGCACGCCTCCACCCGCACCCTCGCCGCCCTGCCCGCCGCGCCCGCCCCGGCAAGGCTGCTGATCGAAACCCAGGTGCGGGAGGAGGCGATCACCCTCTACGGGTTCGCCGACCCGGCCGAGCGCGACTGGTTCCGCCTGCTCACCACGGTCCAGGGCGTCGGCGGCAAGGTGGCGCTCGGTGTGCTGTCCGCCCTGTCTCCGCGCGAGCTGGTGGCCGCCATCGCCGCCGGCGACCGCGCCAGCCTCACCCGCGCCCAGGGGGTCGGCCCGCGCCTCGCCGTGCGCCTGCTCACGGAATTGCGCGACAAGGCCGGCGCCATGCCGGCCACCGCCGGCTTGGCTACCCCGCATCCCGGGCCGGCGGGGGTGGCGGAGGACGCGCTGTCCGCCCTCGTCAACCTCGGCTACCGCCGCCCCGAAGCGCAGCCCGCGGTCGCGCGGGTTCTCGACCGCCTCGGCCCGGACGCGAAGCTGGATGCGGTGATCCGTGACAGCCTGAAGGAACTCGCGGCGTGAGCGAGGACGCCGACCGTGAAGTCTCACCGGCCCGGCGGGAGGAAGACGCGGCCGAAGCCTCGCTCCGCCCGCAGCGCCTGGCCGAATTCATCGGGCAGAAATCCAGCCGCGAGAACCTCGCGGTGTTCATCGCCGCCGCCAAGGGCCGGGCGGAGGCGCTGGACCACGTACTGTTGCACGGCCCGCCCGGCCTCGGCAAGACCACCCTGGCGCAGATCGTGGCGCGCGAACTCGGCGTGGGCTTTCGCGCCACCTCCGGCCCGGTCATCCAGCGCGCCGGCGATCTTGCCGCAATCCTGACAAATCTGCAGCCCAGGGACGTGCTGTTCATCGACGAGATCCATCGCTTGCAGCCTGCGATCGAAGAAATCCTCTATCCGGCCATGGAGGACTTCCAGCTCGACCTGATTATCGGGGAAGGCCCGGCCGCGCGCTCCGTGCGGATCGACCTGCCGCCGTTCACCCTGGTCGGCGCCACCACCCGCGCCGGTCTGCTGGCCACGCCCTTGCGCGACCGCTTCGGCATCCCGCTGCGGCTGATCTTCTACACCCCGGCCGAGCTGGAGGTGATCGTCCGCCGCGGCGCCGCAATCCTCGGCCTGGCGCTGACCCCGGCCGGGGCAGCCGAGATCGCCACCCGCTCGCGCGGCACCCCGCGCATCGCCGGGCGGCTGCTGCGCCGGGTGCGCGATTTCGCCGCCGTGCAGAACGTGGCCGAGGTCGATCGGGACATGGCCGACGCGGCGCTGATCCGGCTGGAGGTGGACGCGCGCGGGCTCGACGCGATGGACCGCCGCTACCTGCGGCGAATCGCCGAACACCATGCCGGCGGCCCGGTGGGCGTGGAGACCCTGGCGGCGGCGCTGTCGGAGGCGCGCGATACGCTCGAAGACGTGATCGAGCCGTTCCTGATCCAGGAAGGCCTCGTTCTGCGCACCAGTCGCGGGCGGATGCTGGGCCTGTCGGGCTGGCAGCACCTGGGCCTGACACCCCCCGCCGGTCCGCCGGGCCAGCTCGACCTGCTCGGCCGCGCGGATCGCGACTCCGGGACGAATCCTGGGACGGAGGCTCAATGATCGGCAATCCCGCCGCCATCCTTGCCATCGTCCCGCACCGCTATGATCTGCGGGTTTACTATGAGGACACCGACGCCGGCGGGATCGTGTACTACGCCAATTACCTCCGCTTCGCCGAGCGGGCGCGCACCGAAGCCCTGCGTGCGCTGGGGGTGCCCCATGCGGCGCTCGTGCGCGATCACCAGCGCATGTTCGTGGTGCGCCGCGTCAAATTGGACTATCTGCGCCCCGCGCGGCTGGACGCGCCGCTTTGGGTCCTGACCGACCAGCGCGGCCTCGGCGCGGCCTCCGTGCGGCTCCGCCAGGACGTCGTGGGGGTCGAGGGTGTCTGCGCGACGGCGGCGATCGACCTCGCCTGCGTGCGCACCGACACCGGTCGGCCGGCCCGCATCCCGCCGGCTTGGCGGGACGCGCTGGCGGGATTGCAGGCGGCCGCGGCCGCGGGATGAACGAAGGCGGCTCTGCCGCTTGATGTGCGAAAGCGGCTCCGCCGCTTGATTTACCATGGCGGCTCCGCCGCTGGGGATGAGCAAAGGAGTACGCGGTGGATCGCGCTGTCGATGCGGTGAATCTCGGGGCGGCCGGGAGCGACCTGTCGCTCTGGGGCTTGTTCCTGCAGGCCGACATTCTGGTGAAGCTGGTCATCATCGGCCTGCTGCTCGCCAGCGTCTGGGTCTGGGCGGTGGTGTTCGAGAAATGGTCGAGCCTGCGCCGGGTCAACAAGGAAGCCGATACGTTCGAGGACCGGTTCTGGTCCGGCGGCAGCCTGGACGATCTCTATGACCAGGAAGGCACCCAGCCGACCCACCCGATGGCCGCCGTGTTCGGCGCCGCCATGGGCGAATGGCGCCGCACCGTCCGCGTCGCCGGCGCCGACGTGAGCCGCACCGGCGTGCGCGAGCGGGTCGATCGCGCGATCGGGGTCACCGTGCAGCGCGAGATGGACCGGCTGGAGCGCTGGACCATCTTCCTTGCCTCCGTCGGCGCCACCGCGCCGTTCATCGGCCTGTTCGGCACGGTGTGGGGGATCATGCACAGCTTCTCGGCGATCGCGGCCATGCACAACACCAATCTCGCGGTGGTGGCGCCGGGCATCGCCGAGGCGCTGTTCGCCACCGCCATGGGCCTGGTGGCCGCCATCCCCGCGGTGCTCGCCTACAACAAGATCAGCACCGACCTCGGCCGCTTCGCCGGTCGGCTGGAAGCCTTCGGCACCGAATTCAGCGCCATCCTGTCGCGCCAGAGCGAGGAGCGGGTCTGACCATGGCGATGTCCGGGCTCGGCGCACGCAGCGGCGGAATCGGCAAGCGGGGACGCTATCGTCCGCTCGCCGAGATCAACGTCACACCGCTCGTCGACGTGATGCTGGTGCTGCTGATCATCTTCATGGTCACGGCTCCGCTGATGACCTCCGGCGTCTCGGTCGACCTGCCGAAGACCGACGCCAAGCCGCTCAACAGCGACAGCACGCCGCTGACCGTATCGATCGATGCGCAGGGCAAGATCTTCCTGCAGAACCAGGCGGTGGAACTGCCGGAACTGGTGGCGAAGCTGCAGGCGATCGCCAAGGGGGATGCGACCCGGCGTATTTTCGTGCGCGGCGACAAGGACATCTCCTACGGGCTGGTGGTGCAGGTGATGGCGACGATCGCGCAGGGCGGGTTCACCAAGGTGGCACTGCTGGCGCAGCCGCCGGCCGGCGGACCGGGCGCCCCCGCCCCGGCAACCGCTGCCCCGGCTCCCGCTGCGGGCAAGCGAGGCTGAACCGCGCACGATGTTCGATCGGCTGGTTCCCCCGGGCGTAACGCCGGACCTGCGCCGCGGCGCGGCGGCCTCGGCGGTGCTGCACATCGCCGTGCTGCTGCTGGTGCTGCTCGGCCTGCCGCTGTTCCCGATGCCGGCGCCGCCGCCGGAGACGACCGTGTCCATGGTGTTCCAGGGCAAGGTCGGCACGACCATGAAGGCCCCCGCGCCCGGCAAGGTGCCGGCGCCGGCGAAGACCGCAGTGCCGGTGCCCGCGCCGCCCGCCGTCCACAAGCCGAAGCCCAATCCGAACGAATTCGCGCCGCCGCCACCGCCTCCGCCGCCGCCACCCCCGCCGCAGCAGGCGGTGACCCCGCCGACACCCCCGCCGCCGGTGAAGACGCCGCCGCCCACGCCCTCCCCCACCCCGGCGCCCGCGGTGCCGACCCCGCCCACGCCGACCGCGCCGCCGCAGCCCAAGCCGCCGGCGAAGCCCGCGCCGCCGTTGCCGCTGCCCCCGGTGCCCACACCGCCGCCGCCGGAACCCAGCACCACGTCCCAGCCCAACGCCACCACCAACCCGGCGCCCAACACGAACGCCCTGCTGAACACGTTGCAGAAGCTGCGCGCCGAGGTGAAACAGCAGCCGCCGAACGCGCGCTACAATCCGAACCAGGGCGGCGCGCCGGAAGGCGGCGGCAGCCCGCAGGGCAACGACACCGCGGCGCTCAGCGCGTCCCAGCGGGCGGCGATCGGCGCCTATGTGCGGCGCTGCTGGACCTATGATCCGGGCGCACTGAACGCCGACAAGATGCAGGTGATGCTGGTGGTGACGACCGACGCCGACGGCGTCGCGCGCATCGTGCGGTTCGCGCCGGCCGACCGTGCGAAGATGGACAGCGATCCCGTGTTCCAGGCCTTCGCCGACCGCGCCCGGCGCGCCGTGCTCGATCCCACCTGCGCCAACCTGCCGCTGCCGCACCACATGATGGGCAAGATCAACGTGCTGAGCTTCCGTTTCAGCCCGTAGGACCGCGCCGCGATGACCATCCCGCTATCCGCGCCCCGCCGCGTTGCACCGTAGCCGACAACCGTGGAAGAGACCCGCATGACCGACGCACGTACGAATTTCCTCCACCGTTCCATGTTCCCGCATATCTCCCCTCTGGGCCGCCGCCGCATGATCGCCGGCGCGGCGGGGAGCGCCGGGCTGATCGGCCTCGGCGGCACCGGGGCCTTTGCCCAGGGCGCCCCGCAAGGCGTCCCGGCCGCGGCGCCGCCGGCTGGGGGGGGAGATGCCGGGCAGAGCGCGGTGATCGACGTGAACCGCGCCCGCGCCGCCCCGATCCCGATCGCGATCCCCGATTTCGTCGGCGGCGATCCAGCCTCGGCCACGCTCGGGCACAACATCGCCCAGGTGATCACCAACGACCTCGGCAATTGCGGGCTGTTCCGCCCGATCGCGCCCAGCGCCTTCATCCAGCCCTCCGGCGCCGCCGCGGGCGGCCCGTCGGCGGTGCCGGCATTCCAGAACTGGGCCGCGATCGGCACCCAGGCGCTGGTTACCGGCCAGGTGCAGGCCTCCGGCAGCACGATCAGCGTGCAGTTCCGCCTGTGGGACGTGCTGGCGCAGAAGCAGCTCCAGGGCACCGCCTATACCACCGGGCAGGCGAACTGGCGCCGCATCGCCCACATCATCGCCGATGTGATCTACCAGCGCCTCCTGGGCGAGCCCGGCTATTTCGATACCCGCATCGTCTACGTCTCGCTCACCGGCCCGCGCGCGCGCCAGGTGCACCGGCTTGCGATCATGGATCAGGACGGCGCCAACAACCGCTTCCTGACCGACGGCACCTGGATGGTGCTGTCGCCGCGCTTCGCCCCCAAGGGCGATCTGATCTGCTTCATGAGCTACGCGAACCAGCAGCCGCGGGTCTATCTGTTCAACCTCGCCACCGGCCAGCAGCGCGTGCTGGGCGAGTTCTCCGGCATGACCTTCGCGCCCCGCTTCTCCCCCGACGGGCAGACCGTGGTGATGGCGGTCGCGCGCGGCGGCGGATCGTCGATCGTCACGGTGAACCTCGCGAGCCACACGACGCAGCAGATCACCAATTCGAATTCGATCGACGTGAGCCCGTGCTACAGCCCGGACGGTTCGCAGATCGTGTTCAACTCCGACCGCGACGGCACGCCGCAGCTCTACATCATGAATGCCGACGGCAGCGGCGTGAAACGGATCAGCTTCGGCCACGCCAACTACACGAGCCCGGTCTGGTCGCCGCGCGGCGATCTGATCGCCTTCACCCGTTACGGCGGCAACGAGGCCAATTTCTCCATCGGCGTGATGGCCCCCGACGGGACCGGCGAACGCGCGATCGCCGCCGGCTGGGACGTGGAAGGCCCGACCTTCTGCCCGAACGGGCGGGTGATCATGTATTTCAGCCAGAGCCGGGCGGTGGGCAACCAGGGCCAGGGGTTCAGCTCGCAGTTGATGACGATCGATATCACCGGCTTCAACCAGCGGATCGAGCCCACCGCCACCCAGGCGTCCGATCCCGCCTGGTCACCGCTGGGCGGCTGAGCCCCGCGCGGCGCCGGGTCAGGCCAGGGCCGGCGGCTCACCAGGCGGCACCTGCGCGGTGTGATCGAACGCGGCCGCCATCAGCGCGCTTGTGTAGGGGGAGGTGGGGTGCGCGAACAACGCCTCCGTCTCCCCCGTCTCCACGATCCGACCCGCGCGCAGCACGGCAATCCGATGCGCCAGGGCGCGCACCACTTTCAGGTCGTGCGAAATGAACAGGTAAGCCAGCCCGTGGTCATGCTGCAACCGCCGCAGCAGCGCCACGATCTGTGCCTGCACGGACATATCGAGCGCGCTGGTCGGCTCGTCCAGCACGACGAATCGCGGCTGCAACAGCATCGCGCGGGCAATCGCGATGCGCTGCCGCTGGCCGCCGCTGAACTCGTGCGGATAATGCGCGAGCGTGCTGGCCGGCAGGCCGGTTTCCTCCAGCGCCGCCGCAACCTTCTTCTCCCGCTCGATCCGCGACAGCTGCGGGGCATGCACGCGCAAGCCTTCGGCCACGATCTCGCCGACCGTCAGCCGCGGCGACAGGCTGCCGAACGGGTCCTGGAACACCACCTGCATCGAGGCCCGCAACCGCCGCAAGGCGCGCCGATCGAGCCCGGCCAGGTCCTGGCCGTCGAACCGGATGCGCCCCGCCGCCGGGTGCAGCCGCAACAATGCAAACCCGAGCGTCGTCTTGCCCGACCCCGATTCGCCGACCAGCCCCAAGGTCTCGCCTTCGCGCACGGCCAGGGACACGTCGTCGACCGCGCGCACCTCCCCCCGATTCTGCCGCCACCAGCCACCGCGCAACGCAAAGGCAACCCGAAGCCCCTCTGCCTCGATCACCGTCCGCGCATCGGGCGGCAACGGCGTCGGACGCCCCTTCGCCTCGGCTGCCAGCAACCGGCTCGTGTAGGGATGCGCCGGCGCGCCGAATACCCCGTCCACCGGCCCATGCTCGACAATGCCGCCCGCCTGCATCACGCAAACCCGATCGGCATAGCGCCGCACGATCGACAGATCATGCGTGATCAGCAACAACGCCAGCCGCCGGCTCGCCTTCTGGCGCACCAGCAGATCGAGAATCTGCGCCTCGATCGTCACGTCCAGCGCCGTCGTCGGCTCGTCGGCAATCAACAGCGCCGGATTGTTCGCCAGCGCCATCGCAATCATCACCCGCTGCCGCTGCCCGCCCGACAACTGGTGAGGATACGCATCAAGCCGATGCTCGGCATCCGCAAACCCCGCCTGGCTCAGCGCCGCAACCACCTCCCCCCGCAACGCCGCGCGCGACACGGACCGATGCAAGGTGATCGCCTCCGCCACCTGACGCCCGATCCGATGCAACGGATTGAGGCTGGTCATCGGCTCCTGGAACACCATCCCAACCCGCGACCCGCGCAAACCACGCAGGACCGCAGGCGAAGCCCCGATCACATCCTCCCCATCCAACCGGATCCGCCCGGAAGGATGCCCCGCCCCCGGCGGCAAAAGCTGCAAAAGAGACAAAGCCGTCAGAGACTTGCCGGACCCCGACTCGCCCACCAACGCCAACGTCTCCCCCCGATCCAACGAAAAGGAAACATCCTGCACCACCGCCCGATCACCGAACGCAACCGACAGACCCTCCACCGATAGTAGGGTCATGCCGGGCACCGAGGGGTAAGGCACGCAGGAAGCAAGGCCAGGGGCTCTGCCCCTGGACCCCGCCAAGGGCACTGCCCTTGGAACCCATCCGTTGGTTCCTCGCGTGTGGGGGGTGGCGTGTGCGGGCACTGCGGGTGACCATCGATGAACTGCTCCAAGCGTTTCCCCTTCGT
>JABBNW010000068.1 GCA_019352115.1 Pseudomonadota bacterium
GCCTGACGGAGGCCGCCGAGCGCTTCGCCCTCATCGCCGCCCACCCGGTGGCGCGGACCCGCCGCTGCCCCACCGAACCCGCCCCTGCGCCGGACCATGCGGCGCCGGACCATGCGGCGCCGGAAAGCGCGGCGCCGGAAAGCGCGGCGCCGGAAAGCGCGGCGCCGGAGAATGCGGTGTCGGAAGACGGGACACCGGTCGATCCGTTCCCCACGCGCAGGCTGCGCGCGCGGCCCAAGAAGCCGCTGCGCCTGCTGCCCCGCGGCTACGGCTGGCTGGTGCGGATGGGGCCGGACCTGGTGCCGTACGGCATCGAGCTCGCCTATTTCCTGGCGCAGCCGGATATGGCGGAATTGCTGGCGACCGCTCCGCGGCTGTGGAACGTGCTGCGCCCGATCTGCCGGATGTTCGGCATCACGCCCCCCGAGACCCTGCCACTCCCGCCGCCCAGACCGGCGCGGCGCGCGACGGCGGCAAGACCCGACCCCGTGCGCATGCTTCGGCTGTCCGACGCCGCGGCGGCCCGCGAGTACGGCCCGCAAGGCTACCGCCCCCCGCTTTTCGGACGCTAGGTCAGGGCGGGGTTTCGCACGTCCGTATCGTTGCGATATCATAACATAATTGCCCGCAACCGCCCGGGTGGGCAGCCCCCAGCGCCGGAAGCCCCCGGGATAGCCCCCCGGGACGGCTCCCCGGGATGGCCCCCGGGATAGCCTCCTGGGATGGCCCCCTGGGACGGCGCGGGGACCGCAGGGACCGTGCCAGCAGACAGCGCCCCGGGCCGCAGCCGCCAGGCCTCGGACGGTGCGACCGAAGCGCAGCGGTCCGTCCGCCGCGACCCCTAACCGGCCAGCGCCACCAGCTCGCGGGTCAGCACACCGTCCGGTTTCTGCAGTTCGAGCACGATCGTGAAATGGTCGGCTCCGGCTACCGGGACCAGCGCCCCCGGCGCATGCGCCGCAGCCCGGCGCGCGTGCAGCGCCCGGCTATCGGCGACCAGCGGCGGCAGCTCGGCCGTGCCATAGGCGATTGCCAGCGGCTTGGGCGACACCGGCAGGCGCAGCGGCGACAGCGCGGCGATCTCGCCATCGCTCAGCATCAGCTTCTCGTTCAGTTCGGTGTCGCGGATCGGTCCGAGCTCGAAAATGCCCGAGATCGCGAGGCCCGCCGCCACCGCCGGATGGCTGAGCGCCAGTGCCGTCAGGTGCCCGCCGGCCGACCAGCCGGAGAGCACAATCGGGCCGCGGATGCCGTGCGCCGGCCCGTTGGCGGCCAGCCAGTCGAGCGCCGCGGTCACCTCCTCGGCGATCTCGGTGAGCGAGGCGTCCGGGGCGAGCGTGTAGCCCGGCAGGGCGGCCGACCAGCCGTGCGCATAGGGGCCCTCGATCACGCTGGCGAATTGCTCGCGCGTATTGCGCTGCCAATAGCCGCCGTGCAGGAACACGAGGCAGGGCGCGGCGGGGTCGGCAGCGGGAAAGAGGTCGATCCGGTTGCGCGGCCGCGGGCCGTACGCCAGGTCGAGCGCGCCCGGATGCGCGGCACGGAAACGTGCCGAGCGGTCTGCGCGCGCCGCGTTCAGCTCCGCGCTGTTGGCGACCGCCGCGGTGTTGTTATAGGCCGCGTCGCGCTCGGCGCGGCTCATTGCGCCCCAGTCCAGCTTGTCCTGCATCCGGTCTCTCCTTGCGCCCAGCATCGCTTAGCATCGGCCTGGCGCCGCGGCTATCGCACGTGCGGGGGAAGGGGATGGATCAGGCGGGGGCGCCCGTCAGTGCTGCTGCGGGCCGTCGAGGCTGGTGGTGAACAGGTCCGGATGCTGCGCCAGCTTGACGATGCTGATGGCGAAGAACAGCCCGGCGAAGGCGGCGAGCACCAGGATCAACGCCCAGTTGCGTCCGCGCCGGCGTCGGCTCAGTTCCTCGGGGCTCAGGGCCATCGCGTGCATCCGGCTCAAGCGACCAGCCGATCGACGGCGAGCGCGGCAAACAAAAGGAACAGGTAGGCGAGCGAGAAGCGGAACGCCGCCCGGGCCGGCGCGTCGTTGGTGAGGCTGACCCCCGTGGGGTCCTGCCTGTCACGCAGCACCCGCCAGGCGCTGATCAGAAAGCCCATGTCGAGCGCCAGCACCGTGACGCCATAGACCGGCCCGGAGAAGCCGATCGCCCAGGGCACCAGCGACACCGCCGCCAGCACCACCGTGTACAGCATGATGTGTCGGCGGGTCTCCCGCGCCCCCGCGACCACCGGCAGCATCGGCACGCCGGCGCGCGTGTAATCCTCGTTCGCGTAGAGCGCGAGCGACCAGAAATGCGGCGGGGTCCAGAAGAACACGATGGCGAACAGCACGAGCGGCACCAGCGACACCGACCCGGTGACCGCGGCCCAGCCGATCACCGCCGGGAAGGCCCCCGCGGCGCCGCCGATGACGATGTTCTGCGGCGTCCGCCGCTTCAGCCACATCGTGTAGACGAACACGTAGAAGACGATCGAGAGCGCCAGCACGCTGGCGGCGACCGCATTGATCGCGACGTACATCAGCAGCACCGAGGCCGTGGCCAGGGTGATGCCGAACCCGAGTGCCGCCCGCGGCGGCATCCGCCCGGCCGGGATCGGGCGGTTGCGGGTGCGCCGCATCAGTGCGTCGATATCGCGGTCGAACCACATGTTGATGGCGCCGCACGCACCGGCGCCGACCGCGATGCACAGGACCGCCGTGATGCCGAGGATGGGGTTGATCCCGCCCGGCGCGACAAGCATCCCGATCGCGCCGGTGAACACGACGAGCGACATCACCCGCGGCTTGAGCAGGGCGATCCAGTCGCGAATGTCGGTTTCCTGCGCGGTGGTGGCGACAAAAACCGGGGGGGACGCATCCCCCCCGGTCGCGGCAGTGGTGTCGAGAGCGAGGCTCATTCCCGGGTCAATCGATCAGAGGCAGTTCCGCGAATGTGTGGAAGGGGGGCGGGGAGGACAAGGTCCATTCCAGCGTGGTCGCGCTCTCGCCCCAATAGTTGTCGGCCACGTGGACCTTGGAGGTGAAGGTGCGGAACAGCACGTAGAAGAAGACCAGGAAGGCGATGCCGCTGAGGAAGGCGCCGAGGGAGGAGACGAAATTCCACCCCGCGAAGGCGGCCGGATAGTCCGGATAGCGCCGCGGCATGCCGGCCGCGCCCAGGAAATGCTGCGGGAAGAAGGTCAGGTTCACGCCGATGAAGGTCAGCCAGAAATGCACCTTGCCCCAGAATTCCGGGTACTGGTGGCCCGACATCTTGCCGATCCAGAAGTAGAACCCGCAGAAGATCCCGAACACCGCGCCGAGCGACAGCACGTAGTGGAAGTGCGCGATGACGAAATACGTGTTGTGCAGCACCTGGTCGATGCCGGCATTGGCGAGCACGATGCCGGTCACGCCGCCCACGGTGAACACGAAGATGAAGCCGATTGCCCACAGCATCGGCACCGTGAACTCGATCGAACCGCCCCACATGGTCGCGATCCAGGAGAAGATCTTGATCCCCGTCGGCACCGCGATCACCAGGGTCGCGGCCATGAAGTAGGCCCGTGTGTCGACCGAGATGCCGGAGACGAACATGTGGTGCGCCCATACGACGAAGCCGATCACGCCGATCGCCACCATCGCGTAGGCCATGCCGAGATAGCCGAAGATCGGCTTCTTGCTGAAGGTGGAGACGACGTGGCTGATGATGCCGAACGCCGGCAGGATCATGATGTAGACTTCGGGGTGGCCGAAGAACCAGAACAGATGCTGGAACAGCACCGGATCGCCGCCGCCGGCGGGCTCGAAGAAGGACGTGCCGAAATTGCGGTCGCAGATCAGCATGGTGATGGCGCCGGCCAGCACCGGGATCGACAGCAGCAGCAGGAACGCGGTCACCAGCATCGACCAGATGAACAGCGGCATCTTGTGCAGGGTCATGCCGGGGGCGCGCATGTTGAAGATGGTGGTGATGAAGTTGAGCGCGCCCAGCAGCGAGCTGATGCCCGCCAGATGCAGCGAGAACAGGGTCAGGTCCATGCCGATGCCGGGCTGGTAGGTGGCATTCGACAGCGGCGGATAGAGCGTCCAGCCGGTGCCCGAATCGCCCAGCAGCAAGCCGGTCACGATCAGCCCGAACGCCGGCGGCAGCAGCCAGAAGCTGATGTTGTTGAGGCGGGGGAATGCCATGTCCGGCGCGCCGATCATCAGCGGGATGAACCAGTTGCCGAAGCCGCCGATCAAGGCCGGCATCACCGAGAAGAAGATCATCAGCAACCCGTGGGTCGTGACGATCGTATTCCATTCCTGCCCGGTGGTAACCACCGTGCCATGCGGGTGCAAGAGTTGCGCCCGCATGATCTCCGACAGCACGGCCCCGGTGGTTCCGCCGACCAGGGCGAAGATCAGATAGAGGGTGCCGATGTCCTTGTGGTTCGTGCTGAACAGCCAGCGCCGCACGAATCCGGGCTTGTGGTCGTGATCGGCGTGGGAATGGTCGTCCGAGTGGTCATGGGTGGTGACGGACATCGTTTGCTCTCCTTCAGGCACCGACCGCGGTCAGTGCCGCGTCTCTTGCGCTTGCGCGAACAACTGCGCCGTCGGCAGCACGACGGCGTGAACCTGGGCGGGCGTGGGGACTGCGGCCGCCACCTGGCGTGGCGCGGCGACGGACGGCGCGGCGGCGTCGGCCATCTGCTTCTGTGCTCCGGTCGCCCAGGCCTGGAACTGCGCCGGGGTCACGGCGACCACGTCGATCGGCATGCGGCTGTGGTTGGTCCCGCAGATCTGGTTGCATTCCCCGTAGTAGATGCCGGGCTTGTCGATCCGCACCCAGGTCTCGATCGTCCGGCCGGGGATCGCGTAGCGCTGCACGCCGAGCGAGGGCACGAAGAAGCTGTGGATCACGTCGCTGCTGTCAAGCAGGATGCGCACGTTCTTCCCCGCCGGCAGCACGAGCGGGTTGCTGGCGGTCAGCAGCCGCGGCTCGCCCGCCTTCAGCTTGTTGCCGGGCACGATCGAGCTGATGAAATCCAGGTTCTTCTGCCCGGGATAGGTGTATTCCCAATACCACTGGTGCGCGGTCACCTTGATCGTCATGTCCGGGTCGTAGGTCTTGTTCTCGAAATAGACCAGCCGGAACGACGGGATGGCGATCACCACCAGGATCAGCACCGGGACGATGGTCCATGCGATCTCCAGGAACGTGTTGTGCACGTTCTGGGTCGGCACCGGGTTGCGCCTGGCGTTGAAGCGATAGATCACCCAGCCCAGCAGCGCGGCCACGAACAGGGTGATGACGATGATGATCCACAGCACCAGGTCGTTGAGCGCGATCATATCGCGCTTCACCGGGCTGTAGCCAGGCTGCAGCCCGATCTCCCACGGGACCGGCTTGCCGAGCACCGGTTCGCTCGGCAGCGCCACCCCTTCGGAGCTGCGGGTCAGCACGGTGGCGGCCCCGGCGGCGGCGGGAAGTCCGGCAAAGGCCGGTCCCGTTGCGAGGGTGAAAACCGGAAGCATCAGAAACGCCAGGACCATCAGACCGGCACCGAGCCGGCGGACAAGCTGCATCGGCCTACTCATGACGTGGTTCCATTCCCCCAAAGGCGACGACAACGGGTTCGCCCGATCAAGGGACGCACCGGCGGCAGCGGGGGCGCGCCGAAACAGCTGTTTCCCCCTTCGCCGCCTGCTGGGGTAGCGAAGCTGGCCGCCCAGATCAAGCGCCGGTTTGCGATCCGTCAGAGGTTGCGCTTGCGATGCGGCCCGCATCGCCCGTAATGGCGCGGACATACGCCCGTCAGCCCGGCCCGGCATCGCGTTGGGCCGCCCCCGCGGGATACCCACCCCGAAATCCCCGCGGGACACCCGCCTGGAAATCCCGGCGGGGCACCCGCCTAGAAATCCAGATCGGCGTAGTGGGCCGGCGGCACCATCCCAGCCACCCGGTCGGCCAGCAGGCCGCGGAAGCAGGGCCGGCATTTCACCCGCGCATACCATTCCTTCGCGGCCGGAGCGCTCGCCCAGTCGATCTCGCCGATGTAATCGAGCGCCGAAAGCTGCGCCGCGGCGGCGAAATCGGCGAGCGAGATCGCCGCTCCGGCGAGCCAGGTGCGGGTCTCGCCGAGCCACCCGACGTAGTCGAGATGCGGCCCGAGTGCGGCGTAGCCGGCGCGCAAGGCGGTCGCGTCCGGGTTCCCCCGGCCCATCAGCCGCTTCATGTATTTCTCGCCCAGCAGGTTGTCCGTCACCTCGGCGGCGAACTTGCCGTCGAACCAGGCGGCGAGCCGGCGCACCTCCACCCGTTCGGCCAGGGTGCGTCCCATCAGCCGGGTGTCGGGATAGGCTTCCTCCAGGTATTCGGCGATCACCCCGGAATCGGGCACCGCGAGCCCGTTGTCCTCCAGCAGGGTGGGCACCGTCCCGGCGGGATTGAGGTCGAGGTAGTCGGGGCGGCGTTCCCAGACCTTCTCCACCCGCAGCTCGAACGGCAGGCGCTTTTCGGCCAGCAGCAGACGAATCTTGCGCGAGGAGGGCGACAGCGGCAGGTGGTAGAGATAGCGCATCGGTCCCGCTTATCGCACCCGTCCCGGCCCGCGCCAAGGGTTTACCGGCGCCGGCGGCCCGGGTGGAGGGTTGAGGGGCAGGGTCCGGCCGCGCACACTGCCAGCCGGGTCATCGGGGAAGGGAACCCACCATGCAGTTGTTCGATCTGACGGGAAAAGTGGCCGTCGTCACCGGCGGCAACGGCGGCATCGGTCTCGGCATGGCGATCGGCATGGCCGAGGCCGGGGCGGCGGTCGTACTGGCCGGGCGCGATGTTGCGAAGGCCGAGACGGCGCTGGCGGAGCTTGCTGCCCGCGGCGCCACCGCCCGCTTCATCGCCGCCGACGTCACCCGCGGGCAGGCCTGCCGCGACCTGGTGGCGGAGACCCTGGCGCAGTTCGGCCGGCTCGACATCCTGGTCAACAACGCGGGCACGTCGATCCGCAAGATGCCGCAGGACTATACGGAAGCCGAGTGGCACCACGTGCTGGACACCAACCTGACCGGCGCGTTCCTGTGCTCCCAGGCCGCCTACCCGGCGATGAAGCAGGCCGGCGGGGGCAAGATGATCAACATCGGCTCCATGATGTCGCTGTTCGGCGCGCCCTACGCCACGCCCTATGCGGCGAGCAAGGGCGGCATCGTGCAGATGACCCGCGCGCTGGCCACCGCCTGGGCCAAGGACCACATCCAGGTGAATGCGGTGCTGCCGGGCTGGATCGACACCGAACTCACCCGCACCGCGCGCCGCCAGGTGGACGGGCTGCACGAGCGGGTGGAGACCCGCACGCCGGCCGGTCGCTGGGGAGTGCCGGCCGATCTGGCGGGGGTCGCGGTGTTCCTGGCGGGGAAGGGCTCCGATTTCGTCACCGGGACCGCGATTCCGGTCGACGGCGGGTTCTCGATCGCAACCTGAGCGTTGGTGGCTGACCGGGCGGGCCTCATATCCGGATCAGAACGGCGCCCGGGTCAGAACGGCGCCAGGATGTCCAGCACCTGCTGACCCCAGCGCGGGCTCTGCACCTGGGTCAGTTCGCCGCGGCCGCCGTAGGCGATGCGGGCTTCGGCCATGCGGTTGCTGGTGATCGTGTTGTCCGAGGCGATGTCCTCCGGCCGGATCACCCCGCTTACCCGCAGCACCCGCAGTTGGCTGTCCACCCGGAATTCCTGGCTGGCGGTCACGACCAGATTGCCGTCCGGCAGCACCTGGGTCACTTCGCCGGCAAGGCTCAAGGTCACCTGCTCGTTGCGCTGGATCTGCCCGGTGCCGGTGTTGCCGTTGGCGCTGCTCGACGACACGAGCTTCGACGGGTCCATCGGCACATGCGTGAGCAGCGCCTCCAGACCGAAGAAATTCGGCACGCCGAGCGATTCCGTGCCGCTGCGGGTCGCGGTCGTGTTGTCCTTGAGGTTGGCCGCGTCGTTCATGGTCACCAGGATGGTGACGAGATCGCCCACCCGCGCGGCGCGCTGGTCCTTGAAGAAGGCGCGCGAGCCGGGCCGCCAGAGCGAATCCGACTCGACCGGCGCGGGGTGCGGCGTCGGCATCGGCATCGTGACCGGGCGCCAGCCGGGTGCCTGGGTCGGATTGGCGGTCGGCGTCATGGCCGGCGGGCGGCCGACATCGGCCAGTTGCTGCGCGAGGCCGCATCCGGGCAGCGCGAGCAGCGCGAGCAGGGGGGCGAAGCGGCGCACCGTGCGGATCATCGCAGCACGCCTCCGGCCGGGATCAGCGGCGGCGCACCCGCCATCACGCGCACCTTGCCGGGTCCGATCACCAGTGCCTCCAGCACCGCGTGGGAGACCGGGTTCAGCACTCGGATGCGATCCCCCGCGCTGCCGGGGTCGAGCGCCTGGCCGGTGGCGATCAGGGTGATGCCCGGGCTGCGCACCCGGATCGTGACGGCCGCGCCCTTGGCCACCAGCAGCGGCGGGCGCAGGTCGGCGCGCAGGAACGGCGCCCCGGCCGGGATCAGGTTGCGGATCTGCTGGCCGATCGCGAGGTTGGCGGCCAGCACTGCGTCGCCGGGAACGGCGGACAGGCGCCGGCGGACCAGCCGCAGATCCTCGGCCGCGATCACCGTGCCGGCGGCGAGCCGGTTGGTGGCGACCGGCAGCAGCACCGTCGCTTCCACCCGGCCGGCGAGCGGCACCGCGATCGGCTCCATCTGTCCCCCGCTCAGCAGCAGCATCGCGCTGTAGCGGCCGGAGCCGGGATCGTAGGCGAGCGCCGAGACCACCGGGGTGGGCGGGGGCGTGAGCGGCACCAGTGGCGGATCGAACCGGTCGAGCACGATGCGCGCGTGCCGTCCGGCCCCGGCCGCGCGCAGGGCGGCCACCAGCGGACCCATCGCCTCGGCGCGGGTGAACGGCCGGCCGGGCCAGGCGAGCACCGCGCGATCCCCGGGCGAGGCAGGGTGCCAGGCGATATCGTAGCGCTCGGCGATATAGGCGAGCTGGGTGGCCGGCACGACGATCCGCCCGCCCGGCGCCGGTCCCGGCCCGAGCACCTGGGTCGCGGCGGGGCCGGCATTGGCGAACAAATCGCCCAACCGCACCATCGGACCGCTGAGCGTGGTCATCGGACGCAGGCTCGGCGGCGGGGCAGGGACCGCGGCGGCAGTCGGCGCAGGCGCCGCGGCGGCACAGGTCGGCGCAGGCGCCGCGGCGGCAAACAGGAACGCGGCCAGGACGGCCAGCAGGCGGAGCGGGGGGGCGTGCATCGGATCACTGCAAGTTGGTCAGGGTTGACAGCATCTGGTCCGACGTCGTGATGACCTTGCTGTTCATCTCGTAGGCGCGCTGGGCGGTGATGAGGTTCGTGATCTCGCTCACGACATTGACGTTCGAGGTCTCGATGAACCCTTGCATCACCGTGCCGAAGCCGGGATCGGCCGGATTGCCGGCCACCGGCGCGCCGGAGGCGGCGGTCTGCTCGAACAGATTGCCGCCCTCGGCCTGCAGCCCGGCGTCGTTCGGGAAGGCCGCGAGCTGGATCTGGCCGAGCGTCTGCGGCGCGGTCTGCCCGCTGATTGTCGCCTGCACCTGGCCCGCGGTGTTGATTGTGACGCTGGTCGCATTGGTCGGCACCTGGATGCCCGGCTGCACCACATAGCCGTCGGCGGTGACGATCGTTCCGTCCGGGGCGAGGCCAAAGGTGCCGTCGCGCGTATAGGCGGTGCTGCCGGACGGCAGGGTGACCTGGAAATACCCGTTGCCCTGGATCGCCATGTCGAGCGAGTTCGAGGTCTGCTGCAGGTTGCCCTGCTCGTTGATCCGATAGATCGCGGCGGTCTTCACGCCCAATCCGATCTGCGCCCCGGACGGCACGATGGAACCGGAGGAGGAAGAGTTCGACCCCACCCGGCGCAGGTTCTGGTAGATGAGATCCTGGAACTCGGCCCGCTGGCGCTTGAACCCGGTGGTCGTCATGTTGGCGATGTTGTTGGAGATCACCTCCACATTGGTCTGCTGGGCCTGCATGCCGGTGGCGGCGATGTCGAGCGAACGCATGGGCGGGACCTTCTAGCTGCGGAGCGGGAACGGGGTCGTGATGGTGATCGCCGCGGTGGTCGCCGCGGCGGTTCCGGCGGCGGCGAGGGCTCCGGCGCCGGCCAGCAGCAGGGCCAGCAGCACGAGCGGGGCGAGCAGGTGCGCGCGGATCATGGCACGCTGCCCGGCGCCGGCAGCAGCTTGTCGATCGCGGTCTTCTGGCGCGTCGATTCCGCCTGCACGAACTGGGTCACGAACTGGAATTCCCGCGAGGTGGCGATCATCCGGGTCAGCTCGGCGATCGGCTGCACGTTCGAGCCCTCGATCGCGCCCTGGATGATCCCGGGGCTCGCGACCGCGACGGTGGGCGTGTTGGCCTGCAACAATGTACCGCCCTGCGCCTGCATCAGCATCGGGTTCTGCGGGCGGACCACGCCGATCTGCCCGATCTTGCGGGTGCTGCTCGACAGCGAGCCGTCGCTGGCGATCGTGAGGCCGCGGTCGGTGGTGGCGACCCGGATCGGCTTGCCGGCGGTATCGAGCAGCGCGTTGCCGGCGGCGTCCGCGATCGTGCCGTCCGGCAACAGGCCGAACTTGCCGTCGCGCGTCAGGCGCGGCCCTGATTTCGTCTGCACCGTGAAATATCCCTGGCCGGTGATCGCCAGGTCGAGCGGATTGGCGGTGTGGCGCAGCGGCCCGTGCTCCGTCTCCCGCCAGGTGGCGCGGTCCTGGGTGTAGGCGAGCACCCGCCCGCCCGGCGGCGTCGCCGCACCCGTCTGGGTGGAGAGCCAGTCGGCGAACTGCACCCGCTCGGCCTGGTAGCCCGGGGTATCCGCGTTGGCGATGTTGTTCGCGATGACGTCGATCGCATGGCTCTGCGCGACCAGGCGGGAGGTGGCGATGCTGCTGGCGATGTCCATGCCGGCGGTTCAGCAACCGCTGTGCCAGGACGGGACGCGCGCGGCGATCGGCCGGGAATGGCGGCCCCGGGCGGTCCAGGCGGCGTTGTGCTGGCGGCGGGCGCCGGGGCGTACCCGGCAGGGTTTGCCGGCCCGGCGGGCTCTGCCGGGTTGCCGCCCGGCGCGCAAGGGTTCGTTAACCCGCTGCTGCCAAGCTGCGACTTCCGAACGAGGGGCCCCATCCATGGGCAGGATCGCGTGAGCAGCGCCGAAGCGACGGCAGAACCGACGGGCGAGCACGCGCCGGCGAAGGCGGGCGGCCGGCGCAAGCTGATCCTGATCGGCGCACCGGTGCTGCTGCTCGGCGCGCTCGGCGCGGGGGGGTGGTTCTCCGGCCTGCTGCCGCGCCTGCTCGGCCGTGGCGGGCACGCCGGGCCGAAGCCGGCGCTGCCGCCGGTGTTCATCGACGTGCCGGACATGATCGCCAACATGAACACCGATCCGTCCGAGCCGCGCTACATCAAGCTGAAAGCCCGGCTCGAGGTGGCGGCGGGTCCGGATGCCGCGGCGGTGAAGCGGCTGATGCCGCGCATCGTCGATCTGTTCCAGACCTATCTGCGCGAACTGCGCCCCGGCGACCTGCGCGGCGCCATGGGCACCTACCGGCTGCGCGAGGAGCTGATCAACCGCGCCGACGTGGCGCTTGCGCCGGCGAAAGTGCGGGACGTGCTGTTCGTGCAGATGATCGTGCAATGAGCGACACCCCCGCCGCACCGAACGACGAGGACCTCGCCGCCGCCTGGGGGGCGGAGACCGAGACGCCCACGGAGGATCCTGCCTCGGCGATCCCGGCGCGGGTGCTGAACCAGGCCGAGATCGACAGCCTGCTCGGCTTCGACGACGGCAGCGGCGGCAACGAGAACGCGTCCGGCATCCAGAAGATCATCAACTCGGGCCTCGTGTCGTACGAGCGCCTGCCGATGCTGGAGATCGTGTTCGACCGGCTGGTCCGGATCATGTCCACGTCCCTGCGCAATTTCACCTCCGACAACGTCGAGGTCGGCATCGACAACATCCTGTCGTTGCGCTTCGGCGACTACCTGAACTCGATCCCGCTGCCGGCGATGCTGGCGGTGTTCAAGGCCGAGGAGTGGGACAACTACGGCCTGATGGTGGTCGACAGCGCGATGATCTACTCGATCGTCGACGTGCTGCTGGGCGGCCGGCGCGGCACCGCGGCGATGCGGATCGAGGGCCGGCCCTACACGACGATCGAGCGCACCCTGGTGGAACGCCTGATCCATGTCGTGCTGGCCGATCTGTCGGCCGCCTTCGATCCGCTGTGTCCGGTCACGTTCCGCTACGAGCGGCTGGAGGTGAACCCGCGCTTCGCCACCATCTCGCGCCTGTCCAATGCCGCGGTGCTGGCACGCCTGCGGGTCGATATGGAAGACCGCGGCGGGCGGATGGAGCTGTTGCTGCCCTACGCCACCCTGGAACCGGTGCGCGATCTGTTGCTGCAACAGTTCATGGGCGAAAAATTCGGCCGCGATTCGATCTGGGAAACCCATCTCGCCGAAGAGCTTTGGAACACCGAGGTCGAGCTCGACGTCGTGCTGGACGAGCAGACGATGCGGCTTGCCGATGTGATCGCGCTGCACCCGGGCAGCCGGATCACGCTCGGCGCGGTGCCCGGCGGCCCGGTCGCGCTGCGGTGCGGGTCGGTGCCGTTGTTCGAGGGCAAGGTGGGTCGGCGCAAGAACCGGCTCGCGGTGCGGATCGACCGGGAAATGCTGCGGGCCGGGCCGGAGCGGTAAGGATGGGCGACGCGCAATGGCTGCTGGAACTGGTGCTGGTCGGGTTGCTCGCCGCGACCCTCGTGCATGCGATCCGGCTGGAGCGCGCGCTGGGTGTGCTGAAGCGCGACCGGACGGCGCTGGAGGAATTGGTGGCCGGGTTCAACGACAGCACCCAGCAGGCGGAATCGGGGATCATCCGGCTGCGCGAGGCGGCCGATGGTGCCGGACGGCACCTCGTGCGCCAGATCGAGCAGGTGCGCCGGGTGGAAGGCGATCTGGCTTTCCTGATCGAGCGTGGGGACGCGCTGGCCGACCGGTTGGACCCGCTGGTCCGCGCTGCGCGCCAGGCGGCCCCGGCGCGGCCGGCGGCGGCGATAGAGGCGTCCGGGGTGGGTGCGGACGACGCGCCGCGGCTGCGCAGCCAGGCCGAGCGCGACCTGCTGGCCGCATTGCGGCTGCCGAGATGAGGACGCGCGCATGAAGATCGCCGCCCCGCGGATGCTGCCGGCCACGATCGTGGCGCTTGCCGCGCTGCTCGGGATGAAATCGGTCGGGCTGGTGCGGGCGGTGGCGCCGGCGTTCGCCGCGGCGGCGACCCCGGGTGTCGCCGCGGTCGGGGGCCCTGCTGCGGGCGCCCCACCTCCGGGCGCCCCACCTGCGGGGGTGACCACAATCGGCGCCCCCGCCGCGACCCGGGCCGCGACCCGGGCCGCGGCGGCGTTGTCGCCCCCGGCGCCGGCGATCAGTGCCCAGGAGAAGGCGCTTCTGGTCGATCTGCGGGCGCGGCGCGCGCGGCTCGATGCGCGCGCGCATGCGCTGTCGGCACGGGAATCCCTGCTGACGGCGGCGGAACGGCGGCTCGATCAGCGGGTGGCCGAGCTCAAGGTGCTGGAGGGCAAGCTGCGGGCGCTCGACAGCGCACGGCAGGCGCGCGCCGACGACGCCTGGACCGGCCTCGTCAAGGTCTACCAGAGCATGAAGCCGCGCGAGGCGGCGAAGATTTTCGACAAGCTGAAGATGCCGGTCCTGCTCGCCGTGGTGGACCGGATGGATGCGCGGCGGGCGGCGGCCATCCTTGCCGCGATGCAGCCCGAGCGGGCGCGCGAAGTCACCGACCGCCTGGCGGCACTGCGGGTCAGCCGCGATGCGCCGCCCGTCGAAGCTGCCGCCGGCGGCGTGCCGACCTCTACCCCGTCCCCCGGCGCATCCGGCGCCGGGGGCTGACCCTACGCGATTGCAACCAAGGAGCACGCATGCCGATCGACAAATCGATGCAAGTGCTGATCGTCGACGACTACAAGACGATGCTGCGCATCATCCGCAACCTGCTGAAGCAGATCGACTTCAACAACGTCGAGGAAGCGAGCGACGGCGCCGAGGCGCTGGGCAAGCTGCGCACCGGCAGCTTCGGTCTCGTCATCAGCGACTGGAACATGCAGCCCATGACCGGGCTGCAACTGCTCCAGGAGGTGCGCGCCGACACCAAGCTGAAGACCACGCCGTTCATCATGATAACGGCCGAAAGCAAGACCGAGAACGTGGTGGCGGCGAAGCAGGCCGGCGTGTCCAACTACATCGTGAAGCCGTTCAACGCCGAGACGTTGCGCGAAAAGATCGAGAAGGTGCTCGGCAATGCATAAGGAGCAGGGCGATGCATGAAGCCTTCGTCGGCACCCGGATCGAGCCGCTGGCCGAGCGGATCGCCGCAATCCGTGCCCGCTACCCGGCCGCGGAACCCGAATGGGTGGCCGATGTCGTCCGCGCCGTGATCACCGCGGTACAGGGCGACGCCGCGCCGATCGAGGGCACGTTGCTCTCGGAGGTGGAAGCGCTCGGGCGGACCATCGCCAACGCCAAGGCGGAGATCGCGGCCCTGAAGGTGGACGACATCACCGCCGCGCAGATCCCCTTCGCCACCGACGAGCTGGACGCGATCGTCGCCCACACCGCCGCAGCCACCAACGCGATCCTGGAAAGCTGCGAAACCCTGGATCAGGTGGCGGACACCCTGTCGGGCGAGGCGGCGGGCCAGTTGCAGGCCGCCACCACCCAGATCTACGAGGCGTGCAGCTTCCAGGACATCACCGGCCAGCGCATCACCAAGGTGGTGACCACCCTGAAGGCGATCGAGGAGAAAGTCGCGCAGATCGTCAGCACCTTCGGCCAGCGCGGCGCCGTCGCGTCCGCGCCGGAGGTCCTGCCGCAGGGTGACGCGGCGCTGCTGAACGGTCCGCAATTGCCGGCCGCGGCGATGGGGCAGTCGGAGATCGACCGGCTGCTCGCGAGCTTCGACTGATGCAGCGGCCGCGGCCTCCTGCCGGCGGGGCGCGCGGCAGAGGGCGGTGGCGCGCGCCCCGACCGCTGCGGGGTGCGGCCTGATGCGCCCGTGGCGTGTGGTCCGTGCCGTGCGGTTGGGGCTCGCCCTGGCTGCCGTGGCGCCGGCGTGGGCGGTGCCAGCGTGGGCGGCGCCGCCAAGGCCGGTGATGATCTCCCCGGTGACGATCCGCTCCGGCAACCACACCGGGTTCGGTCGGCTGGTGTTCGATTTTCCCTCCTGGGTCGGTTGGCGCATGGAGCGGCACGGCGACCTGGTAAGCCTGACGTTCAGCCGCCGCCTGCCGTTCGGCGCCGACCCGCCGCTGCCGCGCAATGTGCGCGCGCTCACCGATACGCCGGGGGGGGCGGAGGTGACGGTGGTGACTGGGGCGCGGCTGCGGCGCATGCGGGTGGGTGCGCGCCTGGTGCTCGACATCCTCGACCCTCCGCACCCAGCCGCCCGCGGCCGGGCCGCCGTGGTCTCGCGCCGGGAGGGACCCGCGCCGCGGCCGCCAGTGCCGGCGGGTTTGACCGGGACCGCGGCGAGCCCGACCGAGGCGCTGCCGTCCGCATCGTTGCAAGCGGCGGCGCCGGCGGAACCGGGGCCGCGGGCCGCGGGGACCGGCGCGGGCAGGTCGGCAACTGCCGCAGCGGCCACCACCGCACCGGCCACTGCCGCCGTTGCTCCCACCCCCAGCGCTCCTGCGCCCGTCGTTCCGGCCTCCAAGGCCGGCCCGGCCGGCAGCCCGGCCGCTACCGCCCCGGAGGCCGTAGGGGCCGGTGCGGGATCGGCCGCCGATTCGTCATCGGGTCCGCTCGCCGGCCAGCCGGGCGCCGCCCCCGCGGCTGGCCCCACCTCGGCCGCGAATGCGGAGGCGGATGCCCTGCCGACCGCTGGTAGCACGTCGGTCGGCTCCAGCGACGCGGCGGCCGCCGCGACGGCGCCGCAAAATCCGGACGCGGCCCTGCCGGTCGTCCCGCCCGTGCCGGCCGGCGGCCCGGTGGCCCTCGCCGCGGCAGCCGTGACCCAGGCCGCAGAGCCGCACACCACCGCCGTGCTGATCCCGTTCGAGGCCTCGGTCGGCGCCGCCGCCTTCCGCCGTGCCGGCGAGGGCATCGTCGTATTCGACACCCCGCGTCCGATCGACCTGTCCGCCCTGCGCGGCGACCCCGTGTTCGGCACCGCCGCGGTGCACCTGCTCGCCGCCGGGACCGAGCTGACCCTGCACCTGCCGCACGGTGCGCGCATCGCCCTCCGGCGCCGCCGGGCCGGATGGGAGGTCGCGATCCTCCGCGCGACGCCTGCCGCGACCGCGATCGCCCCCCCCTCGATCCGTCCGCGCGCGGTCGACGGCGCGGTGCTGCTGCCCGTCGCCCATCCGGGACGGGTGGTGAGCCTGCTCGACCCGGAGACCGGAAGCCCGCTGCTGGTCGGCACCGAGCGCGCCGGCGCGGCAGGTCTCGCCGTGACCCGCCGGGCGCCGCAGTTCGAGCTGCTCGAAACCTGGCAAGGCGTGGTGACGGAAGCGCTGTCGGACCGGCTGACCTTGCGCCCGACGCCAGCCGGGTTCGTGCTCGGGGAGGCTGGCGGCAAGCTCGCGTTGACCTCCGCCTCCGCCAACACCGTGGCGCTGGCCGACGCGGCACTGCTGACCCGACGGTTCCGCTTCCCGGCGGAGCCGGTCGCGGCGTTGGCGCGCCGGCTGCGTGTGGAACTGGCCACCGCGGCCCGCCGGCCGCCGCTTGCACGCGGGCCGCTGCTGCGCCGGGCGGCGCGCAGCATGATCGCGCTCGGCATGGGGCCGGAAGCCGGCGCGCTCCTGCACCTCGCGGCGGCCGAGGACCCGCGTGAGGGGCGGGCCGCGCAGCATGTCGGGCTCGCCGCCGTCGCCGCGCTGCTCGCCTTCCATCCCGACCGCGCCGATGGCCTCGCCGATCCGCGGCTGGCGGGGAGCGACGAGGTCGCGCTGTGGCGCGGCGTGCGCACGGCGGAGCGGCATCCCGGCTCGCCGGCCGCGGCCCAGGTGTTCGCCGCCACCGCGCCGCTGCTCCTGACCTATCCCCGCCTGTTGCGCCGCCGCGTGTTGCCGCTGGCGGCGGAGACCATGATCGCCGGCGGGGAGACCAAGGCGGCGGCCCGGCTGCTCGGTCGCCGGCCGCATGATCCGCGCCTGGCGCTGGCGCGCGGCATGCTGGCTGCGGCGGAGGGCCGCACTGCGGCGGCGCTCAAGATCTACGACCGGCTGGCGCAGGGCGCCGACCGGCTGGTCCGCTTCCGGGCCGCGACCCGAGCGGTGGCGCTGCGGCTGGCGACGAAGCAGATCGACCCGGCGCAGGCGGCCGATGGCCTCGATCGCCTGCTTGACGCCTGGCGTGGCGGCCCGCGCGAGCTTGCGTTGCGCGAACACCTGGCGGGACTGCGGGCCGCGGCCGGCCAGTGGCGCCGCGCGCTCGGTCTCTTGCGCCATGCCGCGGTCGATTTTCCGGCCGCGCGGCCGGCCCTGCGCGCGCGGATGCGGACGATGTTCACGGCGATGCTGGCCGATCCCAGGTTCGACCGCATGCCGCCGCTCGATTTCGTGGCGCTGCTGGACGCCAACGCCGACCTGTTGCCCACCGGGCGGGCCGGGGAGGCGCTGGAGGCGAAGCTCGCGGACCGGCTGCTCGCGCTCGATCTGCCGGATCAGGCCGCGCCGGTGCTGGCCAAGCTGATGCGGGCCGCGCCCACGCCGGCCGGGCGGGCAGGTTTTGGCGCCCGCCTAGCCACCTTGCGCCTGGCGGATGACGATCCGGCGGGCGCGGCGCGGGCCTTGGCCGACTCGGCGGGCGCGGGGCTGCCGGCGAGCTTGGACCGGCAGCGCGCCGTGCTCGCGGCCCGGGTGCAGGCCGCGCAGGGGCAAGTGCCCGCGGCGCTGGCCGCGCTGGCGGCGATCGGCTCGGTCGGCGCCGATCAGGCCGCCGCCACGATCGCCGAGCACGCGGGGGACTGGCCGGGCGCCGAGCAGGCGCTGCACGCCTATGTCGGGCGCGCCCTGCCGGCGGCCGGCCCGCTCGATCCGGCGCAGCAACAGGTGCTCCTGCGGCTCGCCACCGCCACGGTGCGGGCCGGCGATGCGGCCGGCGTGGCGGCGCTGGGGGCGGAACAGGCCCGCATGGGGTCCGGCCCGCTTGCCGACATGTTCCACCTGCTGACCGGGCCGGCCATCACCAGCGTCGCCGATCTGTCGCGCGCCGGCACCGAGGCGGCGCTGGCCGGCCGGCTCGGCAGCACGCTCAAGGCGGTACGCTGACACCAGCGACGTGGCCGCGGCGGCGCTGCATGGCCCCCGCGCGCACCTGCCCGGCGCCCCACGCGGCCGGCGCACGCTTTCCGATGCCGGACGCGGAAATAACCCTTGCATGACAGCCGCGGCTTCGCCAATTACCCCCCCCTTGGCCGACCGGGTCCGCGCGCAGCGCTGCCCCGCAGGCCGTCTACTGGTAGGGACAGGGTACGCTATGAACGCACTCGCTCCGCTGGGGATGGTCTCGGAGTTTCCGAGCAGCAACCAGGTATCGGACAGCGCCGAGGCGCAGAAGGACTATTTCGTCGTCAAGGACGGCATCAAATTCGCCGGCATGCACTTGCTGGTCGATCTCTGGGGCGCGCACGAGCTGTGCGATCCCGAGGCGATCGACCGTGCCCTGCGCACCGCGGCGGAGGCCGCCGGCGCCACCATCCTGCACGCGCATTTCCACCATTTCTCGCCCAACGGCGGGGTGTCCGGCGTGCTGGTGCTGGCCGAGAGCCACATCTCGATCCACACGTGGCCGGAGCGGGATTTCGCCGCCATCGACATCTTCATGTGCGGCGCCTGCGATCCCTACAAGTCGCTGCCGGCGCTGGAGGCGGCGTTCCGCCCGGCCTCGATCCAGCTCAATGAGCAGCGCCGCGGCCGGATCGCCTGAAACTTACCAGCCGCGTGCAACGGCCCGGAGGCCCAGAGGCCCCGGGCCGTTGCGCTGTCCGGAGACCGACGCCATGACCGCCGATATCTGGCTGAACGAAACCCTGTATCCCGACTGGGGTCAGCGCTTCCGCATCACCCGCGAACTCGCCCGCACCCAAAGCGCCTTCCAGGACATCGCGATCCTGGAAACCAGCTCGCACGGCCGGGTGATGGTGCTCGACGGCGTGATCCAGATCACCGAGGCGGATGAATTCGTCTACCAGGAAATGCTCGCCCACGTGCCGCTGCTGGCGCACGGCGCGGCGGCGAACGTGCTGATCATCGGCGCCGGCGACGGCGGCGTGCTGAAGCGGGTGCTCGCCCACAAGACCACCGCGCGCGCGGTGATGGTGGAGATCGACGGCGAGGTGATCCGCCTGTCGAAGGAACACCTGCCGGCGATCGGCGGGGACGCCTGGACCGACCCGCGCGCCGAGGTGATCGTGGGCGACGGCATCGACTACGTGAGCCGCGCCGCGGATGCCAGCTTCGATGCCATCATCGTCGATTCCACCGACCCGATCGGCGTGGGCGAGGTGCTGTTCACCGACG
>JABBNW010000360.1 GCA_019352115.1 Pseudomonadota bacterium
CCAAGGGCGCTGCCCCTGGCGGGGGTCCCAAGGGCCCATGGGGGGGCAGCGCCCCCTGGCCTTCCTTCCTCCCCCCCGCCGCCATCGGCTGGTCTGCCGCCGAAGCCGCGGCCGCGGCTGTATTCTCGTTCGCCTCGGCTTTCTTCGTCGCCCGCCTGGTAGGCCCCGTCGCGCTGGGGATCGGTGCCGCGGTCGTCTCGGTGCACGTCCTGCTGTGGGTGGGCGTGACCGCGTTGTTCGCCGACGCCATCGTGCAGGCGGGCACGCTCGACGATGCGGCGGCGGCCGGCGCGTTCTGGGCCGCGGTCGGGATCGGGGGGCTCGCGGGGATTGTGCAGCTTCTGGCGGCTTGGCCGCTGGAG
This sequence comes from Pseudomonadota bacterium, assembly GCA_019352115.1. Classification (GTDB taxonomy): domain Bacteria; phylum Pseudomonadota; class Alphaproteobacteria; order Acetobacterales; family Acetobacteraceae; genus JAJZVS01. Next base: position 363 of record JABBNW010000360.1, read on the forward strand.
TGGATGTTCGGCGACTCCCGCCTGCCGCTGATGGCGCTGGTGCTGGCGCTGCCGTTGCCGTTGGTGGGGGCGGCGGGGGTGGTGCAGGGGCGGGTGACCCGACGACGCGGATACCGGCTGCTGGCCTGCCGCGCGTTGCTCGGGCAGGGAGCGGGGACGGCGGTCGGATGCCTGGCGGCGCTGGGCGGGGCGGGGGTCTGGGCGGTGGTGGCGCAGCAGGCGGTGACGTCGGCCGCCGGGGCGCTGGTGCTGCTGGCCGGGGCCGGGTGGTGGCCGCACCCGCGCTGGGACCCGCGCGCCGTGCAGGCGCTGTTGCGGGTGGGTGGCCCGCTGACGGCCAGCACATTGGTGCTGCACGGACGGTATCGGGTGTTCCTGTTGCTGCTCGGCGGCGCGGCAGGCGCGCGCACTCTGGGCGAAGTGCACATGGCGTTCCGGCTGGTCGATGCGCTGCGCGAGCTGGTCTCGACCGCGCTGTGGCGGCTGCTGCTGCCAGTGCTGTCGGAGCACCAGGCGGAGCCGGCGGCATTGCGCGCCGCGATGGAGCGCGCCCTGGCGGCGAGCGGACTGGCGTTGTTCCCGTTATGCGCGGCGATGGCAGTGGCGCTCGGGCCGGCGACCTGGCTGCTGCTCGGCGCGGCATGGACGCCGGCGGCGGCAGCTGCGTTGCCGTTGGTCGGCCTGGCGGCGTGGCAGTTCCTGGGGTTTCCCGCGGGGGCGGCGACGGTCGCGCGCGGGGTGCCCGGGGTGGCGCTGCGGGCGAATCTTGCCGGCCTGGGCGTGCTGGTGGCCGGCGTGGTGGTGCTGCGGCCGGCGGGACCGCTCGGCGCAGTGGGGATCTGGTGCGCAGCGCAACTCGTGGTCGCCCCCTATGCGTTGGCTGCGAGTGCGCGGGTGCTGGGGGTGCCGGTGTGGCATCTGGTGCGCGCGGGGGTGCCGGCGCTGGGGGTAGCGGCGGTGGGATGCGTGGTGGCGCTGGGCGTGCCGGCCGTGGCGGGAGGCGACCCCGGGCCGGGATGGATGCTGGCAGTGCGGTTGGCGCTGGGGACGGCGGTGGTGGGACCAGGGCTGTGGGGGCTCGCGCGAACGGCGCGGTCCGACCCGGATCAGGACACTTGTTCGCCGTGCAGCGCGATATCCAGCCCCTCCCGTTCCTCCTCGCGCGTCACGCGCAGCCCGACCAGCGCGCCGGTCGCTTTCAGCGCGAGGAACGTGCCCACGACGCTCCAGCCGAGCGTCGCCGCCACCGCGATCGCCTGCACGCCGAGCAGGTGCGCCCCGCCCGCTGCCCCGCCCGGATCGGCCGCGGTCGCCGACAGCGGACCATAGGCGAACACCCCGGTGAGCAGCATGCCCAGCATCCCGCCCACCCCGTGCACGCCGAACGCGTCCAGGCTGTCGTCGTAGCCGAGCCGCGGCTTCAGCTCCGTTGCCGCATAGAAGCACACGACCCCGGCGATGATCCCGATCGCCAGCGCCGGTCCCGGCAGCACGAACCCGGCCGCCGGCGTGATCGCGACCAGCCCCGCGACGGCCCCCGAGATCGCCCCCAGCACCGAGGGCTTGCCGCGCAGCACCCACTCCGCGGCGCTCCAGGACAGGGTGGCGCCGGCGGCCGCAAGCTGGGTCGCCAGCACCGCCATGCCGGCGCGGCCGTTCGCGCCCAGCGCGCCGCCGGAATTGAACCCGAGCCAGCCGACCCACAGCAGTGCCGCCCCCGTTACCGCATAGGACAGGTTCCACGGCGCCAGGTTTTCCTGCCCGTAGCCGACCCGGCGGCCGAGTACCAGCGCGCACACGAGCCCCGCGACTCCGGCGTTGATCTCCACCACCGTCCCGCCGGCGAAATCCGCCACCCCCATCCGGTTCAGCCAGCCGGTCGGCGCCCAGACCCAGTGCGCGATCGGCGCATAGACCGCCAGCGACCACAGGGTCATGAACACCATCAGGGCCGAGAACTTCATCCGGTCGACGAACGCGCCGGTAACCACCGCCGGCGTGATGACGGCGAAGGCCATCTGGAACATCACGAAGACGCTTTCGGGGATCGTCGTCACCACCGGCGCTGCGCTGCCGGCGCCGAGCACGAACGGCCGGTTCCATCCCGTGCCGAGTCCGTTCAGGAACAGCCGCGACGTCCCGCCGATCAGGGCGTAGCCGTTGGTGAAAGCGAACGAATAGCCGGCGAGCATCCACACCACGCTCACCAGTGCGCAGATCGCGAAGGACTGCATCATGGTGGCAAGGACGTTCTTCTTGCGTACCATGCCGGCGTAGAACAGCGCGAGCCCGGGGATCGTCATCAGCAGCACGAGCGCGGTGCAGACCAGCACCCAGGCGGTATCGCCCGGGCTGATCCGCGCCGCCGGCGCGGCGGCGGACGCAGCAGCGGCGGGGAGGGCGTGCAGGCCGAGCACGGCGGCGAAACCCGCCCCCGCGCTGCGTCGGATCCGGTACATGGTCGCGGGTACTTTCTGGCCGTGGAACGAGACTCTGGCGTGTGCAACCCTGAGCGGGCTTTGCTGCGACGTTCCAATTTCCGTGCCATCCTGCCACCCCGGCGCCCCCCTTGCCGGCAGGCGGCTTCCCGGCCAGGGTGCCCGCGCTTTGGGCAACCCGACCTGCCCGGCCCGGGAGCATGGTGCACCGCACCTGCCCCGCGGACGGGCCAAACCGGCTGCCCGCTTCCTGTGCAGGGGATCCGCATGGACGAAACCCTCTCCGCC
>JABBNW010000361.1 GCA_019352115.1 Pseudomonadota bacterium
GGACTTGTTCCCTGGTGGGGGTCCAGGGGGCAAAGCCCCTTGGCCTTGCTTCCGATATCACTCCGCGGCCAGCCGGGGTGCGGTGCGTGCTTCGCGGCGGGTGCGGGCGAGCAGGGTGCGGGTGGCGCGGCGCAGGTCGTTCAGGTAGCGGACGTGTTCTTCTTCGATCGTGTGGCGCGGCGTGTTCTTGAAGCGGCTTGCGTACCAGGCGTGTCGTTCCCGGATGGCTTGTCGCATGATGTCCGGGGGTGGTGGGGTTGCGTTGTCCAGCAGGATTTCGCGCACGAAGCGGGCCTGGTGCTCGAACACCATATTCAGCGCCGTATCGGTGTTGAAGAAGCCCATGAAGAACAGTCCGGGCCAGTCGGGCGGGATGATGCGGAGATACAGGTCGAGGCGGTTGTCGACGACCTTCAGCACCTCTTCCGGAATGAAATCGAGGTCGATCCGGTAGCCGGTGGCGGCGATCAGGGCGTCGAATTCCTCCTCGCTGCCGTCGGCGAAGCGGATGCGGTGGCCGGTGACGGCGTCGATGCCTTGTTGCACCGTGATGCGTCGGTAGGCGATGTCGGTCACCACGGTGGCGTTCGATGTGGTGTGCACGAGCGCGCCCGGAGGCTTGAAGCCGAGCTTCGTGATATCGCCGTGCGCAAGCCAGGCGAGCCGGCGGATGATCCGCTGGCGCAGCGGGCGGGGGATCCAGGGCCGCTGGATCTTTGCCGTGATGTCGGTGAACGCGCGCCCGAACATGAGCTTGGGCAGGATTACCGCGCCGGAGCGGGCCACCAGCACGGTGCGCGCCGCGGTGACGCAGATATCGGAGGCGATGTCGCAGGCGCTGTTGCCGACGCCGACGACGCATACCCGTTTGCCGACGAACGGCTCCGGCTCGCGATACGCGTGCGCGTGCAGATAGCCGGCGCCGAACCCGGCGAGCATCGGCACATCGAGCGGCGCGCTCAGATGGCCGGTGGCGACGATCACGGCATCGAACCGTTCGGCGCCATCCGTTTCGGTAACGACATCCCAGGCCGGCGGCGCGGCGCCGGGCGCGAAGGCGGGGCGGACGGCGGTGACCCGGCGGCGGAAGCGGATGCGTGGCGCGACGCCAAAATGTTCCGCATAGGCGACAAGATAGCGGTGCATGTCGGCATGGTCGGGGAAGGTCTGGGTCGCGGCGTCGAAATCGAGGTCGCTGAACCGGGTAACCCCGCGCGAGGTGTTGATGTGCAAGGTGCGATACGCCGAGGACCGCCCGTTGTCGTTCCGGTAGCACCACATGCCGCCGATCTGGCTGCCGATTTCGAACACGGTGACGTCGAAGCCGACTTCCAGCAGGTATTTGGCGGCGCACAGGCCGCACGCGCCGGCGCCGATCACGGCAACCCGGCGGGTCCCGCGCCGGTTCGGCCCGGCGACCGGGCCGGCGAGGCCGCGTTGGAAGACCGATTGCACTTCGGTCATGCTCGCTCCCGTAGTGGTTCCGACCAGGGTGCTACCAGCCGGTAGAGTCGGGTGGCAAGCCCGCCGGCAGACGACAGGCGGCGGGTCGATGCCGCGGGCCGCGCATGCGCGGGGGCACAGGGCGGCGTGCGGTCAGGGCTGGGCGGAAGTTCCCGGTGCGGGTGTGGACGCGGCGGCCGGGGGCGACGTGGCGGCCCCGGTGGGGCTCCAGGGCGCCGGTGCCCAAGGGGGCGATGCCGTGGGGGGCGATGCCGTGGGGGCCGACGCAGTGGGGCTCGACGCCGCGGGGACCGGCGCCGAGGAATTCGGTGCCGATCGGTTGGACGCAGGCGGGCCGGATGAAGGGGAGCCGGACGCAGGCGGCACCGTACCGGTGCCCGACGCCGCGGCCCCGTGCGTCGCCGGCGCTTGCGCGCCTGCCCCGCCCACGGGCGCCAGCGGGGACGCATAGATTGGCGCGGCGGCCAGATTGGGTGGCGTTTGCGCCGGTTTCGCCCCCGGTACCTTCACCGTGTAGTCCGGCACGATCCGCGCCTGCTTGCCCGTGATCACCAGCACATGCAGTCCGATCGGCAGCGCCACCTTGTCGGTCTGCGTGACCGAAACCAGGTGCCCGTTCGGCTCCTGCACGATGTATTCCCAGCCTTTGGCGTCGGCGACCGTCTGCTCGGCCGCGCTGCCGGCCAGGCCGCCGATCAGGGTGCCGCCGATCGCGCCGAACGCCGCCCCGAGCGTCCCGCCCGGCGCCTGCGCCCCCGTCACCGCACCCGCCGCGCCGCCGGTCACCGCACCCACGGTGCCGTTGGCGTTGATCAGCACGGAGCGGACGCCGACGATCACGCCGCGGTCCACCGGCGCCGCCTGCTGGGCCGCGGCGGCGGCATAGGTATCGGGCGAATAGTTCCCGGTGCACCCGCCAAGCGGGAGCAGCGCGAGCAGAAGCAGCAAGGACCAACGGGGCACGGCAGCATCCGGTTCAGAGGCGGGCGGCGCTGAAATAGGGGCCGATCGTGGCGCTGTCACGGCGCACGGTTTTGGCGCCGGCCCGGTTCGGCGCTACGCTGGGGGCGAAAACCATCCGGAGGGGACCGAAGTGATCCACGTCATCGCCATCATCACCGCCAAGCCCGGCCAGCGCGCGACCATCCTGGACGCCTTTCGCGCCAACATGCCCGTCGTGCACGCCGAGCAGGGCTGCATCGAATACGGCCCGGCAACCGACGCCGAGGGCATGGGCGGCTTCCAGACCAAATTCGGCCCTGACACTTTCCTGGTGATCGAGAAATGGGAAAGCAAGGAGGCCCTGGCCGCGCACGCCGCCTCCCCCCACATGGCGGCCTATGGGGCGAAGACGAAGGAGTGGATCGCCAGCCGCGTGATCCACGTGCTGGAACCGGCCGCCTGAGAGTTTGTGAAAGAATGCCCGTCAACCGCCGAGATCGCCCGAAAAACCGAGCATTTTCAACGGGCGTTCTTTCACAAGTTCGATTGCTTTTCACGCTCTGAGAATTTGTGAAAGAATGCCCGTCAGCCGCCGAAATCGCCCGAAAAACCGGGCATTTTCAACGGGTATTCTTTCGCAAGTTCGATTGCTTTTCACGCCCTGAGGGT